>NZ_JBVVPV010000010.1:0-149750 GCF_055811735.1 Mesorhizobium sp. WSM4850 | reverse complement strand
GCGATCCACCGAGGCGACGAAAAAGCCAATCCGCCGCAGCAAGGATAACGCTCGTGCCCTAAGTTAGCGCCTATGGGACAGCGCCCCCCTCTGTCCTGCCGGACATCTCCCCCACAAGGGGGGAGATCGGCCGTCATCACTGAATTCGCCAATCACAAAGGTCGCAAGAAGAGTGCCGTCGCCGGAGCTGCCAATCTCCCCCCAAGTGGGGGAGATGTCCGGCAGGACAGAGGGGGGCGCGAAGGATCGCCCACTTCGACAAGCATGACGCCGGCCCAGCTACCGCACCGGCGCCGTCAGCGCGAAATGAGCACCCTGTGGGTCCGTGCACATCACGATCCAGCCGCCGCCGGGAACCTCCATCGGTCCCATCAGGATCGTGCCGCCATTATCGGTGACACGCTTGGCCGCCGCGTCGATTGCGGGGACATTGAAATAGAACTGCCAGACCGGCACCGGAACCTGCTCGGGCTTGTTCATCATGCCGCCGACAGGTTCGCCGCCGGCGGCAAACAGCTGGTAGGTGCCCATCGGCCCCATATCCATGGCGTCGCCCTTGGTCCAGCCGAATTGCCCGGCATAGAAATCGAACGCGGCGTGCCAGTCGGTCGTGTAGAGTTCATGCCAGCCGATATTGCCGGGAGTAGTAGCCGGCAACGGCGGCTGGTCAGGGCCAATCGGCTGCAGGAAGTTGAACACCGCGCCTTGCGGATCGGCGACGACGGCAAAGCGGCCGACGCCCGGAATGTCATCGGGTTCGCGGTGAACCGCACCGCCGGCCCCCTTCAGCGATTTCGTGGAAGCATCGACATCCCCGGTATGGATGTAACCGACCCAGGCTGGCGGCATGCCCGTCTTGCGCACTTCGTCCGGCTGCGTCATCAGCCCGCCGACGCCGCGCTGGCCGACATTCATCACGATATAGCGCGGCATGCCGGGCGCGCCGTCGAAGGGCTGCGCCTTCCAGCCCACCACATCGGTGTAGAACGCTTCGGCAGCGTCGAGATCGGTGGTCATCAGCTCGTACCAGAAGAAGGACATCGGGGAGTTTGGCATTGTCGTGCTCCTTGGGTTTCCAGTCAGCGATCATGCGTGATCCATCTAGGACGATCTTCGCGACGGAATTCCGACAGCCAAGGCCAATATAGAAAACATGAGTATTGATATCATGTTTTCTCGTGGCTTTTCAGCGGCTTGCGTCGAAAATTGACCAATTGATAAAAAAACAAAACGTGCTAGCCTTCCGCAAAACAACAAGGAATGGGGAAGCGGAATGGCGACTGGTCATTTCAAGCAGGGCATTGCCGGCGGGCGGCTTTCGCCCGAGCAATATGCCGATAATTTTTCCGACCTGCATCCGCCGCTCGATCATCACGAGGCGCTGGTCGAGTCCGATCGCTGCTATTTCTGCTACGATGCGCCGTGCATGAACGCATGCCCGACCTCGATCGACATCCCGCTGTTCATCCGCCAGATCTCGACCGGCAATCCGATCGGCTCGGCCAGGACGATTTTCGACCAGAACATTTTGGGCGGCATGTGCGCCCGCGTCTGCCCGACCGAGACGCTGTGCGAAGAGGTCTGCGTGCGCGAAGTGGCTGAAGGCAAGCCGGTGCAGATCGGCCGCCTGCAGCGTTATGCCACCGATGTCGCGATGGCTGAGAACAAGCAGTTCTATGCGCGCGCCGCTCCGACCGGCAAGACGGTCGCCGTGGTCGGCGCCGGACCGGCCGGGCTTGCCGCCGCCCATCGGCTCGCCCGCCACGGTCACGACGTGACCATCCTCGAGGCCCGCCCGAAAGCCGGCGGTCTCAATGAATACGGCATCGCCGCTTACAAGAGCATCGACAATTTTGCCCAGGCCGAGGTCGACTATGTCATTTCGATCGGCGGCATCGACATCCAGAACGGCAAGGCGCTTGGCCGCGATTACCAGCTGTCGGACCTGACCAGGAATTACGATGCAGTGTTCCTCGGCATGGGACTTGGCGGCGTCAACGCGCTGCGCGCCGACGGCGAGGACGCGCAAGGCGTCACCAATGCGGTGGAGTTCATTGCCGAGCTTCGCCAGGCCAGCGATCTTGCCAGCCTGCCGGTCGGCCGGCGCGTCGTCGTCATCGGCGGCGGCATGACGGCGATCGACGCGGCGGTGCAATCAAAGCTGCTCGGCGCCGAAGAGGTGACGATCTGCTACCGGCGCGGTCAGGAGCACATGAACGCTTCCGAATTCGAGCAGGACCTGGCCGCCGCCAACGGCGTCATCATCCGTCACTGGCTGCAGCCGAAGCGGGTCATTGCCGAAGGCGGCAAGGTCTCGGGCATCGAGCTCGAATATACGGCGATGGATGGCGAGAAACTCGTCGGCACCGGCGAGCGGCTGACGCTCACTGCCGACCAGGTGTTCAAGGCGATCGGCCAGAGCTTTGTCCCGGCTGCGCTCAACGGCAGCGGCGCCTTGCTGGCGCTGGAAGCCGGCCGCATCAAGGTCGACGCCGAAGGCCGCACCTCGCTGCCAAACGTCTGGGCCGGCGGCGACTGCATCTATGGCGGCGACGACCTCACCGTCTCGGCAGTCGCGCAGGGGCGCGACGCGGCCGAATCGATCCACCGGGCACTGACCTCGAACGGGAGGGCATGAGCATGGCAGATATCAGAAACAATTTCGTCGGCATCAAATCGCCGAATCCGTTCTGGCTGGCCTCGGCGCCGCCGACCGACAAGGCCTACAATGTCATCCGCGCCTTTAGGGCGGGCTGGGGCGGCGTTGTCTGGAAGACGCTCGGCGAAGAGGGGCCGCCGGTGGTCAATGTCAACGGCCCGCGCTATGGCGCGATCTGGGGCGCCGATCGCCGCCTGCTCGGCTTGAACAACATCGAGCTGATCACCGACCGCGACTTGCAGACCAATCTGCGCGAGATCAAGCAGGTCAAGATGGACTGGCCCGAGCGCGCCATCGTCGTCTCGCTGATGGTGCCTTGCGAGGAGCATGCGTGGAAGGCGATCCTGCCGGTGGTCGAGGAGACCGGGGCCGACGGCATCGAGCTCAATTTCGGCTGCCCGCACGGCATGTCGGAACGCGGCATGGGCGCCGCCGTCGGCCAGGTGCCGGAATACATCGAAATGGTGGTGCGCTGGTGCAAGGCCAACACCCGCATGCCTGTCATCACCAAGCTGACGCCGAACATCACCGATATACGCAAGCCGGCGCGTGCCGCCCTTGCCGGCGGCACCGACGCGGTGTCGCTGATCAACACCATCAATTCGATCACCGGCGTCAATCTCGACAGTTTCGCACCGGAGCCGACCATCGACGGCAAGGGTTCGCATGGCGGCTATTGCGGCCCGGCGGTGAAGCCGATCGCCATGAACATGGTCGCCGAGATCGCCCGCGATCCGGAAACGCACGGCTTGCCGATCTCCGGTATCGGCGGCATCACCACTTGGCGCGACGCTGCCGAATTCATG
Organism: Mesorhizobium sp. WSM4850; assembly: GCF_055811735.1. NCBI lineage: Bacteria > Pseudomonadati > Pseudomonadota > Alphaproteobacteria > Hyphomicrobiales > Phyllobacteriaceae > Mesorhizobium > Mesorhizobium sp. WSM4850. The sequence goes on along the minus strand of NZ_JBVVPV010000010.1, from coordinate 146,285 downwards.
GCGCTCGGTGCCGGCAATGTGCAGGTGTGCACGGCGGCGATGACCTATGGCTTCAAGATCGTGCAGGAGATGATCGCCGGCCTGGAAAACTGGATGGACGAGAAGGGCCATGCCTCGCTCGACGACATCGTCGGCCGCGCCACGCCCAACGTCACCGACTGGCAATATCTCAACCTCAATTACGTCGCCAAGGCGCATATCGACCAGGAGGCGTGCATCAAATGCGGCCGCTGCCACATCGCCTGCGAGGACACTTCGCACCAGGCGATCACCAGCATGGTTGACGGCAAGCGGCATTTCGAGGTGATCGAGGCCGAATGCGTCGGCTGCAACCTCTGCGTCAATGTCTGCCCTGTCGAGAACTGCATCACCATGGAGCCGTTGGCGGCCGGCGTCATCGACCAGCGCACCGGCAGACCGGTGTCGCCGGTCTACGCCAACTGGACGACGCATCCAAACAACCCGATGGCCAAGGTGGCCGCGGAGTAAGTTTGGTCGAAGCGCCAGATCGGTTTCGTCCGGTTGAATTGTCGAGGTTGGCGCTGCCCCTCATCCGCCTGCCGGCACCTTCTCCCCGTATCGTGACGGGGAGAAGGGGGATTGCCGCAACCTCGCCGCCCTTTTTGCACCGCCGACAATTGGCGAAATCATCGGTGATAGCGTCTTTCTCCCCGTCACTATACGGGGAGAAATGCCCGGCAGGGCAATGAGGGGCAGCGCAACCCTTTGAAAAGGAACCGTAGGCCCGGATATTCCTATTGCGGATAAAAATTATCCACGATAAGATATATCCATGAATTGGAATTCAGAAAAATGAAGCTGGGCGAGGGCGTTGAAGCGGCCATCCACTGCGCCGCCATGCTTGCCGGCGTGGAAGGCGCGTCGACCATGCCGGGTGCTGCCATGGCGGAAGCGTTCGGCCTGTCGCCAAGCTATCTGCTCAAGCATCTCAACGCGCTCACGGCGTCGGGCATCCTGGAATCGGTGCCCGGGCCATCGGGCGGTTTCCGGCTGGCGCGGCAGGCGGAGCGCATAACGCTGCTCGACATCGTGCTCGCCGTCGAAGGACGCGAACCGGCCTTCCGTTGCGGCGAAATCCGTCAGCGCGGGCCGGCCAGGCTCGATGCCTCGGCCTATGTCAAACCCTGCGGCATCAGCGTCGCGATGCTGAAGGCCGAGCGCGCCTATCGCGCCGCTCTTGCCGAGTCCCGGCTGTCCGACATCGTTGCGGAATACGGGAGCGATGCCGATCCCCGTTCAGTCGCCGCCAACTGCGCCTTTGTCGAGCGTCATCAACGACCGCAGAAATCCAGTTCAACCAAGCAAGCGTGAAGGGAAAGAGAATGAAGCAGAGGCTGCAATTCTTCGGCGCGGCGCCGGAAATCATGAAAGCGGTATCGGCGCTCAACAAGGCGGTCGACGAGTGCGGGCTCGAGAAAGGCCTGCTGCATCTGATCAAGCTGCGGGCGTCGCAGATCAATGGCTGTTCGTACTGCGTCGAGATGCACAGCCGCGAGGCGCGCCGAGATGGCGAGACCGAGCAGCGGCTCTATCTCGTCTCCGCCTGGAAGGAATCGCCGCTGTTTTCCGAGCGCGAACGTGCTGCCTTCGCCTGGACCGACGTGGTGACGAAGATCGCCGACAGCGGCGTGCCGGATGATCTCTATGCAAAAACGCTTGGACACTTCTCGGAAGAGGAACTTGTCAAGCTGTCCGTAGCGATCGGCATGATCAACACCTGGAACCGGCTCTGCGTTCCCTTCCACGCCATTCATCCGGTAGCGGCGGCCAAGGCCGCCTGAGCGGACGAAAGTGGGTGGACAGCCTTAACGCCGCGCGTCTCTTTTTGCTTTGAGATCAAGACCATGTTGTCGAATTTTGAGAATGAGATTCTGGTTGCCGCACGCCTGCTGCTTGGCGGCGCCTTTGTCTTTGCCGGCCTGCGCAACGTCCAGAATGCAGGCTTCCTGACCCAGCTGATGACGACGCGAGGCGTGCCGCAGGCGCGGCTGATGCTGTGGTTGGGGATCGTCCTGCAAATCGTTTCCGGAGCGCTGGTGATATCAGGTGTCTGGACCGCTGCCGCGGCTCTGTGCCTGGTGCTGTTCCTGATGGTGGCCACGCCGATGTTCCACAATTTCTGGGATCATCAGGGCCCCGAGCGCGCGTCGCGCATCAACGGCTTTGTCGCAACGTGGCGCTGACTGGAGGTTTCCTGGCGCTGGCGGCGCAGCCGCTTTGAAGGTTCGGTGGCCGCCTCGCGGAGGCAGCCGCCGCAGCCTCTGGCAAACGGTCTCAATCTGTCAAACCAATTGCTGAAGCTTCAGCTCTTCGGCTTCAGCCCGTCGATGAACAATTGTTCGAGAAACCTTGCAGCATCCTCGAAGCGGCCGTCGCCGCCGCGGTCGGGTCCGAGCACGGCGCGGACCTGAACGTCGAAATCGGCATAGTGCTGCGTCGTCGCCCAGATCGAGAAGATCAGGTGCCAGGGGTCGGTGGGCGCGATCTTGCCGGCGCGCATCCAGCCCTTGATGACGGCGGCCTTCTCGTCGACCAGCGTCTTCAGCTCGCCTTCCAGCATCGGCATGATGCGCGGCGCGCCCTGCAGGATCTCGTTGGCGAACAGGCGGCTTTCCCTGGGGAAATCGCGCGCCATTTCGAGCTTGCGCCTGATATAGCTGCGCAATTCGGTCAAGGGATCGCCGATGTCGTCGAGTTCGCGCAGCGGCGCCAGCCAGGTGTCGAGAAGCCGCTGCATCAGCGTCTCGTGGATGTCCTCCTTGCGGCGGAAATAGTAGAGCAGGTTCGGCTTCGACATGCCGGCGGCTTCGGCGATCTGGTCGATGGTCGAGCCGCGAAAGCCGTTGGTCGAGAACACCTCGAGCGCCGCCTCCAGGATCAGCTCGCGCTTTTCCTGCTGGATGCGGGTACGGCGAGGGGCCGGAATTTCCATGTCGGCCGTCACCGCGGCATACCATGGCTTGGAGAGCCATCTGGACCAATTCTCTGGACCAGTTTTTCTCCGGCCTGTGGAGCGCGCCTCAGCTGCCGCATTTCCGCTAGTAATCCCTTGACCGCCGACAGGGCGGTGCTAACGTTTGTCCAATCGGTCAAAATTTGCGTAGCACGAAAACGCAGCAGAGACCAAGTGTCGGGAAGACCAAGCGTTAGCCGCACCGAAACAGGTTACAAGGGGAAGTCTTGGTCATGTCCAACCGGCTGAAAGTCACGCCGAACGATCTCAGCGCATTCTGGATGCCGTTCACGGCAAACCGGCAGTTCAAGCAGGCGCCGCGCATGATGGTGTCCGCCAAGGACATGCATTACACGACGAGCGACGGTCGCACGGTTTTAGACGGCACTGCCGGCCTGTGGTGCGTCAATGCCGGCCACTGCCGGCCGAAGATCACCGATGCGATCCAGAGCCAGGCCGCCGAGCTCGACTATGCGCCGGCGTTCCAGATGGGTCACCCGATCGTCTTCGAATTGGCGAACCGTTTGGTCGACCTGGCGCCGGAGGGCATGGACCACGTGTTCTTCACCAATTCCGGATCGGAATCGGTCGAGACCGCGTTGAAGATGGCGATCGCCTATCACCGCGCCAGAGGCGAGGGCTCGCGCACCCGCCTGATCGGCCGCGAGCGCGGCTATCACGGCGTCAATTTCGGCGGCATCTCGGTCGGCGGCATCGTCACCAACCGCAAGATGTTCGGCACGCTGCTCGGCGGCGTCGACCACATGCCGCACACCCACCTGCCGGAGAAGAATTCGTTCACCAAGGGCGTGCCCGAGCATGGCGCGGAACTGGCCAACGAGTTGGAGCGCATCGTCGCGCTGCACGACGCCTCGACCATCGCGGCCGTTATCGTCGAGCCGGTGGCGGGTTCCACCGGCGTCATCCTGCCGCCGAAGGGCTATCTCGAGAGGCTGCGCGAGATTTGCACCAGGCATGGCATCCTTTTGATCTTCGACGAGGTCATCACCGGCTTCGGCCGTCTCGGCACGCCGTTTGCCGCCGACTATTTCGGCGTCACGCCCGACATCATGACCACCGCCAAGGGCGTCTCCAACGGCGTCATCCCGATGGGCGCGGTGTTCGTCAAGAAGGAAATCCACGACGCCTTCATGACCGGCCCCGAGCATATGATCGAGTTCTTCCACGGCTACACCTATTCGGGCAATCCGATCGCCTGTGCGGCGGCGCTGGGCACGCTCGATACCTATAAGGAAGAGGGCCTGCTCACCCGCGGCCAGGAACTGGCGCCGTATTGGGAAGACGCACTGCATTCGCTGAAGGGCGAGCCGAACGTCATCGACATCAGAAACATCGGCCTGATCGGTGCGATCGAGTTGGCGCCCATCCCCGGCAGTCCGACCAAGCGTGCCTTCTCGGCTTTTGTGAAAGCGTTCGAGCGCGGCGCGCTGATCCGCACCACCGGCGACATCATCGCGCTGTCGCCGCCGCTGATCATCACCAAGGGCCAGATCAACGAATTGATCGACCATGTGCGTGAAGTGCTGAGGGCGGTGGATTGAGAAACGCGGCGCAGCTTTCCCTGGGGGACGCTGCGCAATCGATGAGGTTTTAGAAATGGCCGCTCCGGGCGAGAATCTGCGAATCAATTCAGACCGTTTGTGGGATTCGATAATGGAGATGGCGAAGATCGGCCCCGGCGTTGCCGGCGGCAACAATCGCCAGACGTTGACCGACGCGGACGGCGAGGGGCGGCAGCTGTTCAAGCGCTGGTGCGAGGCGGCGGGACTTGAAATGGGCCTCGACGAGATGGGCACGATGTTTGCCCGCCGCGAGGGCACCGAGCCCGATCTGCCGCCGGTCTATGTCGGCAGCCATCTCGACACCCAGCCGACCGGCGGCAAGTATGACGGCGTGCTTGGTGTGCTCGGCGGCCTGGAGATCGTGCGCTCGCTCAACGAACTCGGCATCAAGACAAAACATCCGATCGTCGTCACCAACTGGACGAACGAGGAAGGCGCGCGCTTTGCGCCGGCGATGATGGCATCCGGCGTGTTCGCCGGCGTCCTCGACCAGGCCGACGTCTACGAACATGTCGACAAGGACGGCAAGAAATTCGGCGAGGAGCTCGAACGCATCGGCTGGAAAGGCAGCGAGAAAGTCGGTGAGCGCAAGATCCACGCCTTCTTCGAGCTGCATATCGAGCAGGGCCCGATCCTCGAGGACGAGGGCATCGACATCGGCGTCGTCACCCATGGCCAGGGATTGAAATGGCTGCAGGTGACGCTGACCGGCAAGGAGGCGCATACCGGCTCGACGCCGATGCCCAAGCGCCGCAATGCCGGGCTCGGCATGGCGCGGGTGATCGAGCTGGTGCACGAGATCGCCATGGACTACCAGCCCGACGCCGTCGGCGCGGTCGGCCACATGGAAGTCTATCCGAACTCGCGCAACATCATTGCCGGCCGCACCATGTTCACCATCGACATCCGCTCGCCGGAAAAGGAAGTGCTCGACGCCATGGACGGGCGTATTCGCGAAGGCATCGACACGATCTGCGAAGCGCTCGACATCCAATATCAAATCGACCAGGTCGGCCATTTCGATCCGGTGACTTTCGATCCGGGCTGCATCAAGGCTGTGCGGGATGCAGCCGAGCGCCTGGGTTACACGCATCGCAACATCGTCTCCGGCGCCGGCCACGACGCCTGCTGGATCAACCGCGTCGCGCCGACGGCAATGGTGATGTGCCCTTGCGTCGACGGGCTCAGCCACAACGAGGCCGAGGAGATCACCAAGGAATGGGCGGCGGCCGGCGCCGACGTGCTGTTCCACGCAGTGGTGGAGACGGCGGTGATTGTGGAGTGAGACGTCGGCGCTGTACCCCCACCCCTAACCCCTCCCCACAGGGGGGAGGGGGACTGGCAATGCCGGCTCCTCTTCCTGTGGCGAAAGCTTTGATGGGTTCAGCTGTGGTAGTGCGACGAAAAGCCTCCCTCCCCCTTGTGGGGAGGGATTGAGGGTGGGGGTACTCGTCTTGGCACCGAGCGCGATCGATCCAGCCGCCATAAAGCGTGCCAGGGCACTGCGCCGGAACATGACGGATGGTGAACGCAAGCTCTGGTCTGAATTGAAAGAGTTCCGTCGCCTCTACGGCCTGCATGCCAGGAAGCAGGCGCCGATCGGACCTTACATTGCGGACTTCGTGTTACATGAGAAGAACCTCGTCATCGAGGTCGATGGAGAGCATCACTTCACGCCGGAGCAGATGGACAAGGATCGAATACGCGATGCATGGTTTGGCCGACAGGGCTATCGTGTGCTGCGGTTTTCGACAGGAGACCTGGCAAATTCTTTCGACGGTTGCGTCGAGGAGATATTGCGGGAAGTTGGAGTCATGTAGAGGCCGTTCAGGGCTCGATCCCGAACCGATCTAATCAAGCAGGCCGCTCACCAAGAAGCGCGAGAAAAACAAGGGAACAAGAAAATGTCCAAAGTCATCAAGAACGGCACCATCGTCACCGCCGATCGAAGCTGGAAGGCCGACGTGCTGTTCAAGCACGGCAAGATCATCGCCATCGGGCCGGACCTGCATGGCGACCACGAGTTCGACGCCAGCGGCTGCTATGTGATGCCGGGCGGCATCGATCCGCACACCCATCTCGAAATGCCGTTCATGGGCACCTATTCGGCCGACGATTTCGAGAGCGGCACCCGCGCCGCGCTTGCCGGCGGCACCACGATGGTTGTCGATTTCTGTCTGCCGGCGCCGCAGCAGTCGCTGCTCGAGGCCCTGCAGATGTGGGACAACAAGACCTCGAAAGCGTCTTGCGACTATTCTTTCCACATGGCGATCACCTGGTGGGGCAAGCAGGTGTTCGACGAGATGGCCACCGTCGTCGACAAGGGCATCACCTCGTTCAAGCACTTCATGGCCTACAAGGGCGCGCTGATGGTCGACGACGACGAGATGTATTCGTCGTTCCAGCGCTGCGCCGACCTTGGCGCGCTGCCGCTGGTCCATGCCGAGAATGGCGACGTGGTCGCCGCACTGTCGCAGAAGCTGCTGGCCGCCGGCAACAACGGCCCCGAAGGGCACGCTTACTCGCGGCCGCCGGAAGTGGAAGGCGAGGCGACCAACCGCGCCATCATGATCGCCGACATGGCCGGCGTGCCGCTCTATGTCGTGCATGTCTCCTGCGAGCAGGCCCATGAAGCCATTCGCCGGGCGCGGCAGAAGGGCATGCGGGTGTTCGGCGAGCCGCTGATCCAGCATCTGACGCTCGACGAGAGCGAATATTTCAACAAGGACTGGGACCATGCGGCGCGCCGCGTCATGAGCCCGCCGTTCCGCAACAAACTGCACCAGGATTCGCTGTGGGCCGGCCTGCAGGCCGGATCGCTGCAAGTGGTGGCAACCGACCATTGCGCCTTCACCACCAGCCAGAAGCGCAACGGTGTCGGCGATTTCACCAAGATCCCGAACGGCACCGGCGGGCTCGAGGACCGCTTGCCGGTGCTGTGGACGACGGGCGTCAACACCGGCCGGCTCACGATGAACGAATTCGTCGCGGTGACCTCGACCAACATCGCCAAAATCCTCAACATGTATCCGAGGAAGGGCGCCATCGTCGAAGGCGCCGACGCCGACATCGTCGTCTGGGACCCGAAGCGCAAGAAGACGATCACTTCCAAGAAGCAGCAGTCGGTGATCGACTACAACGTCTTCGAAGGTTTTGAGGTGACCGGCCTGCCGCGCTTCGTCTTTTCGCGCGGCGAATTGTCGATCCAGGAGAACGAGGTCAAGGCGAAGCCCGGCCATGGCGAATTCGTCGGCCGCGAGCCGAATGCCGCGGTCAATCGGGCGCTGTCGACCTGGAAGGAAATTTCCGCGCCGCGCAAGGTGGAACGATCAGGCATTCCGGCGACCGGGGTGTGAGCTTGCGCGGGTTTGTCGACGTCGGCGCCGCCCCTCATGGGCAGCGCAAACCTGAAGCGATTGCACTGAAGCCGGCCTCAGGCGACCAGCCCATCCAGTTGCGGCAGCAGCACGACGCTTTCCTGTTCGTTGGGATCGGTGCGGGCGATGACCGCCGAGGCCGGGCTGTCGCTCAGATTGGCCGGCAGATGCGGCACGCCGGCGGGAATGTAGAAGAGGTCGCCGGCCTTGGCCACGGTCTGCTGCTCGAGCCGGTCGCCATACCAGGTATGGACCTCGCCGGAGAGCACATAGATCGCCGTCTCATGGCTTTCGTGCATATGCGCCTTGGCGCGGGCACCGGGCGGCATGGTGAGCAGGTGCATGCAGATGCCGGTAGAGCCGACCGTCTCGGCGGCGATGCCGGTGAAATAACTCAATCCCTGCTTGCCTTCATAAGAGCCTTCGGGGCGGATAAGATGGCAGGTGGGTTTGGACGACATCGGGCAAACTCTCGATCGAGTGGGACAAGATAAGTGGAAAGCAGCATTTTGGCAAAAGCAACGGGAGTGCGGCCGGCGCGGCGGCGGTGCGAAAAGCCAGGCTGCGGCCTATGACCGGACAGTCGCCAGCCGTCGTTTCGGCAAGCAAGCTCGGCCTCACCTTCCAGACCAGCGACGGTCCGGTGCAGGCGCTGTCGGATGTCGACCTGACCATCGGCAAGGGCGAATTCGTCTCCTTCATCGGGCCGTCCGGCTGCGGCAAGACGACCTTGCTGCGGGTCATCGCCGATCTCGAGAAACCGACATCGGGAAGCATCTCCGTCAATGGCGTGACGCCGGAGCAGGCGCGCGAAAACCGCGCCTATGGCTATGTCTTCCAGGCGGCCGCACTTTATCCGTGGCGCACGATCGAGCGCAATGTGGCGCTGCCGCTGGAGATCATGGGCCTGTCGAAGGCAGAGCAGGCGGCGCGCATCAAGCGCACGCTCGATCTCGTCAACCTGGCCGGCTTCGAGCAGAAATACCCGTGGCAGCTTTCCGGCGGCATGCAGCAGCGTGCCTCGATCGCGCGGGCGCTGGCGTTCGATGCCGATCTTCTGTTGATGGACGAGCCGTTCGGCGCGCTGGACGAGATCGTGCGCGACCACCTCAACGAACAACTGCTGGAGCTTTGGGATCGGACCAACAAGACCATCTGCTTCGTCACCCATTCCATTCCCGAGGCGGTCTACCTGTCGACGCGGATCATAGTCATGTCGCCGCGCCCGGGCCGCGTCAGCGATGTCATCGAATCGACGCTGCCGAAGAAGCGGCCGCTCGACATTCGCGAGACGCCGGAGTTTTTGGCGATCGCGGCGCGGGTGCGTGACGGGCTCAGGGCAGGGCACAGCTATGAGGATTGAGCGGGATGGGCTCTCTCCTCTCCCCGACGGTGCCAGCGGGCCCACCCATGCCTTCGTCATCCTAGGGCGGAGCAAGGAGCGAAGCGACGCGGCGCAGGGCAGGGCACAGCTATGAGGATTGGGCGGGATGGGCTCCCTCCTCTCCCCGACGGGGAGAGGGTGGCCGGAGCGAAGCGGAGGTCGGGTGAGGGGGCGGCGCCGACAGATCCGACCAAAAGAAATGCCGGGGCAACCGCTCGCGCTCGAAAGCTGCGGGTCGACGAAACCGAGGCTGAGTACCGACTTTGGGGGGATCTGAGAGGACGTCATCTCAACGGCTACAAATTTGTGAGGCAAGTGCCGCTTGGACCTTTCATCGCGGATTTCGTTTGTCGCGAGAAGGGTCTGATTGTCGAACTCGATGGCAGCCAGCATGCGGATTCACCAACCGACCCCGCCAGGACGGCCTGGCTGAATGGGCATGGTTATTCCGTTCTCCGGTTCTGGAACCATGAAGTTTTGGCCGAGCGCCGAGCGGTCCTTGATACGATCCTGGCTTGCCTCGACGGAAAGATTTCTACCCCCTCACCCGGCCTCCGCTTCGCTCCGGCCACCCTCTCCCCGTTGGGGAGAGGAGGGGAGCTTCGCTGATGGACTCCTTTCGCGACAAGATCGTTCCGGTGACCTCGATCCTCGCAGGCGTGGTGGTCGTCTGGTATGTTTTCGCCGTCATCCTCAACGCGCCGTTCCAGCGCGATCTCGACCGCCGTGCCGGCGAGACGCCGGGGATCGTGGAGTTCATCGGCAAGACGATGGCGCAGCCGAAGCCGACACTGCCGGCGCCGCATCAGGTGGCGGTGAATTTCTTCGAGAACACGTTTCTGCGCAAGGTCACCAGCAATCGCAGCCTTGTCTACAATGCCTGGGTGACGCTGTCCTCGACGCTGCTCGGCTTCGCTTTCGGCACGGCGCTCGGCATCCTGATTGCCGTCGGCATCGTCCATGTGGCGACGCTCGACCGCAGCCTGATGCCGTGGATCATCGCCTCGCAGACCATTCCGATCCTGGCGGTGGCGCCGATGATCATCGTCGTGCTGGCGGCGATCGGCGTTACCGGCCTGATCCCGAAGGCGCTGATCTCGACCTATCTGTCGTTCTTCCCGGTGGCGGTCGGCATGGTCAAGGGGCTGCGTTCGCCCGAACTCACCCATCTCGACCTGATGCACACCTACAATGCCAGCCCCTCGCAGACCTTCTGGAAGTTGCGGGTGCCGGCATCGGTGCCGTTCCTGTTCACCTCGATGAAGGTGGCGGTCGCCGCCAGCCTGGTCGGCGCCATCGTCGGTGAACTGCCGACCGGTGCCGTCGCCGGCATCGGCGCCAAGCTGCTCGCCGGCGCCTATTACAGTCAGACCATCGACATCTGGTCGGCGCTGGTGGCCGGCTCGGTGGTGGCGGCCTTGCTGGTGATGGTGGTCGGCATTGCCGGGCGCCTCGTCGACCGCGCCATGGGCGGGAGGCCGGCATGAGTTCCCTCCTGAGCCTTTCGTCGATCACCCCCCGCTCGTGGCAAGGGTATGCCGCGCTTGTCCTTCTTGCCGGCGCGCTGCTTCTTTGGCCGCTTGTCGATGCGGCGCTCGGCTATGGTGTCGGTACCGCGGCTTTGATTTTTTTGTTGCTGCTCCTGGCAATCGAGGCCGACAATTTCCCGCCGGCAGTCGGGGTGGTGTTGCTCTTCCTTAGCGCGCATGGCGCGGCGTGGCTGCTGCTCGCCGGCATAACCGGCAACGAAGGCACCGCTCGCGCGTCGTTCTATCTGCTGCTCGCCGCGGCATGGCTTCTGGCCTGGCGTTGCGTGACGGTGCTGTCAGCGCTTCGCCCGGCCTCGCGCTGGGCGGCGACCGCTTTGCGGCTGATCATCCCGGCGATCTTCGGCGCCTGGATCCTGATCATCTGGGAGGCGGTGACGCGCGGCGCCGGCATTCCTTTCATCCTGCTGCCGCCGCCAAGCGCCATCGGCGTGCGCATCGCCAATTCGCTGCCGGTGCTGGCCGCCGACGTGCGGCAGACCATCTTCAAGGCGGTGATCTTCGGCTATATCGTCGGTAGCGGCGCCGGCTTCATCGCCGCCATCGCGGCCGACCGCGTGCCGTTCCTGCGCCGCGGCTTGCTGCCGATCGGCAATATGGTGTCGGCGCTGCCGATCATCGGCGTGGCGCCGATCATGGTCATGTGGTTCGGCTTCGACTGGCAGTCGAAGGCCGCCGTCGTCATCATCATGACCTTCTTCCCGATGCTGGTGAACACGGTCGCCGGGCTTGCTGCCTCCGGCCACATGGAACGCGATCTGATGCGCACCTATGCGTCGAGCTACTGGCAGACGCTGTTCAAGCTGCGGCTGCCGGCGGCAGCGCCCTTCATCTTCAATGCGCTGAAGATCAATTCGACGCTGGCGCTGATCGGCGCCATCGTCGCGGAGTTCTTCGGCACGCCGGTGGTCGGCATGGGATTCCGGATTTCGACCGAAGTCGGACGGATGAATATCGACATGGTCTGGGCCGAAATCGCAGTTGCAGCACTTGCGGGTTCGGTCTTTTATGGCGTGGTCGCTCTTTTCGAGAGAGCAGTCACGTTTTGGCATCCCTCCGTCCGTGGTGGATAGGGCGGTGGCGGGTTTGGAATCAGGGTTGGATTGAAGGTCCTGGTCCTAAAAGGGTAAACACTTAACTTCAGAGGGTAAAAGCATGAAAAGACTTGTTGTTTCGATGCTGGCCGGCGCGATGTCGCTTGCCGCGTTCCAGGCGATGGCCGCAGACAAGGTGACGCTGCAGCTGAAATGGGTCACGCAGGCCCAGTTCGCCGGCTACTACGTCGCCAAGGACAAGGGTTTTTATGAGGCCGAGGGCCTCGACGTCGAGATCAAGCCGGGCGGCCCCGATATTGCGCCCGAGCAGGTGATCGCCGGCGGCGGCGCCGACGTCATCGTCGACTGGATGGGCGGCGCGCTGGCAGCACGCGAAAAGGGCGTGCCGCTGGTCAATATCGCCCAGCCGTTCAAGAAGGCCGGCATGCAGCTGGTCTGCCCGAAGGACGGCCCGGTCAAGACCGAAGCCGACTTCAAGGGCCATACGCTCGGCGTCTGGTTCTTCGGCAACGAGTATCCGTTCTACGCCTGGATGAACAAGCTCGGCTTGAAGACCGACGGCGGCCCGGATGGCGTCACCGTGCTGAAGCAGAGTTTCGACGTGCAGCCGCTGATCCAGAAGCAGGCGGATTGTATTTCGGTCATGACCTACAACGAATACTGGCAGCTCATCGATGCCGGCTACAAGCCGGAAGAGCTGATCGTGTTCAACTACTCGGCCATGGGCAACGACCTGCTTGAGGACGGGCTCTACGCCCTGGAGGACAAGCTCAAGGATCCGGCCTTCGAGGACAAGATGGTGCGTTTCGTGCGCGCCTCGATGAAGGGCTGGAAATACGCCGTCGACAATTCCGACGAGGCGGCCGGCATCGTCATGGACAATGGCGGCCAGGACGAGAACCACCAGAAGCGCATGATGGGCGAAGTCGCCAAGCTGATCGACAATGCCGACGGCAAGCTCGACCCGGCGACCTACGCGCGCACCGCCAAGGCGCTGCTCGACCAGAAGATCATCACCAAGGAGCCGACCGGCGCCTACACGACCGCCATCACCGACAAGGCCATCAAGTAGGGGCCATCAAGCAAGGGCCATCAACCCGGGCCTCTGGGGCCCGCAATTCGAAAAAAAGGGGACGGGCGACCGCCCCCTTTTTTTTGGCATGTAAAATAGCCGTTACCGGTGGAAACATGCGCTCGCCACAACCGTTGTTCCAGTGCATCCTGCTCCAGCGGATGTCATCGCCACAACGGAGAATTCCATGCGCATGCAATCCTTCTCGCCGATGCTTTCGGCGCTGGCCGTTTCGGCTGCCTTCCTGTGCGGTTCACCGGCCTTGGCCGACATGATGAAGATGAAGGCGACGCTCGATGGCGCTCAGCAGAATCCACCTGTCACCACGGAGGGCAAAGGCGAGGCCACTCTCGGCTTCAACACCGACACGAAACAGCTAACCTGGAACGTGATGTATTCAGGTCTCAGTGGACCGGCGACGGCCGGACATATTCACGGTCCGGCAGCAAAGGGTGAAAATGCCGACGTCGTCGTCCCGTTCAAGGGCGCTGCGAAAAGCCCGTTCAAGGGGGCCGCGATCCTGACCGACGCGCAGGCTGCCGACCTGATGGCCGGCAAATACTACATCAACATCCATACGGCGGCCCACAAGGACGGCGAGATTCGCGGGCAGATCGAGAAGGCGGCGACGATGTAGCGCAGCGGCGCCCCGGCGGAGTGCTGCATTAGCCTGTCGAAGTTTGCGGGAAAGCGCTGCGAAGGAACTCGGCCTATGCCTCTGCGCTCACGACCTGTCCCGTATCTGGGTCATCGTCCGGGTCGGCGTGATCGCCTCGGGGTCGAGCCTGATCTCGACGATCGACGGCTTGCCGCTGGCGCGCGCGCGTTCGAAGGCCGGCGCGAAGTCGGCCGTCTTCTCGACCGTTTCGCCATGGCCGCCATAGGCGCGGGCGAGCGCCGCGAAGTCGGGATTCTTCAGGTCGGTGGCGACGACGCGGCCGGGATATTCGCGTTCCTGGTGCATGCGGATGGTGCCGTAGATGCCATTGTTGACGACGACGACGATGATCGGCAGATCGTACTGCACGGCGGTGGCGAATTCCTGGCCGTTCATCAGGAAGCAGCCGTCGCCGGCGAAGGCGATCACGTCGCGCTCGGGAAACAGTTCCTTGGCGGCGACCGCTGCCGGCGTGCCGTAGCCCATCGAGCCGGAGGTCGGTGCTGCCTGCGTGGCAAAGCGGCGGGAACGGTGGAAGCGGTGCACCCAGGTGGCGTAGTTGCCGGCGCCGTTGGTGAGGATCGCATCGTCGGGCAGTATTTTTTCGAGATAGTTCATGATCGGGCCCATCTGGACGGCGCCGGGGCCGCTTTCGGGCGGTGTCGACCAGTCGAGATAGGCGGCGTGCAGCTTCGGTGTTTCATCCGCCCAGACCGGCGTGGCGGCCGGCTTGCGCCCGGCAAAGGCCTCGACGAAGGCGGACGGCGAGGCGTTGATCGCCAGCGTCGGCCGGTAGACGCGGCCGAGCTCGCCGGCGTCGGCATGGACATGGACCAGCGACTGGTCGGGGTAGGGGCTCTTCAGCAGCGTGTAGTCGGAGGACGGCATCTCGCCCATGCGGCCGCCGATCAGCAGCACGAGGTCAGCCTGCTTGATGGCGGTCGCCAGCTTCGGGTTGATGCCGATGCCGACATCGCCGGCATAGTTCGGGTGGAGATGATCGAACAGCATCTGGCGGCGAAAGGAGCAGCCGACCGGCAGCGACCAGGCTTCGGCGATCGTCCGCATCCGCGCGACGGCCTCCGCATCCCAGCGGGTGCCGCCGAGGATGACGAAGGGGCGCTTTGCCTTGTTGAGGAGCTTTTCCAGCGCGTCGAGCTCGGCCTCGCCCGGCCGCGTTTCGACCGGCGTGTAGGGCAGGGCTTCTGGCGCTTCGGCCAGGCTGGTCAGCATGTCTTCCGGCAGCGAGATGACGACCGGGCCGGGACGGCCGGACGTCGCCACCGCGAAGGCGCGGGTGACGAATTCGGGAATGCGCGCGGCGTCGTCGATCTCGACCACCCATTTGGCGATGTCGCCGAAAAACCTGACGTAGTCGACCTCTTGAAAAGCCTCGCGCTGCTTGGCGTGGCTGGCGACCTGGCCGATGAACAGGATGACGGGCACCGAATCCTGCATGGCGATGTGGATGCCGGCCGAGGCGTTGGTGGCGCCGGGGCCGCGGGTGACGAAGCAGATGCCTGGCTTGCCGGTCAGGCGGCCATGGCAGTCGGCCATCATCGCGGCGCCGCCTTCCTGGCGGCAGACGATGGTGCGGATCGGCGAGTCGTGCAGCGCGTCGAGCACCGCAAGGTAGGATTCGCCGGGCACGCAATAGATACGGTCCGTTCCGTTGGCTTCGAGCACTTCGACGATCAGTTGTCCGCCGGTCTTCATTTTCCTGACCCCTCCAGTTCGGCAAGGATTTCTTCGGTGTGTTCGCCGAGACGCGGCGAGGGCCGTTCATAGAACAGCGGCGTGCCCGACATGACCATCGGCGCGCGCACCGAGGGCAACAGATTGCCATGGCCGTCGTCGAGGTCGAGCCGCATGCCGCGCGCGATGGTCTGCGGGTCGGCGAACATCTCGCCGATCGTGTTGATCGGGCTGGCAGGCACGCCTGCCGCCTCCAGCCTGGCCAGCAGCGGATCGCGATCGAAGGTTTTCAGCGCCTCGATTATATGCCCGCGCAGCTTGGCCCGGCTGGCGACGCGGGCGGGATTGGTGGCGAAATCGGGGTTCGATGGCAGCTCGTCCAACCCGACGGCCGCGCAGAACTTGGCGAACTGGCCGTCATTGCCGATGGCAAGGATGATGTGGCCGTCCTTGACCGGCACCACTTCGTAGGGCGCGATGTTCATATGCGCGTTGCCCATCTGCACCGGCGATTTTCCCGAAACCAGATAGTTGAGGTTCTGGTTGCCGAGCGCCGAGATCTGGCTGTCGTAGAGCGCCATGTCGATATGCTGGCCCTCGCCGGTCTTCTCGGCATGGCGAAGTGCGGCCTGGATGGCGATCACCGAATAGAGGCCGGTGAAAATGTCCGAAATGGCGACACCGGCCTTTTGCGGCTCGCGGCCAGCCTCGCCGGTGATCGACATCATGCCGGCCATGCCCTGGATGATGAAGTCATAGCCGGCGCGTGGCGCATAGGGCCCGTCCTGGCCGAAGCCGGTGATCGAGCAATAGATCAACCGCGGGTTGATTTTGCGCAAGCTGTCATGGTCGAGGCCGTATTTCTTCAGCCCGCCGAGCTTGAAGTTTTCGATCAGCACGTCCGATGTCGCAGCCAGCCGGCGCACTGTCTCGGCGCCTTCGGGCGTCGAGAAATCGATGGCTATGGAGCGCTTGCCGCGATTGCAGGAATGGTAGTAGGCGGCCGAGAGGTTTTCGCCGTCATGGCTCATGACGAAGGGCGGACCCCATTTGCGGGTATCGTCGCCGCCATCAGGGCTCTCGACCTTGATCACGTCGGCGCCGAGATCGGCAAGCAGCTGCCCGGCCCACGGCCCGGCCAGGATGCGGGCGAGTTCGACTACGCGGATGCCTTTCAGCGGAGGCTCGGTCATGGATCACCGTGATTGATCGGAAACGCAGCGTGTATCAATCCCGCGTGATGCTGTCACGGTTCTTGCACTGGGCCAAACCCGAACTTGTCAATGTCGATCATCTCGTTTCAGCACACTGTCGGCCCATGCGGCGAAATCGTCCATGATGACGTTTCGATTCACCTCGTTCAGGCTTTCGTGGCGGGTCTCGGCGTAAACCTTTGAAACGAGATTCGAAAACCCCATCCTGTGCAGGCGCCCGGCGAGACGGCTGACCGCTTTGCCGCCGTCGGTGGCGGGATCCTTTTCGCCGCCGACTAGGCAGATCGGCAGGGTCTTGCGGACGCCGGAAAAATTGGCGTCGTCGGCACCTTCGAAGACAAAGCCGAACAGGTCCTGCCACATCGACACCGAGGCATCCCAGCCGCACAGCGGATCGGCGATGTATTTGTCGACTTCGGCCGCGTCGCGCGACAGCCAGTCGAACGGCGTCCGGGAATTGGGGATGGCCTTGCCCCATGCCTGGAACGTCAGTCTCGGTAGCATGCGCGACGGCATGTCGGAGCCGAGCCGGAATTGTTCCCAGGCCAGGATGATTTGCGCGGCACGGCCGGCGAGCCCGGCCGATAAATTGGCGTTCCAGATGGCGGCGGCGTGCAGCCGGTTCGAATGATGAAGCATGAAATTCAGCGCGATGAGGCCGCCCATGGAATGGCCGAAGACGATGACCGGCAGGCCGGGATGGTCGCCGGCGATCAGGTCATGCACGGCGGCGACATCGGCGATGACCTTTGCGCCGCCAGCCGCTTTGGCGAATGTGCCGAGCGGAGCGTCTAGCGCCTTGGTTGCGCCATGGCCGCGATGGTCATGGGCATAGACATGGAAGCCGCACTCGCCGAGAAAGGTAGCGAAGCGGACATAGCGCGCCGCATGTTCGGCCAGTCCGTGATTGATCTGGACGACCGCCCGCGGGCGGCCCTCGGCGCGTTTCACGTAAAGGTTGAGCGCCGCACCGGTCGGCGATTGCAGCACGCGCTGCTGGCTGAATGACATTATCGATTCGTCTCCAACGCGTCTTTTACGCCTGCGAACGTTTGTGTGCGCCGACGCCGGTTTTGCGTCAATCCGTCGGCGGTGTTTCGCAGCGCTGTTCTTGCGTCGCAACGCGGGTATCGCAATTCTGACATGGAGAACTTGCTACCGAGAGAGGGCGGCAGTCTGTTGCCCAGCATTATTCAACCGGAGAGTACCCATGCGTACGCTGACAGGTCTTGTTTTTGGATCGGCGCTTGCCGCCGCGTCGCTGACGGGTGCTGCGCGGGCCGAGGTCATGATGAGCGGCTCTTTCGTCGCCGACGCCACCTGTCCAGCCACCCAGGCCATCAGGAGCGGCAGGAACCCCGGCAATATCGCGACCGACGCGGGACAGAGCTACGAGCTGCTGGCTGGCAACAAGGATGCTCCCACGCACTATCTGATCCGCGTGCCCGGGGCCGATCCGGAGCGCCGCTGGGTGAAGGTCGATTGCGGCCATGTTTCGGGCGGCAGCGCGTCCACGGAACCGGCAGCACCTGTGCCGGCCGACCAGGAGAAGCCTGCTGAGCCGGGTTCGCGAAAGCCCGAATATGTCCTCGCGCTGAGCTGGCAGCCGGCGTTTTGCGAAACCAGGCCCGGCAAGACCGAATGCAAGGCGCAGACCGCGGCCGGTTTTGAGGCGACGCATTTCACCTTGCATGGGCTGTGGCCGCAGCCGAAAGGGAATTTCTATTGCCAGGTGGCAGCGGCCGACAAGGCGAACGACAATCCGGCGCGCTGGCAGGACCTGCCGCCGGTCGAGCTTGAGCCGAACACGCGGTCGGAGCTCGATCGGGTGATGCCAGGCACCGCATCCGCTCTCGACAGGCATGAATGGATCAAGCATGGCACCTGTTACGGCAAGAGCCAGCAGGCGTATTTTTCCGATGCGCTGAACTTGACGCGCGCGGCGAATGCTTCACCGGTGCGTGATCTTTTCACGCAAAACATTGGCCGGGATCTGACCTCTGGCCAGATCCGCGCCGCCTTCGACAGTGCCTTTGGTCCCGGCGCCGGCGAGCGGGTTCGCGTCTCCTGCGTGAAGGATCCTTCGAGCGGCAGGCGGCTGATCGGCGAACTGACGCTCGGCCTGACCGGCCCGATCGGTCCGAACTCTTCGCTCAGTGAGCTGTTGCTGGCATCAGTGCCGACGAACAATGCTGGTTGTCCGAAAGGCATCGTCGATCCGATCGAGTTCCAGTGACACGCCGAGCCCGTCTTGGCCCGAAGGCCGGTTCGAAATGCCAAAACAGTTTGCCGTTCGGCGCGGCATCGCCTACATAGCGCGCAACTTCCATTCAATCCGACATTCCAGTCGACTTTTCAGGGAAAGCGCGCGTGGCACGCCAGTTCATCTATCACATGGCCGGCCTCAACAAGGCCTACGGCACCAAGAAGGTGCTCGAGAATATCCACCTCTCCTTCTACCCGGACGCCAAGATCGGCATCCTCGGGCCGAACGGCGCCGGCAAGTCGACCATCCTCAAGATCATGGCCGGCATCGACAAGGAGTGGAGCGGCGAGGCGTGGCTGGCCGAAGGCGCCACCGTCGGTTACCTGGCGCAGGAGCCGGCGCTCGATGCGAGCAAGACCGTGTTCGAGAACGTCATGGAAGGCGTCGCCGCCAAGACCGCGATCATCGAACGCTACAACGAATTGATGATGAACTATTCCGACGAGACGGCCGACGAGTCGGCCAAGCTCCAGGACGAGATGGACCGGCTCAACCTGTGGGATCTCGAACAGCAGGTCGAGATGGCGATGGAAGCGCTGGGCTGCCCGCCCAAGGAAGCCGACGTCACCAAGCTGTCGGGCGGCGAGCGCCGCCGCGTGGCACTGTGCCAACTGCTGCTGCGTCAGCCCGACCTTCTGCTGCTCGACGAGCCGACCAACCATCTCGACGCCGAGACGACGGCGTGGCTGGAAAAGCATCTGCGCGCCTACCCGGGCGCGGTGATGATCATCACCCACGATCGCTACTTCCTCGACAATGTCACCGGCTGGATCCTCGAGCTCGACCGCGGCCGCGGCATTCCCTATGAGGGCAACTACACCAAATATCTCGAAGCCAAGGCCAAGCGGCTCAAGCAGGAGGGCCGCGAGGACGATGCGCGCCAGCGGGCGATCGGCCGCGAGCGCGAGTGGATCCAGTCCAGCCCGAAGGCACGGCAGACCAAGTCGAAAGCGCGCATCCAGGCGTTCCAGGATCTGCTGGATGCGGCCGACAAGCGGCGTCCGAGCGACACCCAGATCGTCATTCCGCATGGCGAGCGGCTCGGCAATGTGGTGATCGAGGTCGAGGACCTGTCGAAGGGCTTTGGCGACACGCTGCTGATCGACGACCTCGAATTCAAGTTGCCGCCCGGCGGCATCGTCGGCGTCATCGGCCCGAACGGCGCCGGCAAGACGACGCTGTTCCGCATGATCACCGGCCAGGAAAAGCCGGATGCCGGCATGATCCGCGTCGGCGAGACGGTCAAGCTCGGTTACGTCGACCAGAGCCGCGATGCGCTCGACCCGACCAAGACCGTCTGGGAAGAAATCTCGGGCGGCGCCGAAGTGGTCAAGCTCGGCAAGTTCGAGGCCAACACCCGCGCCTATTGCGCGTCGTTCAATTTCCGCGGCGGCGATCAGCAGCAGAAGGTCGGCAATCTGTCCGGCGGCCAGCGCAACCGTGTCCACCTGGCCAAGATGCTGAAGACCGGCGGCAATGTGCTGCTGCTCGACGAACCGACCAACGATCTCGATACCGAAACGCTGGCGGCGCTCGAAGACGCGCTGGAAAACTTCGCCGGCTGCGCCGTCATCATCTCGCACGACCGCATGTTCCTCGACCGGCTGGCGACGCACATCCTTGCGTTCGAAGGCGACAGCCATGTCGAGTGGTTCGAGGGCAATTTCGAGGATTACGAGCAGGACAAGATCCGCCGGCTCGGCCCCGATGCCGTCAACCCGCACCGCATGACGTACAAGAGGTTGACGCGATAGGGGTTTTTAGGGCGGTGAATTCTCAAATGATCTGAGGACCTGAAATGGCAGACTGGTCCGCCGCCCAATATCTCAAATTCGAGGACGAGCGCACGCGTCCGGCGCGCGATCTCGTCGCGCAGGTGCCGGTGGCGGCGCCACGCCGGGTGGTCGATATCGGCTGCGGGCCGGGCAACTCGACCGAATTGCTGGTTGAGCGCTGGCCGGGCGCGCAGGTCAGCGGTTTGGACACGTCGGCTGACATGATCGAGAAGGCGAGGGCGCGTTTGCCGGATGTGGCCTTCGAACTGGCGGATGCGGCAGCGTGGCAGCCCGAAGAGCCGGTCGACGTGATCTTCGCCAATGCGGTGTTCCAGTGGCTGCCCGAGCATCCGGCGATCTTCCAGCGGCTGATGGGATTTTTGGCGCCCGGCGGCGCGCTTGCCGTGCAGATGCCCGACAATATGGGCGAGCCCTCGCACCGGCTGATGCGCGAGACGGCGGCCGAAATGCCGTTTGCCGAAAAGCTCGAGTGTGCTGCGCGCGGGCCGCTGCCGCTAGTGTCGTTCTACTACGATCTTTTGTCGCCGTTCTCCGACCGGCTCGACATCTGGCACACCGCCTACAATCATCCGCTGGCCGATGCCGGGGCAATCGTCGAGTGGCTGAAGTCGACGGGGCTGAAGCCGTTCCTCGATCCGCTCGACGAGAACGAGCGACGGTTTTTTCTCACGCGCTACACCGCTGGGATAACCGAAGCCTATCCGAAGACGGCGAACGGCAAGGTGCTGCTGCGTTTCCCGCGCCTTTTCATCGTCGCGCGGCGCGCTGCCTAGAAACGATTGGCGACACCGAGACGCACTGCCTGGCTGCGCTTGATTCGCCACAACGCGTATTTCAGCCACGCAAGGTTGTGGTCTTGTGCCTCAGGCCCTTGATTTAAGCCGGCTTAAACTAGCTTGATGCGAATAATGTTGCACCGAACTCTCGCGGCGCCCACATCAAGCCGTAGCGCCTGCGCATGGGGACGAACTGAAAATGCATCGCGTCATCATCAGCGGCATCGGCGTTGAAATCCCCGAGCCTTCGATCACCAATGAGGAATTGGTCGACAGCTTCAATGCCTGGGTCGAGATGGAGAATGTCCGCCGCCAGGCTTCGGGCGAGACGCTGCTGCAGAAGTCGGACAGCGCCTTCATCGTCCATGCTTCGGGCGTGCAGACGCGCCATGTGATCGAGCGGGAAGGCATTCTCGACCCGACCCGCATGGCGCCGCGCATTCCGGCGCGGCCGGACGACGCACTGTCGCTGGAAGCCGAGTTCGGCATCGCATCGGCTAGGAAAGCGCTCGACCATGCCGGCCTGGAGCCACCTGATATCGACCTGGTGATCTGCTCGGCCTCGCATCACCAGCGGCCCTATCCGGCGATCGCCATCGAGATGCAGCAGGCGATGGGCACGAGGGGCGCCGGCTTCGACATGGGCCTTGGCTGTTCGTCGGCGGCGGCGGCGTTGCATATCGCGGTCAATCTGGTGCGGGCGGGCGCACACAGGCGCGTGCTGGTGACGACGCCCGAAATCATCACCGGCCATCTCAACTTCCGCGACCGGCAGACGCATTTCATCTTCGGCGATGCTTCGGTCTCGATGGTCGTCGAGGGGCTTGCCCAGGGCGACAAGCGGCCGGGACGTTTCGAGGTGCTCGACACCCGGACCTGGACGCAGATGTCCAACAACATCCGCACCAATCTCGGCTATTACACGCGCACCGCCCAGGACGATCCGTATATGATCAACCTGGAAGGCAACCTGATCAATCAGGTCGGCAACAAGGTGTTCAAGGAAGTCACCGTCGCCGGGCACAAATTCATCGTCGAGTTCCTGGCCGAGCATGGGCTGACGCCGCAAGCGATCCGGCGCTTCTGGCTGCATCAGGCCAATGCACGTATGAACGCCATGATCCTGAAGCTGTCGTTCGGCCACGAGGTCGACCATGACCGCGCGCCGATGGTGCTGGAGCGCCTCGGCAACACCGCCGGCGCCGGTGCCGTCGTCGCCTTGTCGGAAAACCACGCCGACATGAACGCCGGCGACTATGGCCTGCTCTGCGCCTTCGGCGCCGGCTATTCGATCGGCGGGGCGCTGTTGCGCATGCTCTGATTGGCGCGAACGGCACCGGCATTGGAAGGCGCGGGTGTAATCGCATCAGCCTGCTTGACTGGAGCATCAGTGCTTTAGGCTGGACCTGATGAACTCACTGCGGCTAATTGCTTGGCATCACGCACGGAGCGAAGCCTATGCTGGACCTCTTCCCCGAGACGGTAAACCCGGTCGAAATCATCCCGGCGCGGAAACTTGTCGCGCGGGTGGCCGCGCTTTACGTCGCGCCATCGGATCATTTCGAGACACGCGCGGTGGATGAATTGCGGCTTGGCTTCGACGGCATCGACGGCGATTTCCACGCCGGCGCGACGCGGCGCTCCGGCGGGCGCGAGCCCTGGTATCCACGCGGCACCGAGATGCGCAACGAGCGGCAGCTGTCGATCGTGGCCGCGGACGAGCTGGCGATCGTGGCAGGGCGGATGGCCATCGCCGAGATCAAGCCGGAGTGGATCGGCGCCAATCTGTTGATCGAAGGCCTGCCGCATCTCTCGATGCTGCCGTCCGGCACGCTGCTGTTCTTCAAAGGCGGCGTCACCGTCAAGGTCGATGCGCAGAACGGACCTTGCCGCATCGCCGGGCGATCGGTTGCGGAAAATGCCGGAATGGCCGACCGTGAAGCCGGCGCGCTGTTGTTCCCGAAGGCGGCAAAGCGGTTGCGCGGCCTTGTCGCCTGGGTGGAAAAACCAGGCCGCATCACGGCCGGCGAGGAGATTTCGGTGCGTGTGCCCGAGCAGTGGATTTACCGGGCCTGAGGCCAGGGATGGTCAGGGATAGTGCACCGGGCTGCACCAGGCCGGATCTCCGTGCTTTTGCCAATAGATCGCCATGAGGCGCCTGGTAATCGCACCGACCTTGCGGTCCGCGACCGGAACACCGTCGATCATCGTTACCGGCATGATGCCGCCGGCGGTCGAGGTGATGAAGACCTCATCGGACTGACGCAGCGCAGCGACGCTGACATCGGCCGCGGCAACGGCAAGCCCTGCCTCCGCGCAGAGATCGAAGACGGTGCGGCGGGTGATGCCTGGCAGCACGCCGACAGCCGGCGTCGATAGTCTGCCGTCGTCCACGCAAAAGACGTTGAAGCCGGGGCCTTCCGCGACATTGCCGTTGAAATCGAGGAGCAGTGCGGTCTCGGCGCCGCGGTCATAGGCGTCGTAGAGGCCTCGCACCAGGTCGAGCCAGTGGTAGTTCTTGATTGTCGGGTCGATCGAGGCTGGTGGGATACGCACCTTGTCGCTGATCGCCACATGCAGGCCGCGCTGCAATTGCTCGGCATTGGCGACCGAGCCGAAGGGAACGGCGAACGCCATGAAGCGGTTGACGGCGTCGCGCGGGTCGCGGCTGAAGGTCGGCGAGGCGCCGCGCGTGCACAGCATCTCGACATAAGCGGCGCGATGACCCGACAGCGCCACGCAATTGTGGAGGATTTCGGCCACGCCATCGCGGTCGAACGGGACCGTCATGCGCAGCTTGTCCAGCCCGCCGAAGAAGCGATCGAGATGCAGATCGAGGCGGAAGAAACGACCGTCCCAGACATGCACTGTGTCGTAGGTGGCGTCGGAATGCAGGAAGCCCCAATCCAGCACCGAGATCTTGGCTTGCGACATCGGCAGATACTGCCCGTCCAGGAAGGCAACACCATCGGGGTAGGAGTGCGGGTCTATATGATGGGCGGAGAGCGAGGGCAGTGGTTTGGCGTGCGGATCGATCAAGTTGCTCATCACGTCCTCCGTCAGGTCGTCTTCGTCGAACGCGATAGAGCGCTGCGGCGGTTGGCACAAGACACAGGCCGGGGTTGCGGATGAGCCATCGGGGTATCTGGTTATTCCTCGTCCTCATCCTGGAGCAGACGGGTGGCGCGCCAACGGGTCAGCACCCTGTTGGTCTGTTCCATGACGAAGAAACGCGCCGAGTCGCGATCGTAGCCTTCGGCCAGCAGTTTCTCGTAGTCGGTGTGCACATGACGGATATGGGCTATTGTCGCCAGCCATACGGCAATGCTCGGCGGCAAGCTCTTCATATGCACCGCGCCGGCGTCGGCGCGGATCTTCTCCATGTCGGCATAGGGCGCCAGCGGCAAAAGCGCTGTCAGCGCCTTGGCGATGGCGCGGCGGCGACCGGTCGGCGCGTTCATCGCCCGACCTGTCCGGGTATGACCTGTCCGGGCTCGTCCCGTCCGGCAATGGTCGCGTCGGCAAAGGCATCGGTCGAAGCGAAATAAGGCTTGATGTCGATCACCGGCGTGCCGTCGAGCAGGTCGATGGCATCGACATCGATACGACCCGTTTCGATGTTGAGGGCGACGAGCCTGGCGATATGCAACCCGACCGGGTTCGGCCGGGCCGGGGAGCGCAGCGAAAAAACGCCCGTCGGTTCAGCCGCATGGCGGGGTTTCTGAACAATCAGGGTCCGCGGGGCGTGGTGCAGCCAGGACAGGATGATGACGTGACTGGCGCGTGCAAGCCCGAGCAGACCCTCGCGATAGGGCAGGTCGATGGTGAGAACCGCCGGCTGTCCGGTTTCGCGCGCGGCTTTCATGTTCTTGGGGCAAGTTTCCCGCGAGGTCCAGGGCGAGGCGATGCGGCCGATGAAGACGACGTGGCCGTCCGGCGCCATATCGGCGGGATCAGTTTCAAGAAGCTTTTCGCCGCTGCGCGTTTCGAACATGGTTTTGCCCCGATCCTGCTTCCGGCTGTGCGCGATCCGCCACGCATGCGCCATTTTCTTGTCCGGGAGCGACATAGCGCTTGCAAGCCTTTCAAAATCGACATAAACATATGTTTATATCTTTTCAAAGAGAATGCTCGCATGCATGTCGCGCTCGACACCATGGTAGATACATTGAAGGCGGCGGCCGAATCCAGCCGATTGCGCATCCTGGCGTTGCTGTCGCGCGGCGACCTCACCGTTTCCGATCTCACCGAAATCCTCGGCCAGTCGCAGCCGCGCGTCTCCCGCCACCTGAAGCTTTTACTGGAGGCGGGGCTGATCGGCCGCTATCAGGAGGGCTCCTGGGCCTTCTTCCGGCTGTCGGATTCGGATGCGGCGCGGGACTTCGTGCTCAGGCTGGTCTCCGGTATCCGGGGTGCCGATCCGCAGGTCGAGCGTGACCTCGAGCGGTTGGCGGCGGTCAAGCGCAAGCGGCAGGATCGCGCCGCCGAATATTTCTCCGCAAATGCCGCAAGCTGGGATCACATCCGCTCGCTGCATGTGCCGGACCGCGCCGTGGAGGCAGCGTTGCTCAAGCTCGTCGGCAAGCGGCCGTTCCAGTCGATGCTCGACCTTGGCACCGGCACCGGGCGGCTGCTCGAGATCTTTTCGCCGCTCTACCGGCGCGGCATCGGCATCGACATGTCGCGCGAGATGCTGACGGTGGCGCGCGCCAATCTCGACAAGGCCGGCATCTCGAATGCGCAGGTGCGCCAAGGCGACATTTTTGCGCCGCCGGTCGAGCGCGACGCCTTCGATCTCGTCACCATCCACCAGGTGCTGCACTATCTTGACGATCCTGCTCGCGCCATCCGCGAGGCAGCAAGGCTGCTGCGTCCGGCAGGCCGGCTGGTGATCGTGGATTTCGCTCCGCATTCGCTGGAATTTTTGCGCGACGCCCACGCGCATGTGCGGCTCGGCTTTGCCGACCGGCAGATCACCGAGTGGTTTTCCGAGGCCGGGCTCGACCTCGAAGAGCGCCAGGAATTCGAGCCGCGCGCCGGCAATGAACCCAGGCTCACCGTAAAACTGTGGCTCGGCCGTGACCAGCGCATGCTGATCGCCGATCCTTCCAACCACGCACAACCGGCCAATGCCTTTCCGATAGGGGAAACCGCCTGATGAACCAGTTCCGCTTTTCCCGCCGCCCTGACATTGGCGACAAGATCAGGGTTTCGTTCGAGTTCTTCCCGCCGAAGAGCGACGAGATGGAAGCAAGGCTGTGGGACACAGTTACCCGGCTACAGCCGCTCAAGCCGAAATTCGTCTCCGTCACCTATGGCGCCGGCGGCTCGACCCGCGAGCGCACGGCGCGCACGGTCAAGCGCATCCTCAACGAAACGACGCTGACGCCGGCGGCGCACATGACGTGCGTCGATGCGGCGCGTCACGAGGTCGATGAAGTCATCCAGGAATTCGCCGACATGGGTGTCACCCGCTTCGTCGCCCTGCGCGGCGATCCGGCCGAGGGCGTCGGCGCCGCCTACCGTCCGCATCCGGACGGCTATGCCAATGGCGCCGAACTGGTGGGGGCGCTGAAAGGTGTCGGCGATTTCGACATCTCGGTCTCGGCCTATCCGGAAAAGCATCCGGAGAGCCCGGATTTCGCCACTGACATCGATATGCTGAAGCGCAAGGTCGACAATGGCGCGACGCGAGCGATCACCCAGTTCTTCTTCGACAACGACCTCTACGAGCGCTATGTCGAGCGGGCGCGGCGGGCCGGCATCTACATACCGATCGTGCCGGGCATATTGCCAGTCCACAATTTTACCCAGGTCGCCAATTTCTCGGCGCGCTGCGGCGCGCTGGTGCCGGCGTGGATGGCCGAGCGCTTCGACGGGCTGCAGACGGACCCGCAGACACATGCGCTGGTGGCGGCCGCGGTGGCGGCCGAGCAGGTGCTGGACCTTGTCGAGCGCGGCGTCGGCGATTTTCATTTCTACACCATGAACCGCGCCGATCTGGTCTTCGCCATCTGCCACATGATCGGCATCCGCTCGCACGAGGCTGAAGCCGCAGGGTCCGCCGCGGCGTAACTCCCCGTCAAATCCGGGATGCAAAAAGGCCAGGTAAAAACCCGGCCTTTTCAATGACTTGGACTATTTTGTGCTGATCTTCCGTTGCTTGGCGGGTCTATGGAAGAAAGCCCATAATCAGCGCCCCGATGAAGGCAAATGCAGCACAAATCATCAATGCGTTGATTGGCCTCGTGAGTCCCATGTCATAGCCTCCTCTTAAAGAGCTATGGCCCGAGTCTAGGGGCATTTCTGCCACAGGCAAGCGGAAACTATGCTGCAATGCGACGACATTGTGGAATTTGCGACAGGCCATTTGCCGTTAGGCATTGAAACTCTTCGGTAAATCCCGCTTCGGCCCTGTGTACAAAATGTGACGGAGCTGGGGCAAGAATGGGTATGGCAGCGCTACCGCCGCTGAAAGTCGGAATCGATTTTCGCGTCGGTACGAAGATTCGACAAGTTGAGTTGGAGCGTCGTTTGGGCGTCCGATTGGACCCTCAAGCGTGTCAGGCCTGGGAAGCGACCCGCTTCAGCTTGTTGGTCATGCATGTCGTTATCGCAAACCGCTACGCACCCTCGGTTCAAGCCCGAGGGCGTGCTTTTGGGCGACATGCATCAGCGTCGGCCGAACAGGCGGCCGTCGATGGTGACGAGGCCGATCGCGATCAGCGCCATGCCGCCGAGCTCGAACAATTGGAGCCGTTCGCCCAGGAACAGAAAGCCGAGCAGGATCGCGCTGGCCGGCACGATGAGCGTGACCAGCGAGGCGTGGGTGGCGCCGGCCGAGGCGACGAGGTTGAAATAGAGGATGTAGGCGAAGGCGGTGGACAGCAGGGCCAGCGCCAACACCGCCGCCCAGACCGGCGGCGAGGCCGAAAACAGGTTGGCAGTGCCGTGGCCAACCAGCACGATCGGGATCATGATGATGGTCGAAGCGGTCAATTGTCCAGTGGCGATGACCGGTGACGGCACACCCTTGAAGCGGCGGGCGATCATCAGGGCCACCGCATAGGACAGCGAGGCGCCGACCAGCGCAAATTTCGCCCAGACCGGACCGCCCAGCCCGGCAAGCAGGCCGGGACCGATCATCACCGCAGTGCCGACGATGCCGAGCGCGATCCCGGCAAGCTTGTTCCAGGAGAGCTTTTCGTCTGATGTCAGCGCGTTGGCGAGGATCAACGTCCAGAACGGCGTCGTCGAATTGAGCACCGAGGCGACACCGGCGCCAAGCTCGGTCTGGCCGGCGAAGATCAGCGAGAACGGTATGACGTTGTTGACGAGCGCCAGCAGAAAGAACAGGCCGGCATGCGGCAAGGCGATGCGGAAGGACGGACCGCGCAGGCCGAGATAGAGATGCAGCGCCAGCGCCGCGATGGCGACGCGAAACAGCACCAGCACCAGCGGCGGAATCTCGGCAACCGCAATGCGGGCAAAGAAGAACGAGCCACCCCAGATCGCACCGAGCAGCAGAAGCTGCGCCCAGTCTTTCAAGACCATGGGGCCGCGCATTGCCGTCGTGGTTGTGATCGCCATGGAGAATCCTCCCGGATGGTTCTGAATGCCAAGTCAATCAGGCGTCTGTTCAGGCCATATTCTGTTCGATGGCAAGGGCCACCCGAAACCAGATCAGTGGACTAGCATTGCATCATCTGCCGTAGCGCCGCAGCGTCAGGGGTGCGAGACACAGAATTGTTTTCATTCCCGCATAGGTTGGATTAATTGTGCGCAGTCTAAGCCAAGGGATTCGTCCATGCAGCAATTCGAAAATGCGCGCGAAGCGGCGCTGGCGCTTCGCCCGGACGATCCGATCTATTGCTTCCGCCCGCAGGTGCTGAAGGCGGACGCCAGGCAGTTCATGGGCATGTTTCCCGGCAAGACCGCCTATGCGGTCAAGACCAACGGCGAGCAGATCGTGCTGAAGGCGCTGGTCGAGGCCGGCGTCGGCGCTTTCGACGTGGCCTCGCCCGGCGAGTTCGCCGCCGTGCGCGCGGTCTCGCCGGACGCCGAGATGCTCTACATGCATCCGGTCAAGGCACAGTCGGACATCAAGCTGGCGCTGGAGAAATATGGCATCCGGGTCATCTCGCTCGACCACGAGGACGAGATCACCAAGCTGACCCGCGTGGTGCGGGCGCTCGATATCGATCCGGGTGCGATCACCGTGTTCGTGCGCATCCAGACGAAAGGATCGGCCGCCTACGAACTGTCGAAGAAGTTTGGCGCCGGACCGGCCAATGCGGTCGAACTGGCCGAACGGCTGAACCGGACGGGCTACAAGGTCGGCTTGTGCTTTCATGTCGGCAGCCAGATCGAGGATCCCGACACCTATGAGCGCGCGCTGGCCTCGGCCGACTGGGTGCGCAACCGCGTCAGCTTCGACATCGCCGGCCTCGACGTCGGTGGCGGTTTTCCCGCCGAATACGGCCATGATCCCAACCGCAAGCAGATCGAGATGCCGTCGCTCGGCCAGATCATGTCGCGGCTGTCGGGCGATCTCAAGGAATACCAGTTCGACCAGATGCCGCTGGTGGCGGAGCCGGGCCGGGTGATCGTGGCGCGCTGCCTGTCGCTGATCGTGCGCGTGCTGCTGCGCAAGGGCAAGCGGCTCTACATCAATGACGGCATCTGGGCGTCGCTGTCGGATTCATGGACCGGCAAGATCACGCTGCCGGCGCGCTTCATTCCAGACCCGGCGATCCGCTCGCGCAATGGCGAGGAGAAGACCATCGTGCCGTTCAAGGTGTGCGGCGCGACCTGCGATTCCGTCGACATCCTGTCGCGGCCGTTCTGGCTGCCGGAAACGGTCGATACCGGCGACTGGATCGAGATCGGTCATATCGGCGCCTATTCGCTGTCGCTGAGGACACGGTTCAACGGCTTCTATCCCGACACGTTTGTCGAGGTGACGACGCCGTTCGAT
The DNA here is from genome assembly GCF_055811735.1 of Mesorhizobium sp. WSM4850. NCBI lineage: Bacteria > Pseudomonadati > Pseudomonadota > Alphaproteobacteria > Hyphomicrobiales > Phyllobacteriaceae > Mesorhizobium > Mesorhizobium sp. WSM4850. The sequence continues at coordinate 115,911 of NZ_JBVVPV010000010.1, read as the reverse complement.
GAGGGCGATGCGCCACAAGGGTTCGCCAGCCTGGAGACGATGGCAGATTAGTGAATAGTGTATAGTGAATAGTGAATAGTGAATAGTGAATAGTGAATAGTGAATAGTGCGTAGTAGTCAGTAGTCAGTATTCAGTAATCAGCGGTGACTGCCTAATTCCACTGCCACCACAACCTCACTATTCACTATTCACTAAGCAACGCCGCCGCCGGCCTGGATGTTCTCGCCGGTCAGCCAACGGGCCTCGTCGGAAGCGAGGAAAACCGCGACATCGGCGATGTCGCGCGGCGCTCCGATCCTGCCGAAGGGCGACATCCCGGCGGCGATCGCGCGATCCCGCTCGGGCAGCAGGTCAGTGTCGGTAAAGCCTGGCGAAAGCGCATTCACGGTGACGGAGCGCGGTCCGAGTTCGCGCGAGAGGACGCGGACGAACTGCTCGACGGCTCCTTTGCTGCCGAGATAAAGGGCGGTCTGGGTGAAGAACATCTTGGTTCCACCGGTGGAAACCGCGATGATACGGCCACCGTCGCGCACGCGCCGCGCCGCTTCCTGAAGCGTGAAGAAGGTGCCTTTGGCATTGGCGCCGAAGACGTGGTCGAAGTCGGCTTCGGTGGCCTCGACCAACGGCTTTATGACGGCGACGCCGACATTGGCGACGACGATATCAATCGCGGCCATCTGCTTCTCGGTTTCATCGAACAGCCGGCGAATGTCGGAAACAATGGAGATATCGGCGCGAATGGCGACGGCCTTGCCGCCATTCTCGCGGATGGCGGCAACGGCTTCCTGGGCGGCTTTCTCGTTGCCGACATAATTGACGACCACGGCCGCGCCGTTTGCCGCGAGCCCCTCGGCGATGGCGCGGCCGATGCCGCGCGAACTGCCGGTCACGAGCGCGATTTTGCCTTCAAGCGAATGATACATAGCTGTCCCTTTCTCGTCTGGCTACGGCCGTTCCAAATCGAGCGGCGGCGTTCCATGTGGACGTTAGGGGCATGCTATTGATCAGATAATAGCCTATAATCGAACAGGCTTGTTAAGTCTGGGGTACATAATGCGAGGGACCGAGTTTTCCGAGCTGAGGGCGTTCGCGACGATCGTCGAGGAAGGCAGCTTTGTCCGCGCCGCGGCCAGGCTCAGAATTTCGCCGCCGGCGCTTAGCCAGACGATACGCGGGCTGGAGGAGCGTGTAGGTGTCCGGCTGCTCAACCGCACGACCCGCAGCGTGTCGCCGACCGCTGCAGGCGAAACGCTGTTTGCCCGCCTCGCTCCGGCATTCAGCGAACTCGAAGGGGCTGTCGCCGACGCGCATGCATCACGCGATCGACCGGCAGGCTCGCTGCGTATCAATGTTCCACGCATCGCCGCTATGCGTTTCATCGTGCCCATCCTCGGCGATTTCCGCCGCGCCTATCCCGATATTGCCCTCACCATCATCGTCGACGACATGCTGACCGATATTGTCGAGGGACGATTCGATGCCGGAATCAGGCTTGGTGAGCGGCTGCATAAGGACATGGTGGCGGTGAAACTCAGCGGGGAGCTGGAGATGGCCGCAGTGGCGGCGCCCAGCTATCTCGAGGATCACCCCATGCCCCGTCATCCCGCCGACCTGCACCATCACCAATGCATCAATTTCCAGTGGCCCGGTGGCGGCAACGTCTATCGATGGGAGTTCGCGCGAGGCCAACACGCTTTGGAAATAGCCGTGAACGGCGGTCTGACGGTCAACGACACGGAACTGATGATCAGGGCGGCCCTGGATGGGATCGGCGTGGCTTACATGCTGGATTACCAGGTTCGGCCGTGGATCGAAACCGGCAAGCTCATCCGTTTTCTCGAAGCCTGGTCGCCGAGATTTCCGGGCTTTTACCTATATCATACAAGCTCCCGGCAGGTTCCGCCGGCCTTGCGAGTCTTCATCGACTTCCTGTTTGCCAGGCGGTGATGGATTAGTGAATAGCGAATAGTGAATAGTGAATAGTGAATAAGTCAGTAGTCAGTAGTGAGCACCTAGTTCCATTCACCATTTACCATTCACTATTCACTACTCACTACTCGCTAACCTGCTACAGCTTCGCCAAAAGCTCTGGTGTCGGCCAGCAGTCGACCGGCAGGCCTAGCCGCATCTGCTCCTTGCGGATCGCTTCGCGGGTGTTGGTGCCCAGGATGCCGTCGACCGTGCCTACGTCATAGCCTCTGGCCTCGAGCTTTGTCTGCAATGCCCTCATCTGGTCGCCGTTGAGGCCGGGTTCGGGATTGCGCGGGTCGAATTGCGGCGCACCCGCCAGCCGCGCGGCGAGATTTGCCGCGGTCAGCGCATAGGTGAAGGACTGGTTCCATTCGAGGTAGACGTCGAAATTGTCGTAGACCAGGAAGGCTGGCCCCTTGCGGCCCATAGGCAGTGCGAGGCCTGCCTTCAGGCCGTTGTCGACAAGCGGCGTGCTGTTCGGGTTGGTGACACCCCACTGAGCCCATTGCGCCAGCGGCAGCTTGTTGGTGCGGCCGGTCTGGTCCCATGGCAAGTCGTCCGGCACGCGGACTTCCTCGATCCAGGGCTGGTCGCGTTTCCAGCCGCGCGACGTGATCTTGTTGGCCGTGGTCATGATCACATCAGGCGCGCTGCCGCGCAGGTCGATCACTTCGTCGCCGTCGCCGTCGACGCCTCGGCCGAGATAGTCGGAAGGCAGCATCTGCGTCTGGCCGATTTCGCCCGCCCAGGCGCCGATGACGTCGGCCGGGACCACGCCGCGATCGATCAGCGTCAACAATGGCACGATCTGGGGCCGGAAGAGCTGCGGGCGACGACAGTCGTGAGAGAGCGTGACCAACGCGTTCAGCGTTTGGAAATCGCCCTGCACGGCGCCGAAATCGGTTTCCAGCGCCCAGAAGGCGGCAATGACCGGGGCCTGAACGCCGAATTCGCGATCGGCGCGGGCAAACACGTCGGCATATTCCTTTAAGACGACCGCGCCCTGCTTCAGCCGATAGGCCGATATCATGCGGTTCGAAAACTCGATGAAGGTCTGGGTAAAGACGCCTTGGGCGCGATCTCGCGCCAGCACCTTTCCATCGAGAGCGGCGGTTTCCAGTGCCTCAAGTCCGGCAGTGCCGACGCCGGCGTTCTTCGCCTCGGCCACAACGCCCTGCTTCCAGGCCTGGAAATCGCCGCCGCATTGCTGTGCCACCGCCGGCGACGTGGCGGCCAGAAACAGCGCCGCGAGAATTTCCAAGCGCAATCGCATCGCCATCCTCCCGAGAAGATTACCGGCGGTTGCAGGCGTCCTTCATTGGCTGTGTCGAAAAGCAGGCTGCAGGCCCGCTGTCAACGGGTGTTCTGCCGCAGCCATTTGTTCCAGGTGGCTTCCGAGCCGTTGAACACGTTGATATCGGCCTTCCCTGAGATGCCCGGCACAATACCGGTTCCGGTGTACTGCCAGAAGGTGAACGGGTGGCTGCCGTATCTTTTGCGCGGATGGCCGGCCACCGAACGCAGCCAGTAGGGATAGCCGCGGAAGGCCGACAGGCCGTTGTCGTCGAAGAAATCGATCGAGGTGTAGATGATCGGCTTCTTGCCATAGTGCTTTTCGACGATTTCGAGGAAAGTGCTCATCTCGCTGCGCACCGTGGCCGCATTGGGGCGCAGCTTGCAGGTCGGCGATTGCGGGTTCCATTCCATGTCGAGAACCGGCGGCATTGCCGAGCGGTCTCTGGGCACGTTCTGGATGAACCAGCGCGCCTGCGTCGCGGCCGGTGTGCAGAAATAGTAGAAATGATAGGCGGCGCGCGGAATTCCGGCGGCTTTCGTGCGGCTCCAATGCTCGTTGAAATACGCGTCGAAGCGATCGCCACCTTCCGTCGCCTTGACGAAAACGAAGGAAATGCCGCTTGCCCTGGCCGCCGGCCAATCGACCGAGGTCTGGTATTTGGAGACGTCGGTGCCATGGACGGCATAGCTCCACGGCGCGCCGCTGTCCCACTCATGCGGGTCGGAGTCGTCAAAACGGGGTGCGCGCACCGCAACGCTCGGCGCGCCCGATGAGGGAGGCGCAAGATCGTCGACGGTCGAGCAGGCGCCCAGCAGCGTCAGCAAGATGAAAGCCGCGAAACGGCGCATCGCTACTCCTGAACCGGTTTCAGCCGGCCGCTGATGGGTTGTTGCTGCAGGTGGTCCCTCGACCGTGCCCCCAAGCGATCGCCCCACAGGACCGCTCTCCTATCCCTGGTGTATCGCTGATCATGGTTGATATTCCGTTGACAGCGCTCGACCAGAACCGCGATTTTGCCGAAGCAATGACGGCAAATCGATGGCATAGATGAGCTTCCGGGGGAATCGGAAAATGCAGATTGCTCTGAGGCTGGTGAAGTGGCTGCTCGGGCTGGCCGTATTGGCGGTCGCAGCACTCGCCGCCTGGCTTTACATCGCGCCGCCGGAACTGATCCGAGTCGGCTCGGGTTATACGGCCAAGATCGTCTGCTCGAATGTCTTCATCGCCGGACGCGATGCCGATGAGGTGCTCGCAGTCGACGTGCAGGCGCCGGGCCATCCACTGCTGCGGCTGATGAGGATGTCCGTCGACAAGGAGCAGGGCACGGTTTCGGCCGGGCTGTTCGGCGTGTTCGGCAAGAGCGTCGCCGTCGTTCGGAACGGGCTTGGTTGCACCGCGGTTCCGGGCGGCGACATCGCCCGGGCCAAAGCAGTCGCCGGGCCGGCGCTGACACCGGCGCCGCCGCTCGCCGCGCTCTGGCCGGAGGGCGACAAGGTCGAAGCATCGCAAAACCCCGAGATCGCGAAAATCCTCGACGATCCTGCAATGACCGGCGCCGGTATGCGGGCGGTGGTGGTGGTCAAGAACGGCCGCATCGTCGCCGAGCGTTATGGCGCAGGCTTTACCCAAAAGTCGCCGCTGCTTGGCTGGTCGATGACCAAGACGGTCAATGCCGCGATCGTCGGCACGGTGGTGAAGGACGGCAAGATGGTGATGACGAACCTGCGCCTGTTCGGGCCCTGGAAAGCGGACGGCCGCGCCGCCATCAGCCTCGCCGATATGATGGCGATGTCGAGCGGGCTGGAGTTCAACGAGGATTACGGCGACGTCACCGACGTGACGCGGATGCTCTATCTGGAGCCTGATATGGCGGGCTTTGCCGGATCCAAGCCGCTGACCGGCGAGGTGGGCAAGGTATTTTCCTATTCAAGCGGCACGGCAGCGATGCTGTCGCGGCTTTGGCAGGATGCGATCGGCGACAAGAACAAGGCGCTGGCGTGGCCAAGGATTGCACTGTTCGACCCACTCGGCATGCAGAGCGCGGTACTGGAGACCGACGAGCACGGCACCTTCGTCGGATCGTCCTATCTCTACGCCACCGCCCGTGACTGGGCGCGCTTCGGCCAGTTCCTGCTGCAGGATGGTGTCTGGAACGGCCAGGAGGTCCTGCCTGCGGGCTTCGTCACCTGGATGCGGGAAGCCGCACCCGCCTCGAAAGTCTACGGCAGGGGCCAGGTGTGGATCGAGGGTCCGGGCGACGAGGAGAGCCCCGGCGCCGGTATCGCTGCGGGCCTGCCAAGGGATAGCTATTGGATGGAAGGCCATGACGGGCAGACGGTCGCCATAATCCCCTCGGCGCAGCTTGTGGTGGTGCGGCTCGGCCTGACGCCGGCCAAGCTCGGCTACCGGCCGCAGATTATGCTGGCAGCACTGGTGAAGGCGCTGCATTAGAGGAATGCGGCGATCGCTCGCCGCAGCGTCTATGCAGTTGTCGCCAAAGGCCTTCCACGATCAACACGCGCCCGCCCGTCTGGCGAGGAGCGAAGCGACGCGACCGATCTTGGGATTCCGTGACCTTGGAGCGCTGCTGCGGTGCAGAACCTTCGATCGCGGAGCGAGGCGCCCCCCTCTGTCCTGCCGGACATCTCCCCCACAAGGAGGGAGATTGGCAGCTCGCGCGCCTCACCCTTCTTTCAACGTTGAAGATTGGCGAAGCCGGACGCGACATCTGATCTCCCCCCAAGTGGGGGAGATGTCCGGCAGGACAGAGGGGGGCGCGACGGATCACTGCTGTTTTCGTTCTGAGCCGCTGCATTCTTCGGCTGATGTCACGGAATGGATCCCAAGTTCTGCGCTGTGTCGCTTCGCTCCTTGCTTGACCTAGGATGACGAAGGCGCGGGGGCTTATGGCTAATCGCAGACGTTGGAGATTGGCGGTTGCAGGCCGGTCGGCAGCGACCCTCCACAGGGCTCAGTCAAAGAGCAAATCCTCTGGGCTGCGGAACTAGCTGGCGATCTTGATCACGGCCAGCCAGGCGTAACCGCGATAAAGCGTTCTAAACCGAAGGGTTGCGCCGCGCCTTGCAGATTCCGATTGCAGGATGTCCCGCAGTGCCTCGCGCGGCTCGACGTGGAATTTTCTCAGCCAGCCGCGCAGCAGCGTGCGGAACCAGCGGGGCAGGGCCTCCTGCTGGCCGAAATCGACGACGTGCAGCGAACCGCCGGGTGACAGGGCTGCAAGTGCCGCCGAAATCGTCTTCTCCCAGCCGGGGATCATCGACAGCGAATAGGAGACAAAAATGCGGTCGAAACTTTCGACGGAAAATAGCACCTTCGCGTCGAAATCGGTGGCGTCGCCGCGCGCCAGCGTGACGCGGCCTGAGACGCCTTCGCGGGCAATGGCAGCAGTGGCCGTTTCCAGCATTTCGGCTGAAATATCGAGACCGAAGAAGCGGGCGTCGGGATAAAGCCGGGCGGCGAGGACGATGTTGCGGCCGGTGCCGCAGCCAAGCTCGAGCACGGTGCCGCCGGCGGGCACATTCAGCCCCGCGATCAGCCGGTCGCGGCCGAGCAGGTAGTATTTGCGGGTCAGGTCGTAGACGTGGCGCTGCCAGCGGTAGACGCCGTCCATCAGCTCGGCGTGCCCGGCCGGCGGTTCGCCGTGCCTGGCCGGCAGTTCGGTCGCGCTCATGCGGCCTGCTTCACATAAAGGTGGAAGCCGCCATAGATGGCCGAACGGTCGCGGGCCGAGAATTCGCGCGACGCCTCCTCCGCATAGCTCCACTGGTCGAGCAGCGAATTCGAGACCCGGCCGGGCAACAGGCTGGGTTCGGCCGCGGTGCGGAAGATGACGCGGGCATCGGTCGACGCGGTACGGGTGATCTCGGCCCACAGCGCATTGAGCTGGTCGTCGGTCATCCAGTCCTGCGCGTCGAGCAGGACGAAGCGGTCGACCGAACCGGCATCCTTGCCGGCAAGGAACTCGATCAGATTGGCATGGTGGATGGCGATGCGGTCGACATTGTTGCGGATCGTTTTGTAGTTGCGTTTTTCGAGATAGGCAGGCAGCGCCGCCTCGCCGGGATTGGGGTAGCGGCGGGCAAAAGCCTGCCAGGCGAAATAGTTGTTCTCCAGCGGAAAATCGCAGGCGAGCTTTTCCAGCCGGGCCTTCAGCACGCTGGCCATGGTGCCGTCGCCCGAGGTGATCAGCGAATCGTACTGTGCCGGCGGAATGCCGAGGCCGAACAGCGAGGCTTTTCGCGATGTTGCCCATTTCAGCAGCGGTTTTTCGAAAACCGGCGCCAGTTCCTCGTCGAAGAAGCGGCGCTGGTCGACGAGGCTTTTGGCTTCCATGATGCCGGCCGGATCGACGCCGAAGAATTTGGCGGTGCGATGGCCCATGGCAATGAACAGGCCGAGCAGCCCGGTCTGGTAAAAATTGCTGTCGAAGACGGCGATGCGGCGACGCCGGCGCCAGTTGCGATGTTCCCAGTAATGACGGCTGACCGGGTCGAGATGCGGCGCGATGAAACGGTCGTAGGCTTGCGAATTGTGACGGGTCTCGGCAGCGCCGAAGAAACGGAACAGGTCACCCTGCGACGGCAGATGGCGCACCGCTTCGAGCTTCATGCGGTTCAGCGCGATATGGGCGGCGTTGAGATCGACGGCGTCGATCCGTTCCGGTGACCGGGTGAGATAGGCAAGGATGTTACAGCCACCCGAGGCGATGGTGACGACGCGGTGGCCCTGGCCAAGCTGCATCGCCTCCATGTCGACGTCGGGGTCTTCCCAGATCTGTGGATAGACGAGGCCGGAAAACAGCAAGGCGAAGAGCCGCTCGGAGAGGCCGGCCTTAGACAGCGGGCGGTTCTGGTAGACGGCCTTGCCAACTTGCTTGCCGCGGCGAAAAACCAGTTCTCCGGAAACATCCGTCATGACAAGGCGATTCCCCGTTTGCTCTGGCGCAAGCGGGTAGCGCAGGTGGATGACAGGCCGGTGACAGTCTGTTGAGGCGAGTTCAGGCGTTGCCAAATCCGCCCGGCGTCGGCGTCGTCACGATGACGGCTTCACCGGCCTCGAGCACCGTCTGGTCGCAAGCCTTCAGGACTTCGATGCGGCCATCCTTGCGGCGAACCTTGGTCGAGCCGACCTCGCCATCGCCGCCGCCGTCCAGGCCTCGCGGCGGGCGATTGCGATGTGAGGACAGGATCGCGCATTCCATCTTTTCGAGGAAACGGATGATGCGCTCGGTGCCGTCGCCGGCACTCCATTTGCCTTTGCCCCCGGAGCCTTCGCGGATGTGGAAATCCTCGAGCAGGACGGGGAACCGCAACTCCAGCACTTCCGGGTCGGTCAGGCGCGAATTGGTCATATGGGTGTGGACGCCGGAGGTGCCGGCAAAGCCGCGACCGCTGTTCATCCGGCCTGCCGGCGAGCCGGAGCAGATCGTCTCGTAATACTGGTACTGCTTGTTGCCGAAGGTGAGGTTGTTCATCGTGCCTTGCGCATTGGCCATCGCGCCCATGGCGCCGAACAGCGCATTGGTGACATGCTGCGAGGTCTCGACATTGCCGGCGACGACCGCGGCCGGGTAGGTCGGCTTCAGCATGCAACCTTCGGGAATGATGATGTTGATCGGTCTCAGACACCCGGCATTCATCGGGATCATGTCCTCGACCATGACGCGGAACGCATAGAGCACGGCTGCGCGGGCGACCGGCTCGGGGGCGTTGAAGTTGTTCTTCATGACCGACGATGTGCCAGTGAAGTCGACGGTCGCCTCGCGCTTTTGCCGGTCGACCGATATCTTCACCTTGATGATTTGGCCGGTGTCGGTCGGATACTCGTATACGGAGCTGTCGGGCAACCGCTCCAGCACGCGGCGCACGCTTTCGGCGGCATTGTCCTGGACATGGCCCATATAGGCCTCGACCACGCCAAGGCCGAAATGCGCGACCATCTCGCGCAACTCGGCAACGCCCTTTTCATTGGCGGCAATCTGCGCCTTGAGGTCGGCGATGTTCTGGTGCGGATTGCGCGCCGGGTAGGGGTGGTCGGTGAGCAGCGTCTCCAGCTCCTTCTCGCGGAACCGGCCGCGATCGACGATGCGGAAATTGTCGAACAGCACGCCTTCCTCGTCGACGGTGGTGGCGAGCGGCGTCATCGAGCCGGGCGCCGTGCCGCCAATGTCGGCATGATGGCCGCGCGAGGCGACGTAGAAGAGGATCTTTGGCGATTGGCCGATCTCCCCCCTTGTGGGGGAGATGCCAATTGGTGACAAAGAGGGCAGGGCAGAGGGGGGCAACGTCGAGCGCTCAGCTTCGCGGTATGCCGGCTCGCCAATTGGAGGCGTTGGCGGGACAGCGCCCCCCTCTGTCGGCTTCGCCGACATCTCCCCCACATGGGGGGAGATTGGGCGCCCATCCTCAAAGACCGGCGTCACCACGGTGATGTCTGGCAGATGCGTGCCGCCATTATAAGGCGCATTCAGTGCAAAGACGTCGCCGGGGTGGATGTCGCCGGAGTTCAGCCGAATGATGGTTTCCACCGAACGGTCCATGGAGCCGAGATGCACCGGCATGTGCGGCGCATTGGCGACCAGCGCGCCATTGCGGTCAAAGACGGCACAGGAGAAATCCAGCCGTTCCTTGATGTTGACCGAATAGGCGGTGTTTTGCAGGGTCACGCCCATCTGTTCGGCGATCGACATGAACAGGTTGTTGAACACCTCCAGCATGACCGGATCGGCCTCGGTGCCGAGCGCCGCCAGCCGGCGCTTTTTCTCGATGCGACGCAGGAGCACGTGGTTCCTGGCGGTGATTTCGGCCTGCCAGCCCGGCTCGACGACGATGGTCTGGTTCGGTTCGATGACCAGGGCAGGGCCGCCAAGCTTGTGCCCCGGTTTGAGCGCCTCGCGGCGGAAAATGCCGGCGTCTCGCCAGGTGCCGTCGATGAAGATTTGCCGATTTTCCGAAGGGCTTGCGGCGATGTCTTCAAGGATTGAATCACTTTCCTCGCGGCCGGCGTCGCCGCTGTCGATGCCTTCGACGCCGACCGATTCCACGATCATCGGCTTGTCGTCATAGACGAAGCCGAACTGCGCCTTGTGGGCGGCTTCGAAATCCGCCTTGGCCCGTGCGATCGAACCGTGCTCGAAATTCACCGGCAGCGCGGTGTCGGTGCCGTCGTAGCGGATCTGCAGCACCGGTTTCGAGGCGACGGCGCCCTCGGCAATGCCTTGCGCGGCAAGCTCGTCGATGACGGCTTTGCGCAGCGTCGCGATGAGTTCATCGATTGCCGGCCTGGACACTTCCGTCAGCGGTTTCAGCAGCGCCTGCTGGCGCGACGAAAAAATCGAGGACAACCCAATGCCATAGGCCGACAGCAGCCCGGAGAAGGGATGGATCAGCACCGCCTCCATGCCGAGTGCGTCGGCAACGAGGCAGGCGTGCTGGCCGCCGGCGCCGCCAAAACAATTCAGGAGATACTCGGTGACGTCGTAGCCGCGCTGCACGGAAATCTTCTTGATGGCGTTGGCCATGTTTTCGACGGCGATGGTGACGAACCCTTCGGCGACCGCCTCCGGCGTGCGGCCGTCGCCGATTTCGGCGGCGAGTGCGGCGAATTTCTCGCGCACGGTTTGCATGTCGAGCGGCTCGTCCTGGCCGGGTCCAAAAATGGCCGGGAAGAAGTCGGGGTGCAGCTTGCCCAGCATGACATTGGCGTCGGTGACGGCCAGCGGGCCGCCGCGCCGGTAGGCGGCCGGGCCGGGATTGGCGCCGGCCGAATCCGGCCCGGCGCGAAAACGGCCGGCCTCGTAGTGCAGGATGGAGCCGCCGCCGGCGGCGACGGTGTGAATGCGCATCATCGGCGCGCGGATGCGCACGCCGGCAACCTCCGTGTCGAAGGCGCGCTCATAGTCGCCGTCATAATGAGCGACGTCGGTTGAGGTGCCGCCCATGTCGAAGCCGATGACCTTGTCGAAACCGGCGAGCTTTGCTGTCTCGACCATGCCGACGACGCCGCCGGCCGGACCGGACAGCAACGCGTCCTTGCCCTGGAACATATCGGCGGCGGTAAGGCCGCCGGATGACATCATGAACATCAGGCGAGGGGATTCCCTCCCCCTTGAGGGGAGGGTGGCGGCGAAGCCGCCGGGTGGGGTCGGCTCGACTGGGTTCGACGCTCTGGCGGTGCCTTCTAAGATGACCCCCTCTGTCGGCTTCGCCGACATCTCCCCCTCGAGGGGGGAGAGGACGCCCAGCTCTTGCGCCACCTTCTGCACATACCTTGCCAGAATCGGCGACAGATAGGCGTCGACCACGGTCGTATCGCCGCGGCCGACCAGCTTGATGAGCGGCGAGACCTCATGACTGACCGAGACCTGCGAAAACCCCAGTTTCCTGCAGACTTTTGCAACCGCCTTTTCGTGGTCGGGATATTTCCAGGCATGCATGAACACGATCGCCACCGCGTCGATGCCGTCGGCCTTGGCTTGTTCGATGGCCGGGCGCATGGCGGCGATGTCGAGCAGCCTTTCGACGCGGCCGTCGGCGCGCACGCGCTCATCGACCTCGATGACGCGCTCGTTGAGCTGTTCGGGAAGGATGATCTGCTTGGCGAAGATATCGGGCCGCGCCTGATAAGCGATCCTCAGCGCGTCGCGAAATCCCCTGGTGATGAGCAGCAGCACACGGTCGCCCTTGCGCTCCAGAAGCGCGTTGGTGGCAACGGTGGTGCCCATCTTGATGTCGCCGATCAGGCCGGATGGGATCGGCGCGCCGGATTTTAGCCCGAGCAGATCGCGAATGCCCTGGATGGCGGCGTCGGCATAGGCTTCGGGATTTTCGGATAGCAGCTTGCGCGGGTGCAGCCCGCCTTGCGGGTCCCGGCCGATGACATCGGTGAAGGTGCCGCCGCGGTCGATCCAGAAATCCCATTTGGCGGTCACGGCAGCTCTCCCGGGCATTTTATTGATTCAAATGTGCTAATTCGCCATGGTCTGGTGTTAATTCGCCATGGCTTCGCCGGCAACGCAAAAGCAGATGATGTTACATACGGAAATGCAACGTTATGAAACCCATGGGGCATTCGGTGCATTCTGTCCTCGATCGTCACCGGTAGCGGGGGCGTGATTAGAGGAGAGATGTCATGAAGAAACTCATTCTTGCGTCGGTTTCGGCGCTTGCCCTGCTTGGCGTTGCGGCTTGCAGCGACAGCGGCACGGGCGGGGACGCCACCACCACGCAGAGCACCAACCCGCCGGCGAACGAACAACCGATGCAGCCGGCTCCCGACGCGACCAAGCCGGCCGAGCCGGCTCCGGCACAGCCATCTGCGCCCGCGCAGTAATTCTTATGTGATGAACAGAAGGCCGGCATCCTGCCGGCCTTCTGACTTCAGGACAGTCTTCTTGCGGCCGCCGCCGCAAGCTCGGTTTCGCCTGTCACTTTTTGGCCCAGCAGAAGGGGCCGAAATGGCGAGGTGACGAAGGCTTGCAGTTTCGCGCGCCATGGCCGCTGCTGCCGGCTAATTTCCATGATCGACGGTTGCGCCAGCTGCTCAGGCGGCCGCGAAATCGGCTGGGCCGGCCCTGCGGCATTGTCTTCAGCTTGATAGCGGTGGGGTTGATAGCGGCGGCCAGTTAGCCCTAATAGGTGCCCATGTCGATTTGGGATCGCCTCGGCGACTTCATCACCCGCGTTTCGTCCTCAACCTCGTCCGGCGTCGCCGACGTGGTCGAGGCTGTGCGCACGGTTTTCTCCGGCGACCCCGACCTGCGCCGGCGCGTCGCCTTCTCGGTGGCGATGATCGCGCTGTCGGCCAAGATGGCCAAGGCCGACGGCATCGTCACCCAGGACGAGGTGCGCGCCTTCCAGCAGATATTCGAAGTGCCGAAGGAGCAGACGCGCAATGTGGCGCGGCTCTACGATCTGGCCAAGCGCGACATCGCCGGCTTCGAGACCTATGCCGCGCGCATGGCGCAGCTTTGCGGCTCCGGCCATTCGAACTGCGCGATGCTGGAGGACATTCTCGACGGGCTGTTCCATATCGCCAAGGCCGACGGGCTGGTCCACGAGCGCGAAGGTCAGTTCCTGCATCGCATCGCCGAGATCTTCCGGATCGAGGAGGCGCATTACCAGAGCATTCTGGCCCGGCACGTCGATCTGGGTGCGGCCGATCCGTATGTCGTGCTCGGCATCGAGCGGGGAAAAACCTTCGAGGAGGTCAGGAAGCGTTACCGCAAGCTGGTTTCGGACAACCATCCCGACCGGCTGATCGCACGCGGCCTGCCGCAGGAATTCATCAAGATCGCAACCAGCAGGATAGCGGCGATCAACGCGGCCTATGAGATGATCGAACGGGGCCTGCGGCACGCATGAGCGGCTTCCTGCCCGACGAGCCGAGCGCCGAGGTCAGGGTATCGCCGAATTTCGGTCCACGACGCGAGACGGTCGACATGATCGTGCTGCACTACACCGGCATGGAGACCGGCGCCGGCGCCGAAGCATGGCTGTGCGATCCGGCCAGCGAGGTTTCGTCGCACTACCTCGTCCATGAGGACGGCCGCATCGTCCAGATGGTCAGGGAAAGCGACCGTGCCTGGCATGCCGGCAAGAGTTCCTGGTTCGGACGAAGCGACATCAACTCCTGTTCGGTCGGCATCGAGATCGTCAATCCGGGACATTCGCTGGGCTACCGAAATTTTCCGAAACGGCAGATCGATGCCCTGATCGGCCTGTGCGAGGGGATTGTTCAGCGCCATTCCATCCCGGCTCAACGGGTGCTCGCCCATTCCGACGTGGCGCCGGGACGCAAGATCGACCCGGGCGAGAGATTCCCCTGGAAGGCCCTGTTCGATGCCGGTGTCGGCCATCTTGTCGAAGCGGCACCCGTCAGGCGCGGCGCGGTGCTGAAGGCCGGCGACGCGTCTGCCGAGGTCGAGGCGCTGCAGTCGATGCTGGCGCTCTACGGTTATGGCGTGGAGATATCAGGCGCTTTCGACCGGCAAACCGAAATCGTGGTCGAGGCTTTCCAGAGGCATTTCCGGCAACGCAAAGTGGATGGCGTGGCCGACGGATCGACAATCCGCACGCTGGAACGGCTGCTTGGCTCGGTGAGGGCAGTTCCGTCCAAGTAGTCTTTTCCTGGCTGTAAGTTACAGCCTGTCATTTAAAGTGACTTGCCCCGCCTTTTTTGCCGCCAATTCGACCGTCAAATGCGATCCGTGCAAGTTGTCGGACCTACAGCCTCCCAAATGTTCCGACGTTGATTGGCGTAGCTGCGTGAAGTTCTTCGCGCGGTTTAAACAGAACAGGATCCCATGCAGAAATTAACCGTTTTAACGGCAGCTGTTGCTGCCGGCGTAATGACTTTTGCCATCGGTGCGGCCAATGGCGCGCCTTTGAGCCAGCGGGCCGACCAGGGTTTCATGACCGCGTCCGATAAGACTGCCACGCCGAAAGCCGGGCAAGATGCCGGGGAAAAAAGGACAGCCTCCGCAAAGGCGAAAAAAGCTGCTGCGGTGAAAGCGAAAAAGCCAGCATCCGCAAAGGCGGAAAAGGTCTCTGCAAAGAAGGCAGTCGTTGCAAAGAAGCCAGTCGTTGCAAAGAAGGCAGTCTCCAAGCGGCATGTGAAGCGCAACAGGACCCGCATCGACCAGGCGACGACGGCGTCGATCGGCCGGCAAAACCGGGCGGCGGCGCCGAAGCCGGCGGCCGCTGGCGATAGCGGCCAGTATTCGACGATCATCGAGCGTCATGCGGCCAGCAATGGTGTGCCGGTCTCGCTCGCCAAGGCCGTCATCATGATCGAGAGCAGGTTTCAGCCGAACCAGGTCGGCCGCGCCGGTGAGATCGGCCTGATGCAGATCAAGCCGTCGACGGCGCGGATGATGGGTTACAGCGGCTCGATCAAGGGTCTCCACGATCCCGAGACCAACATCAAATACGGCATGAAATACCTCGCCATGGCGCGCAACCTCGGCGACGGCACGACCTGCGGCACGATCCTGAAGTACAATGCCGGCCATGGCGCCAAGCGGATGAACCCGATTTCCGCGGCCTATTGCGGCAAGGTCAAAGTGCAGCTGGCCGCGCTTGGAGCGCCGGCGTAATAGACCGGGACCTGCTTTTTTGTTTGCGTTTTCGAATGTGAATCCCTTTATACGCCTTGCCAGCTGGCCGGGTGGCCGCACCCGCGAAGCCGAAAGGCTGCGGGTGAGGAAAGTCCGGGCTCCATGGAGACACGGTGCCGGTTAATGGCCGGCGGGGGCGACCCTAGGGAAAGTGCCACAGAAAGCAAACCGCCACGATCCGTCGTGGTAAGGGTGAAAGGGTGGGGTAAGAGCCCACCGCGCGACTGGCAACAGGAGCGGCACGGTAAACCCCACCGGGAGCAAGACCGAATAGGGGCGGTGCGAGGGGAAACCCTCGAGGGCTGTTTCCGGCTCACCGCCCGGGTAGGTTGCGTGAGGCGCATGGCAACATGCGCCCAAGATGAATGGCCGCCACGTTCTCGCGCCGCAAGGGGCGAGGGCCATACAGAACCCGGCTTACAGGCCAGCTGGCAATTTTCGTCCAGATTCTACGTTTTCGTCCAGATTCTAGGGGGAAACTCCCTGATATCAGCACGTTGCGTCTTCGGGCGCGCTTGCTGGTTCAGGCGCTTCATTGACTGAATCAGCTTTTACTGGGCTGTGCATGGAGCAAGCGTTTCTTGAAACTGGTGCGATTAAATCGTACTTTCCTAAAGCGCGTCGCGTTCGACCGTCCTCTCGCGACGCGCTTTAGGTTGTTGTTTATGCATGTCGCAGAACCGCTGCACACTTTTGCGCGACATGCATTAGTACGGGCGGTATCAGGAGCGCACCATGGGTCAGGTCGACAAACGCAGCATCACGCTCTCGCCGGAATTGGCGGCGGCGGTCGACGATGTGGTCGCCGCCGGCGAATATGCTTCGGCGAGTGAGGTGATCCGCGACGCGCTCAGGCAATGGAAGGACCGCCGTGACTTGCACGGCTACACGCTCGAGGAGTTGCGCAAGCTGGTGCAGGAGGGGATCGACAGCGGGCCGGCGCTGGACGGCCCGCCAATCATGGAACGACTGCGCGCCAAATATCTGAAAATGGCCGAGGCCAAAGGCCTTGAGGAGTGAAATACCGCCTGCTTCCTCAGGCATTAATCGACCTCGAACGTATCGGCGACTACATTGCCGAACACAATCCTAATGCCGCGATCCGCCTCGTGAAAATCCTGGAGAGGCGTTGGGATTTGCTGACCTTGCATCCTTTCTCGGGGGCACCGCGCGAAGACATTGCGCCCGGCATCCGCCATCTGGTCGTCGGCGAATACCTCACCTTGTACCGTGTCGGCGCGGATGCAGTCGAGATCCTGCGTGTGCTGCATGGCCGGCGCAGTATCGAAGCCGACGATCTGGCTTCGTGATCGGTTCGCTCAACCGTCGACGCCGTCCAGTGACGCCTCGATCGCATGCCAAAGCGCTTCCACCGGCTCGCAGCCGACCGACAGGCGAACAAAGCCGGGCGGCACCGCATCACCCCAACGGGCGCGCCGTTCGGCCGAAGAGTGGACGCCGCCGAAGGAGGTCGCCGGCTGGATCAGGGCGCAGGCGCCGATGAACGCTTCGGCCCTGGCTTCACTCCCCAGGTCGAGGCCGACAAGGAAGCCGAAACGCTCCATCTGGGTGGTCGCCAGATTGTGTGAAGGATCATCCTCCAGTCCAGGAAAGCGGACGGATTTCACGGCCCGATGATCTGTCAGGCGTCGGGCGATCAGTTCGGCCGATTTGCACATGCGGTCGAAGCGGACCTCCAGTGTCTCGAGGCCTCGATGGACCAGCCAGGCTTCGAATGGTCCGGGGATGGAGCCCGACAGTTTGCGCCACTCGCGGATGGCGGTGATGATGCCGGCGTCACGGCTGGCGACATGGCCGAACAGCGCGTCGGAATGGCCATTGGGCGCTTTTGTGTCAGCAGCAACGACGATATCGGCGCCGAGGTCGAGCGGGCGCTGACCGTAAGGCGTCATCGTGGTGTTGTCGGCGACGACCAGCGCGCCGGCCTCGTGCGCAAGGCGCGCCACGCCGGCCAGGTCGCAAATGTCCAGCCCGGGATTGGATGGGGTCTCGACGAACACCAGCCGGTAGCCGGAAAAACCGCCGTCCACAAAGGACTTGGTCGGTCGTGTGTCGAACGGGACATCGAAAGGTTTGAGGAAGCGCTCGGCAAGCAGGCGCGGCGTGTAGTAACCGTCGGACGGCAACAGGATGCGATCGCCCGCCTTGAGCAGCGCGAAGAAGACCGCCGCGATCGCGGCCATGCCCGACGGGAACGCTACGGACGGCGCGTCCTCGAGGTGGCCGAGCATGTCTTCCACCGCTTCCCATGTCGGATTGTCGTAGCGCCCGTACTGGCTGACGCCGGCCGGATTGCCGGGCAGATGGAAAGTGGTCGTCATTGTCAGCGGCAGCGAGACCGGGTCGCCCTTGGCGAGCTTGACGCCACGCAAATGGGCAAGGGTGGCCGCGCGCGATTTGGCTGTTTCGGACATGTATTTTCAACCTTCTGACCGAGAAAAGAACCTGTTTCTGACCGAGAAAAGACAGGCCGACGCTATGCGTGGTGGCGCTCCGCGGCAAGCCGCCTCCGGTTAGGCCAAACCGCTCTAAACGCTTCGTTAGGCTTAATGGAGCATAAACACGGGAGTGCCGTCAAAGCTGCCCTCATCGGTTGTGGCGCGCGTTTTGTGAAGCCTATTCCCGTTGACGCCCATAGTACCCCATGATATCCCATTCAGATATTCAAGCCTTCGTTCCGCGTCAGGGTGAAGCGTACGCCAATCGGGCAGCCGCGGCGGCTGCGCGTTCGCCTGTTTTTGCCTTTTGGAGCGAAGTGAGTTTTGGGCAGGGACCGCGCTGCGGCGGCGCGGGCGGGAAGATGCAGAGGGGTGCGGCGGCGCAAGCGGCCGTAACGCGTAATGGACCGGTTTCTGTCAAGCGCGGTGAACAGGATCGATGCGAAGGGGCGGGTGTCCGTTCCAGCGCATTTCCGTGCGGTTGTGCAGAAGCGCGGTTATTCGGAACTCTATGCGCTGCGCTGCCTGGACCGTCCGGCGATGGATGTCGGTGGGCTCGACCTGCTCGACCGCTACGAGCAGCGCATCGCGCAGGAAGACCCCTTCCTGCAGACCTCGGACGACATGTCGTTCTTCTGCCATGGCGATGGAACCTTTCTCAAGCTCGATCAGGACGGCCGCATCTCGATGACCGATTTCATCCGCGAGCATACCGGCATTTCCGCGGAAGTGGCTTTTGTCGGCCGCGGCAATTTCTTTCAGATCTGGGAACCTGGACGGCTCACCGCCTATGGGGCGGAAGCACGCGCCCGGCTTTTGCAGCTTCGGCAGGGGACGAAGCCTGGGGAGCGGCCGGAATGATGGCGGGCTACGGCGATGACCCTCACGCCGTTGGCGGACCAGCCCGTCACATTCCGGTCCTCCTTGCCGAAGTGCTGGAGGCGCTTTCGCCCAAGACGGGCGAGGTGGTCGTCGACGGCACATTCGGCGCCGGCGGCTACTCCAAAGCCATTCTGGCGAGCGGCGCCTCGGTTGTCGCGATCGACCGCGATCCGGATGCGATTGCTGCCGGTCGTGTTCTCGAGCAACAATCGGGCGGCAGGCTCCGGCTTGTTCAGGCGCCGTTCTCGACATTGGACGAGCATGTCGAAAGCGCTGACGGCGTCGTGCTCGACATCGGCATCTCCTCCATGCAGATCGATCAGGCGGAGCGCGGTTTTTCGTTCCGTGCCGACGGACCGCTCGATATGCGCATGGCGCAGGCTGGCCTCAGCGCCGCCGATGTCGTCAACTCTTTCAAGGTGGGCGATCTTGCCCGCATCTTCGGGTTTCTTGGCGAAGAGCGCCATGCCGGCCGCATCGCCCGCATGATTGAAAGCCGTCGCGAAAAACATCCGTTCGAGCGCACGCTCGACCTTGCAGACGCCATTGAGACGCATATCGGCCGCGCGCCGAAGGACAAGATCCATCCAGCGACCCGCGTCTTCCAGGCGTTGCGCATTTTCGTCAATGACGAACTCGGCGAACTGGCCAAAGCGCTGTTTGCGGCTGAACGCGTGCTGAAACCGGGCGGACGGCTGGCCGTGGTGACGTTCCATTCCCTGGAAGACCGCATCGTCAAGCGCTTCATCGCCGATCGCGCCGATGCGGCGACCGGATCGCGGCACCTGCCCGAGGCGCAGGCGCGCAGCGCCACCTTCAAAAAGGTGGGCAGCGGCGTGACGCCCGGTGAGGCCGAGATATCGGCCAATCCGCGGGCGCGCTCGGCAAGGCTGCGCGCGGCGATCCGCACCGACGCGCCGGCGCGCGCCGGCGATTTTTCGATTTTCGGGCTTCCAAAACTTCCTGATCCAAAACTTCCCGGTGCCGAGCGGCCGGGAGAGAGGTGAGCACGTGTTTCGTACCAGCGACATAGTCCTTATCGCCGTCATGGTTTCGGCCGCGGCCTTGACCTTCAAGACCAAGCGCGAGGCCGAGGAACAATTGGCGGCGGTGCACAAGATCCAGGCGCAGATCCGCTACGAGGAGGATACGATCGATCTCCTCAAGGCGGACTGGAGCCTGCTTACCCAACCGTCGCGCCTGCAAAAGCTGGCCGAGACCTATAAATCGCAACTCGAGCTCGAGCCGGTCAGCGCCCGCCAGATCATCGGGCTGGACGATCTGCCGGCAAAACCCCTCACCATCGAGGACCTTTCGTCCGAGCGGCTGGGCGGCATGGCCGACAGTTCCAGCAAGGAACCGATGGGCAACGACCCCGTGGTCACCGGAGGCATCGTCCAATGATCGCCAGACTTCCAGTGATCACCAGTCTGCTGACGCGCCGCGCCAAGTCCGGTGACGACGGATCGATTGTGGTCGAAGGCGCCCGCAAGGCGACCGGCGGCAAGGGCAGGACCCGCGTCGTGATGACGATGGCGGTGTTTTTCGGCATCTATCTGACCATCACCGGGCGGCTGGTCTATCTCGGTTTCCAGAACCCCGACTTGTCCGGCGGTCCGCAGAGCCGGGTGACGGCGTCCCGGCCCGACATCGTCGACCGCAACGGCGAAGTTCTGGCGACCGACATCAAGACGGCGTCGCTGTTTGCCGAACCGCGCCGCATTGTCGACGCCGACGAGGCGATCGAAAAACTGGCGACGGTGCTTCCCGAAATCGACTACGAGCAGACCTATCACAAGCTGAAGAGCGGCGCCGGCTTCGTCTGGCTGCAGCGGCAACTGACGCCCAAGCAACAATCGGAGATTCTGCAGCTCGGCATTCCGGGCATCGGCTTCCGCACCGAAAAGCGCCGCTTCTACCCGGCCGGCGAAACCTCGTCCTACATTGTCGGCCTCACCAACATCGACAACCAGGGCATCTCCGGCATGGAGAAATACATCGACGAACAGGGGCTGAGCGATCTTCAGGCGTCCGGCCTGGCGGTGGCCAAGGATCTGAAGCCGGTGCAGCTCTCGATCGACCTGCGCGTCCAGCATATCGTGCGTGATGAGGTCGCCACCGGCATGGAAAAATACCGCGCAATCGCGGCGGGCGCCGTCGTTCTCAACGTCAAGACCGGCGAAGTGGTCGCGATGGCCTCGGTTCCGGATTTCGATCCGAACAACCCCTATAATGCGCACGACAAGGACCGCTTGAACCGCATGTCGGCCGGGCTCTACGAGATGGGCTCGACCTTGAAGAGCTTTACCACCGCCATGGCGCTCGATTCCGGCAAAGTGACGCTGGAAAGCCGTTTCGACGCTACGCGCCCGATCAGGATCGGCCGCCAGACCATCCATGATTTTCATGGCAAGTCCCGGGTGCTGTCGGTGCCCGAAGTGTTCATCTATTCGTCCAACATCGGTTCGGCCAAGGAAGCTGAAGCGGTCGGCATCGAGGGGCACCGCGAATTCCTGCATCGCCTGGGTATCCTCGAGAGAATGCAGACGGAACTGCCTGAGGTCGCCCGCCCGACCGAGCCAAAAGTCTGGAAACAGGTCCATTCGATCACCATCGCCTTTGGTCACGGTGTGTCGACGACGCCCCTGCAGACGGCGGTCGGCTGTGCCGCGCTGATGAACGGCGGCTATCTGATCCAGCCGACATTCCTGAGACGGGCGCAGGAACAGGCGATGTCGGTGGCCAAGAAAGTCGTCAGCGACAAGACATCCGAGAACATGCGCTATCTCTATGCACTCAACGCCGAGAAAGGCTCAGGCAGGAACGCCAGGGTTCCGGGTTATCGCGTCGGCGGCAAGACGGGAACGGCCGAGAAGGTTGTCAACGGCCGCTACTCAAAGGACAAGAACTTCAACGCCTTCGTCGCGGCTTTCCCGATGGATGATCCGCAATACATCGTGCTTACCATCGCCGACGAACCGAAGCCGGAAAAACCCGGCATGGGTGCGACGGCCGCCTCGAATGCTGGCGTCATGGCTGCAAACATTATCCGACGTTCGGCTTCCATGCTTGGCGTGAAGCCAGATTTCAGCCATGAAAATGGCGCAACGCTGGTTTCCTATCAGTGATTCTGAGGGCGCGCCGGCAACTGCGCGCTATTTTGTTGCTATGAACGGGGTTCGATGAAGCTGAAAGACCTAGCCGGTATCCTGCCTGTCGAGGGGACAGCTTCCTTCGATACGGAGGTTACCGGGATTTCTTCGGATTCCCGCCAGGTAGGACCGGGCGTGGTCTTCTTCGCGCTCGCTGGCACCAAGACCGATGGCGCGGCCTATTCCGCCGATGCCGCCAAGCGCGGCGCCGCAGCGATCGTGACCGGCAAGGGCAGCGGCGCCGTCACCGGACTGCCGGTGCCGGTTTTCGCCGTCGACGATCCGCGCCTGGCGCTGGCGCTGAGTGCGGCCCGCTACTTCGGCAGGCAGCCGCAAACCATGGTCGCGGTGACCGGCACCAGCGGCAAGACATCGGTTGCGGCTTTCACCAGGCAGATCTGGGAGCAGTCAGGCTTTGCCGCTGCTTCGATCGGCACGACCGGCGTGGTGGCGCCGGGCCGCAACGAGTACGGCTCGCTGACCACCCCCGACCCGGTCGACCTGCACAGGCTGCTGCGCGAACTGGCGGATGCCGGCGTCACCCACGCATCGATGGAGGCCTCCAGCCATGGTCTCGATCAGCGCCGGCTTGACGGCGTGAAACTCGCAGCCGGCGGGTTCACCAATCTCGGCCGCGATCATATGGACTATCATCCGACAGTCGAGGACTATCATCGCGCCAAGCTGCGCCTGTTCGACGCGCTGCTGCCGAAGGGCGCGCCGGCCGTCATCTTTGCCGACGATCCCTGGTCGGAGCCGACGATCCAGGCGGCAAGGGCCGCGGGACTGGATGTGCTGACGGTCGGCCGCCACGGCGAGTTCCTGACACTGAAGCGGGTCGAGCACGAGCGCCACCGCCAGCGTGCCGAGGTGGAAGTCGATGGCGTTCTCCACGAGATCGACCTGCCGCTGGCCGGCGATTTCCAGATCGCCAATGCCCTGGTTTCGGCGGGCCTCGCCATTTCTACTGGAACACCTGCCGCCAAAGCCCTGATGGCGTTGGAGAAATTGAAGGGCGCCCCGGGCCGGCTGGACCTTGTTGGCACCGCTGCCAACGGTGCGCCGGTCTATGTCGATTACGCGCACAAGCCGGACGCGCTGGAAAACGTGTTGGCTTCGGTGCGGCCGTTCACCACCGGCCGCGTCATCGTCGTGTTAGGCTGCGGCGGCGACCGCGACCGTGGCAAGCGTCCGATCATGGGCGAGATCGCCACGCGGCTCGCCGATGTCGTAATCGTCACCGACGACAATCCGCGCTCGGAAGTGCCCGAAACGATCCGTGCCGCGATTCTTGCCGCTGCACCCGGCGGCATCGAGATCGGTGACCGGCGCAAGGCGATCCACGAGGCAGTCGCCATGCTCCATGCCGGCGATACGCTGATCGTGGCCGGCAAGGGGCATGAGGAAGGCCAGACCGTCGGCGCCGAGACGCTGCATTTTTCCGACCATGAGGAAGTCCGCGCCGCGCTCCAGGAGCACGCCGCATGAGCTTCCTGTGGACGTCAGAGGATCTCGTCGCCGCCATGGGCGGACGACCGCTCGGTCCGATGCCGGAGGGTATCGGCGGCATCTCGATCGACAGCCGCAGCCTTGAGCCGGGCGATGCTTTCTTCGCGATCAAGGGCGAGGCGATGGACGGCCATGATTTCGCGACCGCCGCCATCAAGGCCGGCGCCGGCGTGCTGGTCGTCGCTGAGGGCAAGTTGCCGTCGCTCGGGCGGCTGACGGCGCCGATGATCGTCGTGCAGGACGTCTTGGCCGCGCTGGAAAAGCTGGGGCTGGCCGCGCGCGCGCGCTCCAATGCCAAGATCATCGCGGTGACCGGTTCGGCGGGCAAGACCACCACCAAGGAAGCGCTGCGCCATGTGCTGTCCGTAGTCGGCAAGGTGCACGCATCGGCGCAGTCTTTCAACAACCACTGGGGTGTGCCGCTGACGCTGGCGCGGCTGCCTGTGGATTGCGACTATGCCGTGTTCGAGATCGGCATGAACCATCCTGACGAGGTCCGGCCACTGGCCAGGATGGTCCGGCCGCATGTCGCCATCGTCACGCTGATCGCCGCGGCACATCTCGGCTTCTTCCGCAACCTGGACGAGATCGCCAGGGCCAAGGCCGAGATTTTCGAAGGACTGGAACCGGACGGCGCCGTCCTTCTCAACCGCGACGACCCGCGCTGGAAGCTTCTGGACAAGATGGCGAGAGCCGCCGGCGTCGAGCACATCTACGGCTTTGGCGAGAATGCCCGTGCGACCTTCAAGCTGCTGGCATGCGCGCTGCATGCCGATCATTCCGTCATCACTGCCAAGATCGGCGGTCAGGAGATCACCGCCAGGGTCGGCGCGCCGGGCCGACACATGGTGCAGAATGTGCTGGCCGTGCTGGGCGCCGCGCACCTGGTCGGCGCCGAAATAGCCAGGGTGGCGCTGGCGCTGGCCGATCTTTCGGCCGAACGCGGACGCGGCAAGCGCCATGTGCTGCGCCACCCGAAAGGTCCGATCACGCTGATCGACGAGAGCTACAACGCCAATCCGGCGTCGATGAGCGCAGCGATGGCGCTGCTCAACGCGACGCCGGTGTCGGGCGAAGGCAGGCGTATCGCGGTGCTCGGCGACATGCTCGAGCTCGGCGACCATTCGGCGAAGCTGCACGCTGCCCTTGCCGATCTCATCGTCGGCACCGACACGCGCACGGTGTTTCTTGCCGGCCCGCAAATGCGGGCGCTGGCCGATATCCTGCCTGATGAGATCGAGACAGAATATCGCGCCGGCGCAGAGGATCTGAAACTGGTGCTTCTGTCGGCGCTGAAGCCGGGCGACGTGGTGATGATCAAATCGTCGAAAGGCATCGGATTTTCCAAACTGGTCGACGCACTGCTCAGCAAATTTCCGGCGGCAGCCGCAACCGCCAAACAGACCTAGAGCCAGGTCCGGGGACCGAATCGCATGTTCACACTGCTCGTCGAATTCGCGGACAAGATCTCCGTCTTCAACGTCTTCCGCTACATAACCTTCCGCACCGGCGGCGCGCTGATCACCGCGGCGCTGATCGTCTTCATCTTCGGCCCGGCCATCATCAATTCGCTGAGGCTGCGGCAGGGCAAGGGCCAGCCGATCCGTGCCGACGGGCCGCAGACGCATTTCAAGAAAGCCGGCACGCCGACCATGGGCGGGCTGATGATCCTGTGCGGCATCATCGGCTCGTCGCTGCTATGGGCGAACCTGTCCAGCATCTATGTCTGGGTGGTGCTGCTGGTGACCCTGGGTTTCGGCTCGATCGGGTTCTACGACGATTATCTCAAGGTGACGAAGCAATCGCATCTCGGCTTTTCCGGCAAGGCGCGGCTGGGGCTTGAATTCGTCATCGCCGGCATCGCCGCCTGGGTGATCATGCACAACGGCCAGGCGCCGTTCTCGTCGTCTCTGACCTTCCCCTTCGCCAAGGAGTTCCTCATCAATCTCGGCTGGTTCTTCATCCCGTTCTCGTGCTTCGTCATCGTCGGCGCCGGCAACGCGGTGAACCTGACCGATGGCCTCGACGGCCTTGCGATCGTGCCGATCATGATCGCGGCGGCGTCCTTCGGCGTCATCGCCTACCTGTCCGGCAATGCGGTGTTCGCCGAGTATTTGCAGATCCATTTCGTGCCCGGCACCGGTGAATTGGCGGTGGTCCTCGGCGCAGTGATCGGCGCCGGCCTCGGCTTCCTGTGGTTCAACGCACCGCCGGCGGCGATCTTCATGGGCGATACCGGCTCGCTGGCGCTTGGCGGCCTGATCGGCACGGTTGCGGTTGCCACCAAGCACGAGATCGTGCTGGTCATCGTCGGCGGCCTGTTCGTTGTCGAGATCCTGTCGGTCATCATCCAGGTCGGCTACTTCAAGATGACCGGCAAGCGGGTATTCCTGATGGCGCCGATCCACCATCATTTCGAAAAGCTCGGCTGGACCGAAAGCCAGGTGGTGATCCGCTTCTGGATCATCGCCGTCATCCTGGCGCTGGTCGGCCTGTCGACCCTCAAGCTGCGATAGGAGGCCGCTTGATCCCCGCCGCATCCTTCGCAGGCAAGCGCGTTTCACTCTTCGGGCTCGGCGGCTCGGGGATCGCCACTGCGCGCGCGTTGATCGAGGGCGGGGCGGAGGTGCTCGCCTGGGACGACAATCCCGGCAGTGTCGCCAATGCCGCGGCCGTCGGTATCGCGACCGGCGACCTGCGTGGCGCCGACTGGGCGAAATTCTCGGCCTTCGTGCTGTCGCCCGGCGTGCCGCTGACGCATCCGAAGCCGCACTGGACAGTGGAACTGGCGCGCGCTTCAGGCGTCGAGATCATTGGCGACATCGAGCTGTTCTGCCGGCAGCGGACCTTGCTGGCGCCGGCTGCACCCTTCGTCGCCATAACCGGCACCAACGGCAAATCGACGACCACGGCGCTGACGGCGCATATCCTGAAATCGGCCGGATGCGACACGCAGATGGGCGGCAATATCGGCCGCGCGGTGATGACGCTCGATCCGCCGGAGCCGGGGCGGCATTATGTCGTGGAATGCTCGTCCTACCAGATAGACCTGGCGCCCTCGATCAATCCGACTGCCGGCGTCCTGCTCAACCTGACGCCCGATCATCTCGACCGTCATGGGACGATGCAGCACTACGCCGCGATCAAGGAGCGGCTGACGGCCGGCAGCGAAACGGCCATCGTCGGCGTCGACGATTCCTGGTGCGCCCAGCTCGCCGACCGGCTGGAGCGGGCAGGCCGGCACGTCATTCGCATTTCGAAGCGCCTGCCGCTGACCGACGGCTATTTCGCCGAGGGCACCGATCTGATGGAGGCGGTGCACGGCCGTTACAGCCGGGTCGCCTTTCTCGAAGGCATCGGCTCGCTGCGCGGCCAGCACAATGCGCAGAATGCGCTGGCCGCTCTCGCCGCCTGCCTCAAGGTCGGGCTCGATCTGGGCGAGATCCAGTCGGGGCTGGAGAGCTTTCCCGGGCTGGCGCACCGTATGGAGCAGGTCGGCCGCAAGGGCCATGTGCTGTTCATCAACGATTCCAAGGCGACCAATGCCGATGCGGCTGCGCCCGCATTGTCCTCCTTTTCGCGCATCTACTGGATCGCCGGCGGGTTGCCGAAAGAGGGTGGCATCGAGCCGTTGCGCGGCCTCTTTCCGCGCATCGCCAAGGCCTATCTGATCGGCGAGGCCGCACCAGCCTTCTCGGCGACGCTTGGCGAGGCGGTGCCCTACGAGATCTCCGGCACTCTGGCGGCAGCTGTCGAGCATGCGGCAAGCGACGCGGCCAGGGACGACTGCAACGGCGAGGTGGTGGTGCTGCTTTCACCGGCCTGCGCCAGTTTCGACCAGTTCAAGAATTTCGAAGTGCGCGGCGAAGCCTTCAGGCAAGCTGCGAGCACTATTGATGGCGTGAAGCTCATCGGAGGGGCACGATAATGCAAAGCCGTCTCGACAAAAGCCCGGTTGCCACTTGGTGGTGGACGATCGATCGCTGGTTCCTGGCTGCGTTCCTGTCGCTGATGGGGCTCGGCATCGTGCTGTCCTTCGCGGCAAGCCCGGCGGTGGCCCAGCGCATCGGCCTGGACAGTTTCCACTTCGCCACGAGGCAGATCATCTTCACCATTCCCGCACTTGGCGTGATGCTGGCCGTCTCCTTCCTGGAATCGCGGCAGATCAGGCGCATGGCCCTGGCGATGCTGTGCATCACGCTGGTGCTGATGTTGGCGGTGCTCTACATCGGCGTCGAGGTGAAGGGCGCGCGTCGCTGGGTGTCGCTCGCCGGGGTGTCGCTGCAGCCGTCGGAATTCCTGAAGCCTGCCTTCGTCGTCATCTGCGCCTGGCTGTTTGCCGAACACAAGCGCCAGCCCGACATTCCAGGCAATCTGTTCGCCATGCTGCTGCTGGCCCTCGTCATCTCGCTGCTGGTGGCGCAGCCCGATTTCGGCCAGACCATGCTGGTGCTCGGCACCTGGGGGGTGATGTTCTTCATGGCCGGACTGCCATGGCTGTGGATCATCGCGCTGGGCGCTGTCGGCATCGGCGGCGTGTTTGCCGCCTATACCGTGTTCCCGCATGTCGCCGGCCGCATCGATCGCTTCATGACCGGCGAGGGCGACACGTTCCAGGTGGACATGGGCCGCGATGCGCTGATCAATGGCGGCTGGTTCGGCGTCGGTCCGGGCGAGGGCACCGTCAAGCGGGTGATACCCGACAGCCATGCCGATTTCGTCTACTCGGTGGCCGGCGAGGAGTTCGGACTGATCATGTGCTTCTTCATCATGATCATCTTCGCCTTCATCGTGCTGCGCGGCCTCGGCACCGCGCTCAAGGAGCAGGACGATTTCACACGCTATGCGGTCGGCGGCCTGGTCACGGTCTTCGGTCTGCAGTCGGTCATCAACATGGCCGTCAATCTGCAGCTGATGCCGGCCAAGGGCATGACCTTGCCGTTCATCTCCTATGGCGGCTCTTCGCAGATCGCCATCGCCATCTCGATGGGCATGGTGCTGGCGCTGACGCGCAAGCGGCCGGAAAAGCGCAAGCAGTTGGGCTTCGCGCCGTCGCAGCGCGCCATGCCGGCGGAGTGAAATGTCGAGGGGCGCGATCCTTTTGGCGGCCGGCGGCACGGGCGGGCATCTCTTCCCGGCCGAGGCGCTGGCGCACGAGCTGATCAGGCGCGGCTGGACGGTGCATCTGGCCGCCGATGATCGTGCCGAGCGTTTTGCCGGCCAGTTCCCGGCCGCGGGTATCCATCCGATCCAGTCGGCGACCATCGGCTCGAAAAATCCTTTCGCCGTGCTCGCCGCCTTCTGGAAGATCTGGGGCGGCGTGCGGCAGGCATCGGCCGTGATCGGTCGGGTCAAGCCAGCCGTGGTGGTCGGTTTCGGCGGCTATCCGACGCTGCCGCCGCTCTATGCGGCGACGCGGCGCAAGGTGCCGACGCTGATCCACGAGCAGAACGCGGTGATGGGGCGCGCCAACCGGGCGCTCGCCGGCCGTGTCGATGCCATCGCCGGCGGGTTTTTGCCAGAAGATTCAACCGCTGCAGGCGCCAAGACGGTGACGACCGGCAATCCGGTCAGGCCGCAAGTGCTGGAGGCGGCAAAGACGCCCTATGCGGCGTCGACCGGGGAGCAGCGGTTCCGCTTCCTGGTGTTCGGCGGCAGCCAGGGCGCACAGTTCTTTTCCGATGCGGTGCCGGCGGCGGTTCGACAGCTTTCCGATGCACAACGCGGGCGGCTTGATATCACCCAGCAGGCGCGTGCCGACGATGTCGAGCGGGTGAAGGCGGCCTATGCCGCCCTTGGCGTCGAGGCTGAGGTGTCGCCCTTCTTCACCGACATGGCGGCGCGCATGGCTGCGGCGCATCTGGTGATGTCGCGGTCCGGCGCATCGACCGTATCGGAAATCGCGGTGATCGGCCGGCCGGCGCTGCTGGTGCCCTATCCGCATGCGCTCGACCACGACCAGGCGGCCAATGCCGCGGCATTGGCCGCGGCAGGCGGCGCCGAAGTGCATCCGCAATCGACGCTTTCGTCCGAGCGCATAGCCGCGCTCGTCGGAGCGCTGATGGACGATCCGGAGCGGCTGACCACGATGGCAGCGGCGGCGAAATCGGCCGGAAAACCGGACGCGGCACGGTTGCTCGCCGATCTGACAGAGGCTATTGCGTCGAAGAAAAGCGTATCGGAATTCAGGAAGGAGACGCACGTATGAAGATGCCGCAGACGATCGGCCTCGTGCATTTCATCGGCATCGGCGGTATCGGCATGAGCGGCATCGCCGAGGTGCTGCATAATCTCGGCTACCAGGTGCAAGGGTCCGACCAGGCCGACAGCGCCAATGTGCAGCGGCTGCGCGACAAGGGCATCGAGTGCTTCGTCGGTCACCATGCCGACAATATCGGCGATGCCGAAGTGGTCGTCGTCTCGACGGCGATCAAGAAATCCAATCCGGAGCTGAAGGCGGCACGCGAGAAACTGCTTCCCATCGTCCGTCGCGCCGAGATGCTGGCGGAACTGATGCGCTTCCGGCAGGCGGTGGCCATCGGCGGCACGCATGGCAAGACGACGACGACCTCGATGGTGGCGACGCTGCTCGAGGCCGGCGGGCTCGATCCGACCGTGATCAATGGCGGCATCATCAATGCCTACGGCACCAACGCCCGCATGGGCGATGGCGAATGGATGGTGGTGGAGGCCGATGAGAGCGACGGCACGTTCCTGAAGCTGCCGGCCGAGATTGCCGTCGTCACCAACATCGATCCCGAACATCTCGACCATTACGGCTCCTTCGACAAGGTGCGCGAGGCCTTTCGCCAGTTCGTCGAAAACGTGCCGTTCTACGGCTTCGGCGTCATGTGCACCGACCATCCGGAGGTGCAGGCGCTGGTCAGCCGCATCGAGGACCGGCGCGTCATCACCTATGGCGAGAACGCACAGGCCGACGTGCGTTTCATCAATCACCGCATGGATGGCCCGACCTCGGAATTCGACGTGGTGATCCGCGACCGCAAGACCGGCGGCCAGTCGACGATATCAGGCCTGCGCCTGCCGATGCCCGGCCGTCACAACGTCGCCAATGCGACGGCGGCGATCGCCGTCGCGCATGAGCTCGGCCTTTCGGCCGAGGCGATCAGGAAGGGCCTGTCGTCCTTCGCCGGCGTCAAGCGGCGCTTCACCCGTACCGGTTCGTGGAACGGCGTCGATGTGTTCGATGATTACGGCCACCATCCGGTCGAGATCACGGCGGTTCTCAAGGCGGCGCGCGATGCCACCAAGGGCCGCGTCATCGCGATTGCCCAGCCACACCGCTTCACCCGGCTTCACGACCTGTTCGACGAGTTTTCCGTCTGCTTCAACGATGCCGACACGGTGATGGTGGCGCCGGTCTATGCGGCAGGCGAAGAGCCGATCGACGGGGTGACGTCCGAGGCATTGGTGTCGCGCATCCGCTCCGGCGGCCATCGCGACGCGCGCTACATCGAAGGCCCCACGGCGATTGCGCCGGTTATCCGCGACCTGGCCAAACCAGGCGATTTCATCGTCTTCCTCGGTGCCGGCAACATCACGCAATGGGCCTACGCGCTGCCCAGGGACCTCGGCGGTACTGCCTCATGATGCGTGGCCAGGCATTGATCGACAAGCTTGGCGGCCGGCTTGCCGGCCTGCGCGGCCGCATCACGCCCAATGCCGAGATGGACAAGATCACCTGGTTCCGCGCCGGCGGGCTGGCCGACGCGCTGTTCCAGCCGGCCGACGAAGACGATCTCGCTGCGTTCCTGGGGGCAGTGCCCGAAGAGATACCGCTGACCACCGTCGGTATCGGCTCGAACCTGCTTGTGCGTGACGGCGGTATTGCGGGCTTCGTCATCCGGCTTTCGGCCAAGGGCTTTGGCGAAGCCGAAGTGACTGCGCCAACCACAATCAAGGCGGGTGCGGCGACGCCCGACAAACGCCTTGCCGCTGTCGCCTATCAGGCTGGCATAGGCGGCTTTGAGTTCTACCACGGCATTCCGGGCGCCATCGGCGGTGCGCTGAGGATGAATGCCGGCGCCAATGGCGTCGAGACGCGCGAGCGTGTTGTCGAGGTGCGGGCGCTCGACCGCAAGGGCAATGTGCATACGCTGAGCAACGCCGATATGGGCTACGCCTATCGCCATTCGGCAGCACCTGCCGGGCTGATCTTCACATCAGCGGTGTTCGAAGGCGTTTTGGCAGACAAGGCCGCGATCAAGGCGGCAATGGACGCCGTCCAGCATCATCGCGAGACCGTGCAGCCGATCCGCGAAAAGACCGGCGGCTCGACCTTCAAGAATCCGGAGGGCACCTCGGCCTGGAAGGAGATTGACAGAGCGGGCTGTCGGGGGCTGATGATCGGCGGTGCGCAGATGTCGCCGATGCATTGCAACTTCATGATCAACACGGGAACCGCCACCGGCTACGACCTTGAATATCTTGGCGAGACAGTGCGCGCGCGCGTGCTCGAACGGTCGGGCATCCGGCTGCATTGGGAAATCAAGCGCATCGGCAAATTCCGGCCAGGGCACGAGGTCCAGGAATTCCTCGGACAGTTGCTGTAAGGACTCAACAACACAGTTTTCGCGGCCGTTTTTGCGGAAAGTGAATCTCGCGGAATCGTAAGGACTTGCCAGCGATTCAACTCTCTGATTCTCTGCCCTGAAGCGTTTCCTGATTTGAGTCGTTTCGACGCGTCACCAGCGTTTTTCCGTCAGGGGCTGCCTGCCGGGAGGCTTGGGGACTCGATGTTGCAGAAATCGTCAGAGCAGGGAGTGCTCCGAGCGTTTGAGTGAATGGCCCTTTCCGGGGCGTGTGAGATGCAGACCCGCAGTGAAAGGGCCCGCCGTGATAGGGAATGACGGGAAATGAAAAGCAAGCACGTGGCCGTCCTTCTGGGTGGATTCTCGTCCGAGCGGCCCGTGTCCTTGTCTTCGGGGAAAGCCTGTGCCGATGCGCTCGAGACGGAAGGCTACCAGGTCACTCGCGTCGACGTCTCGCGCGATGTTGGATCGGTGCTGGCCGAGCTCAAGCCTGATGTTGCCTTCAATGCGCTGCATGGTCCTTTCGGCGAGGACGGCACCATCCAGGGCATCCTCGAATATCTTGCCATCCCCTACACCCATTCCGGCGTGCTCGCCTCGGCGCTTGCCATGAACAAGGAGCAAGCCAAGAAGATCGCCAAGTCTGTCGGCATTCCGGTCGCCGAATCGAAGGTGGTCAATCGCTTCGCCATCCAGAACAAGCACCCGATGAAGCCGCCT
This sequence comes from Mesorhizobium sp. WSM4850, assembly GCF_055811735.1. Taxonomy (NCBI): domain Bacteria; kingdom Pseudomonadati; phylum Pseudomonadota; class Alphaproteobacteria; order Hyphomicrobiales; family Phyllobacteriaceae; genus Mesorhizobium; species Mesorhizobium sp. WSM4850. The sequence continues at coordinate 83,232 of NZ_JBVVPV010000010.1, read as the reverse complement.
TACGTCGTCAAGCCGGTCAATGAGGGGTCGAGCTTCGGTGTCGTCATCGTGCACGAAGGGCAGTCGCATCCGCCGCAGGTCATCGGTTCGTCCGACTGGAAGTATGGCGATACCGTCATGGCGGAGCGCTATGTGCACGGGCGGGAGTTGACCTGCGCGGTGATGAGCGATGTGGCGCTCGGCGTCTGCGAGATCATCCCGACCGGCCATTCCTTCTACGACTATGATTCAAAATACGTCGCGGGCGGATCAAAACACGAATGCCCTGCAAAAATTTCACCGAATATTTACCAAAAAATACAGACACTGACGCTCAGGGCTCACCAAGCCATCGGCTGCCGGGGCGTTTCCCGGTCGGACTTCCGTTATGATGATCGACACTCCGAGAACGGCGAAATTGTCTGGCTCGAGGTCAACACTCAGCCCGGCATGACGCCGACATCCTTGGTGCCTGAGATCGCCGCGCAGGCGGGACACTCGTTCGGCGATTTGTTGAGTTGGATGGTGGAGGACGCTTCGTGTCTGCGTTGAGGTGGGGACAGGGCAAGGGGAAGGGCGCGACCGGGCCGACGCTGTTCGGCGTGGCGTTGTCGTTCGACCATTTCGTGCTGCCGCGCCTGCTTCGCCGGCCGGCGCGCATGCTGGCGCGTCTGGGCGAGGACGACTTCGAGGTGCCGCCGTTTTCCGCAGCCGTGCTGTCGGCGGCGCTGCTCGTATCGGGCAGTGCCTATGGCGCCTATCTCGGCGGGCATGTCGACGCTATCGTCCAGGGCATCACCGCGCGCACGGGCTTTGCCGTCGACCAGATCAAGGTCGTCGGCAACCGCGCAACCTCCGAGATCGATATTCTCGACAGGATGCAGCTCGATGGCTGGACGTCGCTGATCGGCTTCGATGCCGAAGCCGCGCGGGAACGCATCGCCACGCTGCCCTGGGTCGAGGTTGCGGCGGTGCGCAAGGTCTATCCGCACACGCTGGAGGTGCGCATCGAGGAGCGTGAGCCCTTCGCGCTCTGGCAGCAGGGCAGCGAGCTTTCGGTCATCGAGCGCTCCGGCGCCGTGATCGCGCCATTCTCCGGCGGCAAGCAGTCGCTGCTGCCGCTGATCGTCGGCACCGGCGCCCCGGCCAAGGCGCCGGATTTCCTGGCCAGGATCAAGAAATACCCAGAGCTTGCCGCACGGATCAAAGGCTACATCCGCATCGGCGAACGACGTTGGGATCTGAAGCTGGAAAACGGCATCACGGTCAAGCTCCCCGAGGATGGCGAGGACCAGGCGATCGCCGATCTGCTCAGGATGGACCGAGAGAACGGGCTTTTGACGCGCGATATCGCCGCCGTCGACATGCGCCTTTCCGATCGCCTCGTCGTCCAGTTGACGCCGGAGGCGGCGACGCAGCGTCAGGCCGCGCTCAATGAAAAGCCGAAAATGCCGAAGCGCAAGCCGGAGACGAAGATATGAGCTGGCTTGGCGGCAACAGCGATACCTCGTCGCGCCGGTCCGGCATCATGACGGTGCTGGATGTCGGCTCGAGCAAGGTCTGCTGCGTGGTGGCCAAGCTCAAGCCGCGCGAGGACGGCATGCTGCTGCGCGGGCGCTCGCATCGCATACAGGTTATCGGCATCGGCCACCAGAAATCGCAAGGCGTGAAATCGGGTGTCGTCATCGATCTCGACAGGGCCGAGCACGCCATCCGCCTTGCCGTCGATGCCGCCGAGCGCATGGCCGGGCTGACCGTCGATTCGCTGATCGTCAACATGACGGCCGGCCGGCTGAAGAGCGAAAGCTTCTCGGCAACCATCAACCTTGGCGGCCATGAGGCGGACGAGGCCGACATCAAGCGCGTGCTTGCCGCCGGCGCCAAGCAGGCGCTGCGGGCCGAGCGAGAAGTGATCCATTCGCTTCCCGTCGGCTTTTCGCTGGACGCCGAGCGCGGCGTGCGTGATCCGCGCGGCATGGTCGGCGACCAGCTCGGCGTCGACATGCACGTGCTGACGGGTGACGCGGCACCGTTGCGCAATCTGGAGCTTTGCATCAACCGTTCGCACCTGTCGGTCGAGCGCATGGTGGCGACGCCCTATGCCAGCGGTCTTGCCGCACTGGTCGACGACGAACTCGAGATGGGCGCAGCCTGCATCGACATGGGCGGCGGCACCACGACGATCTCGATGTTTTCGGAAGGCAAGTTCGTTCATGGCGACGCCATCGCCATCGGCGGCAACCACGTTACGCTGGACATGGCCAAGGGCCTGTCAACCTCGCTCGATGCCGCCGAGAGGCTGAAAGTGATGCATGGCTCGGCGCTGCCCGGCAGTGCCGACGACCGCGACCTGGTCTCGATACAGCCGATCGGCGAGGACGGCGAGGTGCCGCTTCAGATCCCGCGTTCGGTGATGACGCGCATCATCCGGGCGCGCATCGACGAAACGCTCGAACTGTTGCGCGACCGGCTGAACAGGTCCGGCTACGGCAACGCGGCCGGCAAGCGCGTCGTGCTGACCGGCGGCGCCAGCCAGCTTTCCGGCCTGCCCGAGGCAGCGCGCCGCATTCTCGGACGCAATGTGCGCATCGGCCGTCCGCTCGGTGTAGCGGGCCTGCCGGAGGCGGCCAAGGGGCCGGCTTTCTCGACGCCAGTCGGGCTTCTGATCTACCCGCAGATGGCGAATTTCGAGAGCCATCCGGCGAAAGGAATTTCTGGTCTCAGGATGACCGGAACAGGCGGAAAACTGCATCGAATGAGTCAGTGGTTGAGAGACAGTTTTTAAATTGACGGGGACAGCCCCATAGGCGGCCGCAGCGGCGAAGCGGCGGGAAAGGCAAAGGACGGAGACAATGACCATCAATCTGCAAAAGCCGGACATCACCGAGCTGAAGCCGCGTATCACCGTGTTCGGTGTCGGCGGCGGCGGCGGCAATGCCGTCAACAACATGATCACCGCCGGCTTGCGCGGCGTCGAGTTCGTGGTGGCCAATACCGATGCGCAGGCGCTGACCATGTCCAAGGCGGATCGCCTGATCCAGCTCGGCGCGCATGTCACCGAGGGCCTGGGTGCGGGGTCGCAGCCGGAAGTCGGACGCGCCGCGGCGGAGGAATGCATCGACGAGATCGTCGATCATCTCTCCAACACCCATATGTGCTTCGTCACTGCCGGCATGGGCGGCGGCACCGGCACGGGGGCCGCGCCGGTCGTTGCACGTGCGGCGCGCGAGAAGGGGATTCTCACCGTCGGCGTCGTCACCAAGCCGTTCCATTTCGAAGGCCAGCGCCGCATGAAGACGGCGGATCTGGGCATCGAGGAATTGCAGAAATGCGTCGATACCCTCATCGTCATCCCCAACCAGAACTTGTTCCGGCTGGCCAATGACAAGACGACCTTTGCCGACGCTTTCGCCATGGCCGACCAGGTGCTCTATTCCGGCGTCGCCTGCATCACCGACCTGATGGTCAAGGAAGGGCTGATCAACCTCGACTTCGCCGACGTCCGCTCGGTCATGCGCGAGATGGGCAAGGCGATGATGGGGACGGGCGAAGCTTCCGGCGAGGGGCGCGCCATGGCCGCCGCCGAAGCCGCGATCGCCAATCCGCTGCTCGACGAGACCTCGATGAAGGGCGCCAAGGGGTTGTTGATCTCGATCACCGGCGGCCGCGACCTGACCCTGTTCGAAGTCGACGAGGCGGCGACCCGAATTCGCGAGGAGGTCGACCAGGAAGCCAACATCATCCTGGGTGCGACCTTCGACGAGGATCTCGAAGGCGTCATCCGCGTCTCGGTGGTTGCTACCGGCATCGACAAATCGGCGGCAGAAATCGCTGCCGCGCCGATCGCCATCCGCACGGCTCCGCCAAAGCCGGTCAGCCGTCCGGCCGCTCCGGTCACGGAAAGCCGTCCGGCGCCTGTCCAGCAGGGAGGCTACGAGCCGCGCGCCGCCGATCCGGTCGCCGAGGCAATCCAGCTCGCCGAGGCGAATGCGGCGGCGATGGCGCGTCCCGCGCCGGCCTCCCAGGCAGAAGATTTCCGCCCGCAGAGCAAGATCTTCCAGGCGCCGCCGGCCCAGCCGCAGCCGATGCTGCAGCCAATGGTTCAGCAAACGATGCAGCCCGCGCCGCAGCGTGAAGTGCTTCAGCCGGCAGCGCCCCAGCGCATGCCGCGCGTCGAGGACTTTCCGCCGGTGGTGAAAGCCGAGGTGGAAGCCAAAAGCCGTCCGGCCGACCACGAGAACAGCGGACCGATGGGACTGCTCAAGCGCCTGACCAACGGCCTTACCCGTCGCGAAGAAGAGCCTGCACGGCTGCAGCCGGCGCAGCCGCGCGAGCCGAAACTGCGCCAGGCGGCACCCGAAGTGCGCCGCCTTGCCAGCCAGGATCCGCAGCTTTACGCGCCACGCCGCGGCCAGTTGGACGACCAGGGCCGGCTGACGCCGCAGAGCAGGGCCGTCCAGGAAGACGATCAGCTGGAGATTCCGGCATTCCTGCGCCGCCAGGCCAACTAACCTGTTAACGGACCGTAACAGTTATTAACAGGCAGACAAGAAATTGTTTGCCTGTTAACGCTAAAAGCGCCTGTAAAACAAGGAGTTATGAGACCGTATCCGGTTCGGATCGCGGTTACAGAAAGTAAGAAACCGTGATTTGGAGACTTCCTGCCGGACCACTATCTTCGCCGCAATCAATTTCGGTTTGCTGGGATTCGGGGAAGTGGCCCTGCCTGCCGATCAAAGAGCCGCGCCCTTGGGCTTATGAAGCGGACGTAGGCAGTATGGGCTATGGGGTTTGTTTTGCACGACTATCAGACGACACTTAGATCGCGTGCGACGCTGACCGGCACCGGTGTTCACAGCGGCAATTCCGTTACCGTTCATTTCCTGCCGGCAGACGCTGATACGGGTGTCGTGTTCCAGCTTTCGAATGGAAGCGAAGTCCGGGAGTTCCGCGCGCTGGTTTCCGAGGTCGGCGCCACCGATCTGTGCACCATGCTCGGCGATCCGGCAGGCGAGCACATCGCCACAGTCGAACATCTGATGGCCACGGTTTTCGGGCTCGGCATCGACAATGTCGTCATCGAGATCGACGGCCGTGAGGTTCCGATCCTCGACGGCAGCGCCATGGCGTTCGTCGAGGCCATCGACCAGGCGGGTATCGATACGCTGCCGGTCAAGCGCCGCTACATCAGGGTGGTGAAGCCGGTTCGCATCGAGAACGGTGCCTCCTGGGCGGAGTTCAGGCCCTATGACGGCACGCGCTTCGAAATCGAGATCGATTTCGAAAGCCCGGCGATCGGCCGTCAGCTGTTTGCATCCGACATGAACGCCGACATTTTTCGCCGCGATATCGCGCGGGCGCGCACCTTTGGTTTCATGAAGGACGTCGAGCGGCTGTGGGCAGCCGGCTATGCGCTCGGCTCCTCGCTGGAAAACTCCCTGGTGATCGGTGACGACAACCGCGTGATCAACATCGGAGGCTTGCGCTATCCCAACGAATTCGTGCGCCACAAGACGATGGATGCCATGGGCGATCTGGCGCTGGCCGGCGCCCGGTTCATTGGCTGCTTCCGTTCCTATCGCGGCGGCCACAGGCTGAATGCGGCAGCGCTGCGCCGCCTTTTGTCGGACCGTTCGGCGTTCGAGATCGTCGAGACGACACGCCGCGAGCGCGGTCGCACCGTCGAAAAGAGCGCCGTCTACGCACCTGTCTACGCGCCCTGGATGATCTGATTCTTAACGTTTTTTCGGGTTTTATGGCCGCCGGCCTGTGTTGCATGAATGCACCATCGGCCGGCGAAATCACGCAAGTGTGCGGGTTGCGCCAGGCTGCCACAAAAATGTGCGAATGGCCGGAGATAGCGTTGCCGGGCACGGCGATTATGGTTATGCCTGCTGCCCCAGGGCGAGATGTCGACTGAAATGACGCCGAAAGGGCGGAATCCAATCATGTTCTTCAAGCGAATTGGTCAATCGAAAGCGCCGCATCGGGCTGTTTTCCTGGCGCTTTCGGTGGTTGTTCCATCGCTGTTCCTGTCGGCCTGCATGTCGTCCGAAAAGGATGTCGACCTGTCGACCTATGTCGAGCAGACCGAGCCGGCAGACGTTCTCTACAATCAGGGCCTCGCCAATCTGAATGCCGGGCGCCTGCAGGAGGCGAGCCGCAAATTCGGTGCGGTCGACCGCCAGCATCCCTATTCCGAATACGCCCGCAAATCGATGGTGATGGGCGCCTTTGCCGACTATCGCCAAGGCAACTATACCGAGGCGATCGGTTCGGCCAAGCGCTATCTCACGCTCTATCCGTCGACCGACGACGCTGCCTATGCCCAGTATATCATCGGGCTGAGCTATTACCGGCAAATCAGGGATGTCACCCAGGATCAGAAGGAAGCGCGTCAGACCGTGCAAACGATGCAGGATCTGGTGACGCGCTGGCCCGATTCCGAATATGTCGACGACGCCAAGGAAAAGATCCGCTTCGCCAACGACCAACTCGCCGGCAAGGAGATGCAGATCGGCCGCTATTATCTCGAGCGCCGTGAATACATCGCCGCCGTCAAGCGGTTCCGCGTCGTGGTGGAGACCTATTCCAACACGCGCCATGTCGAGGAAGCGCTCGCGCGTCTTACCGAAACCTACTACGCGATGGGGCTGACATCGGAAGCGCAGACTGCCGCTGCTGTGCTCGGCACCAACTATCCCGACAGCGTGTGGTACAAGGATTCCTACAAGCTCCTGCAGACTGGTGGGCTCGAGCCGCGCGAGAATGCGGGCTCGTGGATCGCCAAGGCCGGGAAGCTGATCACCGGCGCCTGAGCGGCGCGTCACCATGCTTTCCAGACTGTCGATCCGCGATATCGTTCTGATCGAGAAGCTGGACATCGACTTCTCGTCCGGTCTCTCGGTGCTGACCGGCGAAACCGGCGCTGGAAAATCCATCCTGCTCGACGCGCTGTCGCTGGCGCTTGGCGCCCGCGGTGACGCCTCGCTGGTGCGGCATGGCGCAGCACAGGGCCAAGTCATCGCCGTGTTCGACGTGCCGCGCAACCATCCTGCCCGCATGCTGCTTGCCGACAACGCTATCGAGGACGATGGCGACATCATCCTGCGCCGCGTGCAGACGGCGGATGGCCGTACCCGCGTCTTCGTCAACGACCAGCCTTCCAGCGTGACACTGATGCGCGATGTCGGTCACGCGCTGGTCGAGATCCACGGCCAGCATGACGAGCGTGCCTTGGTCGATCCCGGTGCCCATCGCGAATTGCTCGACAGTTTTGGCGGTCATCTCGGCGCTGTGCGGGCGACCGGCGAGGCATGGCGGTACTGGCGGGCCTGCGAACTGGAACTTTCGCGGCATCGTGCCAAGGTGGAAGCGGCGGCCCGCGAGGCCGACTATCTGCGCGCCGCGGTCGCCGAATTGACGAAGCTCGATCCCCAGCCAGGCGAGGAAGCCGACCTCGCCGAGTTGCGCGCCTCGATGATGCGGGCGGAAAAGATCGCCTCGGAAATCCACGATGCGCAAGATGTGCTCTCGGGCCCGTCTTCGCCCCTGCCGCAACTCGCCAGCCTGTTGCGACGGCTGCAGCGCAAGGTGACCGAGGCGCCCGGCCTGCTCGACGACGTGGTCAAATCGCTCGATGAGGCGATGCTGTCGCTCGACGCAGCGCAATCGGGCGTGGAAGCGGCACTTCGCGCCACCGAGTACGATCCGCGGCGGCTGGAACAGGCCGAGGAGCGGCTGTTTTCGCTGCGCGCCGCCTCACGCAAGCACAGTGTGGCGGTCGACGATCTGGCGCAATTGCGCGATACGATGGCCGCCGATCTCGCCGATCTCGACGCCGGCGAGGAGCGCCTGCACGGGCTGCAGAAGCAGGCCGCCGCCGCGTGCGAGACCTATGACATTTCCGCTGCCCAGCTTTCGTCGCTTCGCCATGCGGCGGCGGTCGGGTTGACCAGGGCGGTGATGGCCGAACTGCCGGCGCTGAAGCTCGAACGGGCAGCCTTCATCGTCGAGATGGCAAGCGAGGCCGAGAGCCGCATGGAAGACGGCATCGATCAGGTCGAGTTCTGGGTGCGCACCAATCCCGGCACAAGACCGGGCCCGATGATGAAAGTCGCCTCCGGAGGCGAACTTTCGCGGTTCCTGCTGGCGCTGAAGGTGGCGCTGGCCGACCGCGGCTCGGCGCCGACCTTGGTCTTCGATGAAATCGACACCGGGGTTGGCGGCGCGGTGGCGGACGCCATCGGCCAAAGGCTGGCACGGCTGTCGAAGCGCGTGCAGGTGCTTTCGGTCACGCACGCGCCGCAAGTGGCGGCACGCGCGGCGACGCATTTCCTGATCTCCAAATCCGGCGGCGCCGATCGCGTCGCCACCGGCATCGCCGAGATGGACTGGGCGGCGCGCCAGGAAGAGATCGCGCGGATGCTTGCCGGGGCGACCATCACCGACGAGGCGCGCGCAGCGGCCGAGCGGCTGCTGCGAGAGAACACCGCGGCCTAAAGCGCGTCGCATTTGAACGGATTCATGCGACGCGCTTTAGGTTCTTGTTTTTATGCATGTCGTTATCGCAAAACCGCTGCGCACGCTCGGTTCAAGCCCGAGGGCATGCTTTTGCGCGACATGCATTAGCGGACCTCATGCTCGGCGTTGTGGATCGAGTCAGGATGTGGCTCCATCCTGCTGTTCAGCAATGATTTTCTCAAAATCCTGATCTATTGTGGCGCGCCGCGCGTCCTTCGAACGCGCAAGGACGCTGTAGCAATTTGATTTCGCGCATGGCCCAGGAAATCGTTCCGGGTCAGCGTCGAGGAGCCGTGCATGCCCGAAAAACCAGTCGATTCACTCAGCGAAAGTGAAGCAGCCAGCGTGCTGAAGCGGTTGGCCGAGGAACTCGCCGCCCACGACCAGCGTTACCATGCCGAGGACGCGCCGACGATTTCGGACGCGGCCTACGATGCGCTGCGGCGGCGCAACCTTGCCATCGAGCAGCGGTTTCCTGCCCTTGTGCGCGAGGATTCGCCGTCACGCAAAGTCGGCGCGGCGGTGTCGGAGAAATTCCGCAAGATCGTCCATGCCATTCCGATGCTGTCGCTCGACAACGCTTTCGCCGATGCGGACGTGATCGATTTCGTCGGCCGCATCCGCCGTTTCCTCAGGCTCAGCGCCGACGCGCCGCTGGCGATGACTGCCGAGCCTAAGATCGACGGCCTGTCGCTGTCGCTGCGCTACGAGGCCGGACGGCTGGTGACGGCGGCAACGCGTGGCAACGGCCAGGTCGGCGAGGATGTGACGGCCAACGCCCGCACCATCGCCGAGATTCCCAACGTGCTCTCAGGCGATTTTCCCGATGTGCTGGAAGTGCGGGGCGAGGTCTATATGCGCCTCACCGACTTTGCCGAGCTCAATCGCCGCAATGCCGAGGCCGGAAAGCAGGTTTTTGCCAATCCGCGCAACTCGGCGGCAGGCTCCTTGCGCCAACTCGATACCTCGATCACAGCCAGCCGGCCGCTGCGGTTTTTCGCCTATACCTGGGGTGAGGTGAGCGCCATGCCCGCCGACACGCAGATGGGCATGGTGGCGGCGTTCGAGCGCTTTGGCTTCAGGATCAATCCGCTGATGAAGCTGTTCGACAGCGTCGAGGGATTGCTCGAGCAATACCGGCTGATCGAATCCAACCGGGCGACGCTCGGCTACGACATCGACGGTGTCGTCTACAAGGTGAACAGCCTCGAGCTGCAGCAGCGGCTGGGCTTCGTCTCGCGTTCGCCGCGCTGGGCGATCGCTCACAAATTCCCGGCCGAGAAGGCGACGACGATCCTGACCGGCATCGACATCCAGGTCGGCCGCACCGGCGCGCTGACGCCGGTGGCGCGGCTGGTGCCGGTGACGGTCGGCGGCGTCGTGGTGACCAACGCGACACTGCACAATGAGGACTACATCAAGGGCATCGGCAACAACGGCCAGCCGATCCGCGAAGGCCGCGACATTCGCATCGGCGACACGGTGAGCATCCAGCGTGCTGGCGATGTCATTCCGCAGGTCATCGACGTGGTCATGGAAAAGCGGCCGCCCGACAGTGTGCAATATGCCTTCCCAGTGCTTTGCCCGGCCTGCGGCAGCCACGCCGTGCGCGAGGAGGGGGAAGCAGTCAGGCGCTGCACTGGCGGATTGATCTGCCCCGCGCAGGCGGTGGAGCGTCTGCGCCATTTCGTCTCTCGGGGTGCTTTCGATATCGAGGGGCTCGGTGAGAAGCAGATCGAATTCTTCTTCCACGCCGAGGATCCGTCACTACGCATCTATTCACCGGCCGACATTTTTACGCTGAAGAAGCGGCAGGCAGCATCGCTGACCAAGCTCGAGAACGTTGACGGTTTCGGCGCGACCTCGGTACGCAAGCTGTTCGCGGCAATCGACGATCGGCGGCAGGTCGAGTTCTCGCGATTCCTCTATGCGCTCGGCATCCGCCACATCGGCGAGACCAATGCCAAGCGGCTGGCCCGCCATTTCCTTTCCTTTGCCGCTTTCCGCGAAACCGGGCAAAGCGCCGTCATGCCGGCCGGCAAGGGTGACCCTGGCAACGCTGCCTGGCAGGAGTTGAACGGCATCAACGGCATCGGCTCGATCGTTGCCGAGGCGGTGGTCGATTTCTTCGCTGAAGACCATAACCGGCAGGCGCTCGATGCATTGCTGGCGGAAGTAACAGTGCTCGACGAGGAGCCGGTCGGTGGCGTGTCGTCGCCGGTCTCCGGCAAGACGGTGGTCTTCACCGGCGCGCTGGAAAAGATGTCGCGCGACGAGGCCAAGGCAATGGCCGAAAAGCTCGGCGCCAAGGTCGCCGGCTCGGTGTCGAAGAAGACCGATCTCGTCGTTGCCGGCCCAGGTGCTGGCTCCAAGCTCAAGCTTGCCACCGAACTCGACATCGAGGTGATCGACGAAGACGCTTGGTTGGCGCGGATCGGCAAGGCGTGATGGAAGGCGCGTTCACCGGTTTCGGCCAAAAGGCAATTCCCTTCCTCAAGGCGCTCGATTTTCACCAGAGCCGGGAGTGGTTTCTGGAAAACCGCGACCTCTTCGAAAGCGAGCTGCGCGACCCCTTCGGCGATCTGGTCGAAACGCTCTCCGAGCGCTTCGCGGCAGCGGGGCTGGGCTTGCGCGGCGATCGCAAGAAGTCGCTGTTCCGGATCAATCGCGACGTGCGCTTCGCCAAGGACAAGCGGCCCTACAACCGGCATCTGTCGGCAATCCTCTCGCCTGATGGCACCAAGATGGAACAGGGCGTGTTCTTCATCCATATCGGGCTTGAGCGCTGCTTTGCCGGCGTTGCCTGGTGGCAGCCGGGGCCGGCGCTGCTGCTGGCGATGCGCCAGGCCATCGCGGCGCGGCCGGGTGAATTCCGGGCGCTGATCGAGGCGCTGAAGCAAAACCGCCTCGAACTCGATGCGGAAGGCTGCATGAAGCGCGCGCCACGCGGCTTCGAGCATGTCACGGCGGCCGATCTCGCGGCGGCCATCCGCAACCGGCATTTCGCCGTCCGGCACGAAGTCGACCCTGCGGGAATCCACTGGCCGGCGCTGGTCGACGAGCTGGTCGATTTCGCCTTGCGGGCCAAGCCGTTGCTCGACTGGGGCAGGGCGATCGAAGCCAAGGTCCCGGTGGACTGAGCACTGGCCGAAACGCGCACGCCTGAACCTGCGACGAGGATCACTTCCGCTGATCGTCGGCTCAAGCGAATTGGTGTGACAAGGCTGACAGCGCTCCCTACATACCAGCTTTCCCCCGCATCGGCCCGAAAATCGGGATCGATTTTCGGATGGCCCGACGCGTGGATTCAAAGTGTTAGAGCGTCCTTTGATCGTCCAAAAGGACGAGCGGTGCTCCGAGGAGTGGCTGATGTCGGCGGAAGCAATCTCCGAAAACCGCGCAAAAAGCGATTTCTGGCAAGGCGTGCGGCTCAGCATGCCCGTCGTGGTGGCGGCGGCGCCGTTTGGACTGCTGTTCGGGGCGCTCGCCGTAGACAACGGATTTTCGGTGCTTGAAGCCTTGCTGATGAGCGCCATGGTTTTCGGCGGCGCCAGCCAGATGGTCGGCATCGAATTGTTCGGGCAGCATGTCGCGCCATGGCTGATCGTGCTGTCGATCTTCGCCGTGAATTTCCGCCATGTGCTTTACTCCGCGGGCATCGGCCGGCGCATCGCGCACTGGCCGCCGGTGCAGCAGGCGGTCGGCTATTTCCTGCTCACCGATCCGCAGTTCGCCGTGGCCGAGCGCAAGGCGGAGGCTGGCGAGACGGTCGGCTTCGCCTGGTATATGGGGCTTGGCCTGCCGGTCTATGTGTTCTGGGTGACCGAAAGCGCGCTTGGCGCGGTATTCGGCAGGCTTATTCCCGATACCCATGCGCTGGGCATCGATTTTCTGCTGCCGATCTATTTCCTCGGACTGGTCATGGGCTTTCGCAAACGGCCACTGTGGCTGCCGGTGGTCGTCGCCAGTGCTGCTGCCTCCATCATCGCCTACAAGACGGTGGGCTCGCCCTGGCACGTCTCGATTGGCGCCGTGGCCGGCGTGCTGCTCGCGGTCATCCTGCCGCCGCGCCACAGCGGCGTGGAGGCGCGGCCATGAGCACGACCTTGTGGATCATCACCGCCGGCGCGATCGCGACCTATCTGACCCGCATCGGCGGCCATCTGGTGATCTCGCGCTTCGAAAACATCCATCCGCGCGTCGAGGCCGGGCTGAACGCTGTGCCTGCCGCAGTGCTGACGACGCTGGTGGCGCCGGCAGCACTTGGCGGCGGGCCGGCGGAATGGGCGGCATTGATCGTCGCCGGGCTGGTCTCGCTGCGCAGCGGGCTTATGGCGATGTTTTTGGCCGGCGCCGTCGTGCTGGTGCTGGCCCGGCAGTTCGTCGGGTAACCGGACCGGCTGAGTACGCCAGTCCTATTTCCGCACGATGTTGGAGATCGCGGGATCGAATCGACCTCCTGCAAAGAGCCTGTGCATCGTCTCTTGCGGATCGAGATCAAACGTTTCGGCTGATGTCACCGCAATCAGCGCGTCGAGGTCGAGCGTCGGGGCGAGGTCGCGTCCTTGGTAGAGTGCACCGGTAGACAGTCCCGGCCAGTCGGCCAGCACCCGCCCGCCATTCACCGCTCCGCCAGCGATCATCGCAGCCGATGCCGTACCGTGGTCGGTGCCGCCAGTGCCGTTGACGGCGACAGTGCGGCCGAACTCGGTGGCGACCAGCACGGTCGTATCCTTCCAGATATCGCTGAGGCCAACGTGCAACCCATCGATGAGCGCGTCGAGCGCTCTGAGCTGGTTGGCCAGCCTGGCTTGCTGGCCGCTATGGGTGTCCCAGCCGCTGGTTTCGATCATGGCAACGCGCGGTCCGCCGGCCTTGGCGAGGAAGCCCGCGGCGGTGCGGCCGACGCTCGCTGCGTCCTTGCGCTGCGCGTTCACCGCGCCCAACGCCCGTGTCTCCATCGCGCTGCTCGACAGCGCATGCAGCTGTTCGTCGGCGTCATAGAGCTTGCCGACGCGCGTCATCAGGTCGTCCGGCGCCTCTGGCAGGGCGGACGGCGCATAGGAGGTGACGTCTGCCTGGCCTCGCAGCGCCAGCGGGATGGTCGGTGCAAAAGCGATTGCTTCGCCGCGAGACTTCGGCAGCATGCCGACCAGCCGGTTCAGCCAACCGTGCTTGCGCTCATAGGGCGAGCTGCCGCCGCGCCCGCGACAACAGGCTTTCCAATGCCTCGATGCTGATGCCCATGACCTCTGCCGCATCGCCGTTCGAAAGCTCCTGATAATACTGCAGCACGATCGCCTCGCGCTGGCGCTCCGGCAGCTCGGCCAGCGCGCGCCGCACCTGGTGCTGATCGTCGGCCGCGAGCATATCCGCTTCCACGCCCGGGCGTTCGTCGGGGCGATCGGGAAGTTCCGCCACCGGCGTCTCCCGCCGCCTGCGCAGCCGGTCGTAGCAGAGATTGAGTGCGACGCGATGCAGCCAGGTGTCGAACTTCGCCTCGCCGGCGCGCCAGCCCGGAGCCGCCCGCCAGATGCGCAAGAACGTCTCCTGCGCGACATCCTCGGCCTCGCCGCGGTCGCCCAGCATTCGCGTGGCGAGACGGATCAGCCGCGGCAGCTTGCGCTCGACCATGGCTTCCACCGCAGCCGCATTGTTCTGAGCGATCAGCGCCAGCAGCCGCTCGTCGGTTTCGCCCACGCTCTGCCTTCTCGTTCCACCACGCCAGACCTTGTGCCGAGACGACCGTCATCCTGCACCCGCCATGTGTCTTCAACGAGTTTCGCGGCGAAATCCGTCGGCGACCCTTGGAGGTTAGAAGGCAGCGATAAGGCCGCAGGCCATTGCCTGCGGACCGGCATCCTGGGTCCCTAGCTGACCCACCGCCTTTCCGAAAAATCAGGACTTCTGGTCGTGCGGCAGCGGTGCGGTTGCCTTTTCCAGCCAGGCCAGCGTCTCGCCATCGAGCATCGGTCCGATCTCGGCCAGCACGCGCTGGTGGTATGTGTCGAGCCAATGCAGCTCGTCGCGCGTCAACAGGTCGGATCGCACCAGCCTGGTGTCGATCGGCGCCAGCGTCAGCGTCTCGAAGCCATGCACAGCGATGTCGCCGCCCTCTATCGGCTCGGCCGGCGTCACCAGTATGAGATTCTCGATGCGAATGCCGTAAGAACCCTCCTTGTAGTAGCCCGGCTCGTTGGAGACGATCATGCCTGCCAGCAGCTTTTCGGTGCCGGTCCTGGCGATGCGCTGCGGGCCCTCGTGCACGGCCAGATAGGAGCCGACGCCATGGCCGGTGCCATGGGCGAAATCGCAACCGTGTTTCCACAGGGCAAGGCGCGCCACGGCGTCGATCTCGGAGCCGCGCGTGCCCGGGGGAAAGCGCAGCATGGAAATGCCGATCATGCCCTTCAGCACCAGCGTGAAGCGTTCGCGCATTTCCTCGGTCGGTGTGCCGATCGGTACGGTGCGGGTGATGTCGGTGGTGCCGTCCTGATACTGCCCGCCCGAATCGAGCAGGAACAGTTCGCCAGACTGAAGCTTTCGGCTGGTGGCGCGGGAAACGCGGTAGTGCATGATGGCGCCGTTCGGGCCGGCGCCGGCGATGGTGTCGAAGGACACGTCGCGCAGCGGCATCTGTGTTTCCTCGCCGGTGCTGCGGCGGCACTCCTCGAGCTTGGTGACGACCGCGATCTCGTCGAGCTTGCCCGGTTCCTGGCGGTCGAGCCAGCAAAGCAGCTTGGCAACGGCGGCGCCATCGCGGCGGTGCGCGGCACGGGCGCCGCTGATCTCGGCCTGGTTTTTCGTCGCGCGCGGAATGCGGGCAGGGTCGGGTGCGGTGATGACGGTGCCGCCATTGTCCTCGACCAGCATTCTCAGTCTCTCCGCCGCCAGCACCGGATCCAGCGCGATCTTCGCGCCGCCCTTGGCCAGGGCTGCGATAGCAGCTTCGAATTCACCGGGTTCGTGCAATTCGGCGAGCTGCGTCAGATAGGCCGCGACGGTGCGTGAAAACTTACGCTGGTCCATGAAAAGCAGGTGCGATCGATCGGCGGCGAGCACGGCGAAGCCGAGCGCCAGCGGCGTGTGCGGCACATCGCCGCCGCGGATGTCGAAGGCCCAGGCGATGGAGGACGGGTCGGTCAGCACGGCATGGGTGGCGCCATCCTTGCCGATCGACTCGGCCAGCCGCGCCAGCTTGTCCTTGGCCAATTCGCCGGCAAAGCCGATAGGATGAAGCTCGACCGGCGCCAGCGGCGGTTCGGGCTGGTTCTCCCAAATGGCGTCGATCGGATTCCTCTCGAGCGGCACCAATGTCGCTCCCGATTTTTCGGCCGACGCTTTCAGCGCTTTCACGTCGCCGATCGTCTGCAGCCACGGGTCGAAGCCAAGCCGCACGCCCTTGCCGAGATTGTCCTTGATCCAGGCGGCGGGCGGATTGTCGACCAGGCTTTCGATCGAAAAGATGTCGAGATCGACCTCGTGGCGCACCTGCAGCGTGTAGCGGCCGTCGACGAACATGATGGCACGGTCGCCGAGCACGATGGCGGCGCCGGCCGAGCCGCTGAAGCCGGTCAGCCATTTCAGCCGCGCCGAGCGGTCGGCGACATATTCGCCCTGATGCTCGTCGGCACGAGGCACGATGAAGCCATCCAGCCCGTTGGCCGCCAGCCATTGACGCAGCAACGCCACACGTGGCTTGCCGACGGCGGGGTCGCCTGCGGAATCAAAGGTCTGGAACATCATGGCCTCTCCTCGGATGCTGGATGTGAGCGGCGGACTTTCAAGTCGAACCGTGCCGCCGCTCACATCTAGCCTTTTGTTTGAGCATCGGGTTTTCCCAAACCGGTTTCCACTTTTGGGCCCGATGCTTTGGCGCGACCGTAGCGCATGACCCCGGAAATCGGAATCGACTTTTGCTACGCCAGGCGCTCCAGCAGGGCAATCGCTTCAGGTCTGCGCTGCCCTCATCTGCCTGCCGGCATCTTCTCCCCGTATAGTGACGGGGAGAAGGGGCTGACCGCAACCTCGGCATCCTTTCCGCAACCTGGAGATTGGCGAAATCGTTCGCGAAGGCGTTTTTCTCCCCGTCACTATACGGGGAGAAATGCCCGGCAGGGCAATGAGGGGCAGCGCCGACATCGACGGTGGTCATTCTACGTGAGCTGGGAGGCCCTCTTTTGCCTGCAGTGATTGCCCTGTTCGGTCCAGCATCGCTTTTGCGCATGGACGCCATGCAGAATCAGCGATTTAAAAAAAGGTCAGCAGAGCTTACCTTTTTTGGCGTGGAGGAACGAGTCTTACTGCCCTGCAAAGGAGACCATCATGTCCACGATTTCAGCCAGACGCGGATTTTTCAGAAGCGCCGTGAACGCTCTCATCGAAGCGCGCCAGCGCGAAGCGAGCCGCTATGTGAGCGGCGTTCTGCTTGGCTTTGACGACGAAACGCTGAAAGCGAACGGCTACGATCGCGAAGAACTGAAGAAGGCGGCAAGGTCGCGCTATGTCTGAGCGAATTTGCGGCGTGCAATTGAAGGCGCTGCGCGTCACCGCTTGAGGTGGATCGTCACCCAGCCTTCGCGATGCAACGTCCTGACATGGCGGAACTGCTGGCCGACATAGGCGGAGATCACCGCGTCGCGCTGCCGGTCGAGGATGCCCGACAGCACGATCGAGCCGCCCAAACCGACATGCCTGGCCATTTCGGGCGCCAGCCGCATCAGCGGCCGCGCCAGTATATTGGCGACGATGAGGCCAAAAGGGCCGCGCGCGGCAAAAATCGGATGGTGGAAGCCCGGCGCCGTCACCGTCTCCACCAGCGCCTTGACGTGATTGAGCCGCGCGTTGGCGGCGGCGACTTTTGTGGCGACCGGATCGATGTCGGTCGCCAGCACCGGAATATGGGCGAGCTTGGCCAGCGCGATGGCCAGCACCGCGCTGCCGGTGCCGAGGTCGAGCGCGTTGCGCGGGCGTTCGCGCCGCACGACCTGTTCCAGAATTTCGAGGCAGCCGGCGGTGGTGCCGTGATGGCCGGTTCCAAAGGCGAGGCCCGCTTCGATCTCGATGGCGAGCTCGCCGCTGTGGCGCTTCCTGCGGTCATGCGCGCCGTGGACGAAGAAACGGCCGGCGCGCACCGGCTTCAGTCCCTCCAGCGAACGCGTCACCCAGTCGATATCAGGCACGGGCTCGCGCGCAATCGGCCTCGACAGGGCCAGCCCGGCAAGGATCTCCTTCAAGCGCGCCTCGACGGCATCGACATCGCCGTCGGCATAGAGTGACACTTCGTGGATGTCGCGGTCCTCGTCGACTTCGACCAAGCCAATCGGCAGGCCCTCATCTTCGAATGCCGCTTCGAACGCCGCGAAGATACGGTCGGCCTCGATCTTTCCAGTGCTGAAATAAAGCCGCGTTTGGGTCATCAAACGATTTTCTTTGTGCGCATGATCTTATCCGAAATCCGGTTCCCACTGTTCGCTGGTGCGGAGCTTCGGTTCGGGATCATGCACTAGCCTGCCGCCGCCAGCCGCTTGAGCTTGGCGATGGCGGTGTCGGGGCTTTCGCCATAAGCGATGGTGCCGGCGAAATCGCCCCTGGCGTTGAGCAGCAGCACCGAAGCGGTGTGGTCCATCGTGTAGTCGCCGTCGCCGGTATCGACCTTTTTCGAATAGATGCCGAAGGATTTGGCCATGGCGCGGACCTTGTCCGGGTCGCCGGTGATGCCGAGGATGCGGTCGGAGAAGTTGCTGATATAGGCGTTCATGATTTCGGGCGTGTCGCGCTCCGGGTCGACCGTCACGAAATAGGCGCGCAGGTTCTTGCCATCATCACCCATCGTCTTCAGCCAGCCGGCCAGTTCGAACAGCGTGGTCGGGCAGACTTCCGGGCAGTGGGTGAAGCCGAAGAAGACGACGCTGGGGTGGCCGCGAAAGGCCGCCTCGGTGATCGGAGCGCCCTTCTGGTCGACCAGCGTGAACGGCGCGCCGAACGGCTCGCCGCCATAATGCCCACGGTACCACTCGAAGGTGAGCCAGCCGATGCCCGCCGCCATCAGGATGAGAATGCCGACCAGTATTGAACGCATCATCAAATGGCTGTCCGTCGCGATTTTCATCGGCGCCGTATCGGCGCCTTTGGAGCTTGTTGGGCGAACACTCTTAACGGTTTGATCTCGCTCGCGCAAAGATGTCGCGTTGCCGCAACCGGCTTTCCCTTAAAAAATGATCCGCTTGCAAAGTGCCGCCGCCCGTCCCACCTGAGGTCGGCAAAACTCGAACCGCAGGAGGCTTTGTTGCAACGACTGATTGGGCAGGGACTGATTGGGCGAAAACTGATCGGCGGCGCTTTGGCCGCGTGCCTTGTCGTCGGCGCTGGTGCGGCTGTCGCCCAGGAGGTCGGCAAGGTCGGCGTCGACTGGCTAGGCAACGACATCATCGTCGAGGCGATCAAGGACCCGAAGGTCGAAGGCGTGACCTGCCACGTCTCCTATTTCGACCGTGGCGTGATCGATCGCCTGCAAAAGGGCAACTGGTTCGAGGACCCATCCGATTCCTCGATCGCCTGCCGCCAAACCGGGCCGATCACAATCGGCGACATCGACATGAGCGATGCCGGCGAGGAGGTGTTCAAGCAAGGCATCAGTCTGATCTGGAAGAAACAGGTGGTGAACCGCATCTACGATAAAGCCAACGAGACCCTGATCTATCTGTCGCATTCGCGCCAGGTGCAGGACGGTTCTGCGAAAATGTCGGTCACCACGGTCCCGCTCTATGGCCAGAACGTGGTGTGGACCAACGGCAAGCCGAAATAGGCTCTGGAAACAGGTGACGGACGATTGCTCCCGCTTGCGGGACCAATCGCTCGGGCGTAAAGCCGCCGGCATGGACCGTCCCGAAAATCTTGTCCTGAAAGACCCCAAGCCGCGCATCCATCCGACCGCGGAATTGAAGGCATGCAAGCTTGGGCGCTACGCTTCGATCGGCGAGCGGGTCATCTTGCGCGAAGTCATAGTCGGTGACTTCTCCTATTTCGAGCGCCACGCCGAGGCGATCTACACGACAACAGGCAAGTTCTGCTCGATCGCCGCCAACAGCCGTATCAACGCGCTCGAGCACCCGATCGAGCGATTGACCCAGCACAAGGTCAGCTATCGGCCAAACGAGTATTTTCGCTGGCTCGGCGTCGACGCGGCGTTCCGCGAGCGGCGGCGGGCGACGTCCGTCACCATCGGCCACGACGTCTGGATCGGCCATGGCGCGGTGATCATGCCCGATGTGACCATCGGCAATGGCGCGATCATCGGCGCCAATGCGGTGGTGACGCGCGATGTACCTGCCTATGCGATCGTCGCCGGCGTTCCGGCCAACCCGCTGCGCCAGCGTTTTGCCGAGAAAACCGCTGCGCGGATTGAAAGCCTCGGCTGGTGGGACTGGTCGGTCGAAAAACTCGCCAGGGCCATTCCCGACATGCAGGCGCTTTCCATCGAGGCCTTCCTCGACCGCTGGGAGCGCGAAATCCCTTGATCCTTGCGGGTCTGTGAACGGCTGCGTCGGTGAAAGGAGGGAACCAGGAGCGGATGCTGGTTGTTTCTCCTGCCATGATAGAGAAGCTTTTCACCAGGATCGCCAATTATGTGGCGCATCTAGCCGGTCTGCCGTCGACATTCGCCGTCTGTTTCCTGATCATTGTTGCGTGGGGGGCAAGCGGACCGATGTTCGGGTTTTCCGATACATGGCAGCTCATCATCAACACCGGCACCACGATCGTCACCTTCCTGATGGTGTTCCTAATCCAGAACACCCAAAACCGTGACGGCGCCGCGATCCAGGCGAAGCTCGACGAATTGATCCGGGTCAGCAAAGCCAAAAACAGCTTTATCGGCATCGAGCATCTGACCGAATCCGAGGTCCAGGAGATCCGCGACAAATGTGAGCGCGCGGCGAAGCGGCATGACCGACAGGTCGCGGATGTGGCGGTCAACAAGGCCGCTGCGCAAAAGCACGGCTCGAAGACGCATGCGGCGTGAGCGTCAGCCTTCCATGAACGCCGCGAAAGCGTCCTTGTGGTCCGGGTGCCAGCGCGACAGAGCAGGGCGGTTCTCGATGATGTCGCCGATCGCCCAGGCCATGCGCTTTTCGTCCATAGGCCGCGTCGCCTCGTTGTCGGGGCACAGGATGTAGAAGTCGCCACGCACCAGCGCGGCCAGCATGAAGTCGATCACCTGCTCGCCGGTCCAGGCGCCGGCGGGCTTTTCGGTCGCACCTTCGGTCAGGCCGGTAAAAGTGAACCCCGGAATGAGCAGATGCGCGGCGATGTTGGCCCCGGGCTCGTTGCGCAGCGCATGCGCCAGGCCCTCGGTGAATGTTTTCACGCCCGATTTGGAGACGTTGTAGGCAAGATTGCCGGGCGGCGTCGTGATGCCTTGCTTGGAGCCGGTGTTGACGATCAGGCCCGGTTTTGCTGTAGCCAGCATACGTGGCACGAAGGCCTCGACGCCATGGACGACGCCCCAGAAATTGATGTCCAGCAGCCGCTTCCAGGCGTCGCGGTTTCCCCAGGGCTTGCCGGGGTTGTTGCCGACGCCGGCATTGTTCATTAACAGCGACACGCCGCCGAAGGCATCGAACGCCTTTTCGGCCAGCCGGTCGACCTCGTCGGGCTGCGAAACGTCGGTCGCGACAGCGAGCACGGCGGCGCTGTCGCCGGCAATCGTGGCAACGCCGTGGGCAGCCTCATCGAGCCGCGCGCCGCCGATGTCGGCAAGCACGATTTTTAGGCCCATTGCCGCCAGCCGCCTGGCCGCTGCGAGGCCGATGCCGCTGGCGCCGCCGGTGATGACGGCTACGTTGCCGGAGCCAAGGGCAGGCAAAGCGCTCTGGATTTCGGCGTCGGTGGTCATCGATCGTGTCCTCGCTCAGGTTGCGCCGAACTTAACGCGGCGACAGGCTCGCGCAAGCCCGTTTGGGCGTCCTTGGGTTGACCATATCGGCAGGCGCTGCGCATGCTGTCCGCGTAAGAAGGAGATTACCGATTGACCGACTGGATCGAGATCCTGAAAGAACAGACCGCCACCGGCGACCAGATGAGCCGTGAGGTGCCGCAAATGCTTGCCAATCCCGACATCAGCGAAGCGCAAGTGAGAACGCTGTTTTCGGCGCTTGAAAAGCAGGCGGAGTTCGTCGAGAAGCTGCGCATGGCGCTGGAAAAATTCGGCCACGATTTTTCGGTGATCAAGGCGGCCGAGCGGCTGGAGGAGCGCTATGCCGACCTTGCGGCCTCGGTGGCGGAAAAGCTGAAGGCGATGCGGGGATAGGGCGGACCTATTTTTCGATCTGCTTTTCGAAACGCTTGTCCGGCACGAACCAGATCATGGCAACCAGCACATAGAGCGCAACGCTGATCCATTGATTGACTGACGTCAGTGGAATGGCGGCGATGTAGAGGACCACCGAGATCTTCTCCTTGCGATCGGTGCCTGCCGCTCTGGCGAAGGCAGTGTCGTTGCCATGCAGCCGGTGCAGGATGACGACCAGAATGAAGTAGGCGGCCGCGCAAAGCGCCAGGACAACACCGTAAACGGCGACAGGCACCGGCGCGAAATGGTTTTCGCCCATGAAGGCGGTGGTCACGGGCATCAGCGACAGCCAGAACAGCAGATGCAAATTCGCCCACAGCACGCGGCCATCGACCCGCTGCACGGTGTGGAACATGTTGTGCAGATTGTTCCAGTAGATGCCGACATAGATGAAGGACAGCACGTAGCTGAGAAAGGTGGGCCATAGCGGTGCCAGCCCGGAAAAATCCGCGCTATGCGGCACCTTCAATTCCAGCACCATGATGGTGATGATGATGGCCATGACGCCATCGGAAAATGCCTCGACCCGTCCCTTGCCCATGCATTCTCCCCTGCTGCGCCTGACTCATCCTAGGCGATCGACGTGGCTGGAGGGAAGGCCCGGCCATCACCAATCGCTGTCGCGCGCGATCAGCTCCAGCGGCCAGACCTCACGGATGATCCGCGCGCCTTCGGGGCCGGCGAAGGCGGGGATCGACGCCAGCAACATTTCGGCAAGCCGCCGTCCCATCGGCTCCAGGCGAGGGCGGAAGCCGGTCAGTGCCGGTGAAAAATAGCGGCAGAGCGGCGTGTCGACGATGACGATCACCGCAATGTCGTGGCCCGGCTTGATGCCCATCTCGGCCAGCGCCTTGCAGCCGCCGAGTGCCATAGCGTCATTGTTGAAGATGATGGCGGTCGGCGGGTCCTTGGAGCGCATGACCTGCGGCGTCACCGCGTCGCCGCCGGCCTCGTTGATGAAGCCTTTCGCGATCAGCCCGGGGTCGACCTCGATGCCGTGCCGCCGCAGGGCCTTGCGATAGCCGGCCAGGAACAGATAGCCGAAATTGAGGTTGAGGGACGGGCGGATGGCGGCGATGCGGCGGTGGCCGCGCGCCACCAGGCGGTCGACCGCGTCGGCCCCGGCTTTTTCGAAATCGAGGTCGAGCGACGGGTAGGTCTTGCCGCCGGAGCGGCTGCGGCCGAGCGTCGCGAACGGGAAGCCGACCCTGGTCAGGTAATCGATGCGCTCGTCCTCGCGACGCGTATAGGCCAGCACCACGGCGTCGGCCCGACGCGTCTCGACCACCCGGCGCAGGCGCTCCTGCTGGTAGTCGCCCGGCGCGCCCATCACCACGATCAGGTCGAGCCCGCTTTCGGCGAGTTTCGCCTGCAGCCCGGTCAGGAACGGAATGAAGAACGGCTCGCCATATTGCTGGTCGCCCGGGTGCGGCTGCAGCATGAAGGCGATCGAGTGGGTGGCGCCGCGGCGCAGGCTGCGGCCGGACTGGTTCGGCGAATAGTTCAGCTTTGCCGCCGCATCGAGCACGCGCTGGCGGGTGTCGGCATTGACGTCGGCACGGCCGTTGAGCGCGCGCGACACGGTGCCGATCGAAATGTTCAGGTGACGCGCAAGGTCGTGAATGCTGGACGCCAAAGGACAGTTCTCCCCCTTGCCTGGCTATCATCGACCGCTCTTCAGGCCAAGGTGATCTAGGTGATTTTCGCGAGCGGCCAATTGACATTCTACGCCTTCCGGTGTGTTCTCGTAAACGTTTACGGAAAAGCGTTTACGGTCATGCCGTGAATGCGTGACGACCGGTCTGGAGGGGCCGAGCGGAGGAGGAGCGCTGGATGATGAATGTCGTCCTGGTCGGCTGCGGAGCGATGAGCAAGCACTGGCTCGATGCGGCGAGGCAGATCGACGGGTTGGCTATTGTCGGCCTTGTCGATCTCGACGCCGACAGGGCGACGGCAAGGGCGCGCGAATACGAGCTTGCCGGCGCCATTGTCGGGACCAATCTTGACGCCGTGCTCGACCAGACCAGGCCAGACGCTGTGTTCGACGTCGTGGTTCCCGCGGCCCGGCGCGATGTCGCGCTTTCGGCCTTTGCCCATCATTGCCATCTCCTGACGGAGAAGCCGCTGGCTGACAGCCCGGAGAACGCGCGCGCCATCGTCGAGGCTGCCCGACGCGCCAGGCGCGTGCACGCCGTCGTCCAGAACCGCCGCTATGTCGCCAACGTCAGGCGCATCAGGCGTTTTCTCGATTCCGGCGCCATCGGTGCGCCAACCAGCATCCACGCCGAATTCTTCGTCGCGCCGCATTTCGGCGGGTTTCGCGAGGAGATGCGCCATGTCCTGCTGCTCGACATGGCGATCCATACTTTCGACGCCGCCCGCTACATGGTCGGCGGCGCGCCGGCCAGCGTCTACTGCCAGGAATGGGAGCCGGTCAATTCCTGGTACCGGCAGGGATCGTCGGCCACCGCAATCTTCGAGCTCGGCGGCGGCAAGCTGTTCACCTATGCCGGCTCCTGGTGCGCCGACGGGTTCCGCACCAGTTGGGAGAGCACATGGCGCATCGTCGCCGAGCACGGCAGCTTGGTCTGGGACGGTGAGGACGGACTGATGGCGGAAGTCGCGCGGCCTATCCGTGAAGGCCTGTTCGATCGCACTGAGCCGCTCGCCGTGCCGCCGCTCGATCCGAGAGACCGCATCGGCGGCCATCTCGGCATCATCCAGGATTTTGTGCGTGCCGTCGAAACCGGCAGCGAGCCGGAGACGCGCGGCGCCGACAACATCAAGAGCCTGGCCATGGTCTTTGCCGCGATCGAAAGCGCCGAAACCGGGCGCCGGGTCGCGATCGCACAGGAAGGGTGACGATGCCAAACCCGCTTCTCGACATCAGGATCGGCACCATGGTGCGGGCCAATCTCGATGACCCGGCCGCCTATATTAAGGCGATCCTGCCGCTCGGCTTCGAGAGCATCCAGCCCTTCTTCTGGCAGACGCTGGGCGACAAGGATCTTCCACGGCTGGCCGGCCAGATCCGCGAGGCGATCGGTGATGCCGATGTCGTCGTCTCCTCGCTCGGCGTCTTCGGCAATCCGCTGGAAAGCGGCGATGTCGATCGCGGCGTGCTTGATGCCTGGGAAACGGCCATCGACCATGCGCATCTGTTCGGCACCGCGATGGTCAGCGGCTTCACCGGCCGCCTCCGCGGCAAGCCGCTGCCCGACAGCCTGCCGCGCTTCCGCGAGGTCTGGGGACCACTGGCCCGGCGCGCCGCCGACAAGGGCGTGCGCATCGCCTTCGAGAATTGCGCGATGGACGGCAACTGGGCTGATGGAGACTGGAACATCGCCCACAATCCGGACGCCTGGGAGCTGATGTTCAACGAATTGCCAGATGACAATCTCGGCCTGGAATGGGAGCCCTGCCACCAGCTCGTCTACCTGATCGATCCGATCCCGCAGATCCGCAGATGGGCGCCGCGCATTTTTCATGTCCACGGCAAGGACGCGACGGTGCGCTGGGACGTGATCCGCGAGCATGGCGTGTTCGGCCGGCTGCCGTTCGTGCAAATGCGCACGCCTGGCTTCGGGGACAGCGACTGGACGCGGGTGATCAGCGAATTGCGGCTGGCCGGATACAGGGGCGCCATCGACATCGAAGGCTGGCACGACCCGGTCTATCGCGGCGACCTTGAGATTACCGGGCAAGTGCGGGCGCTGGACTACCTCAAGCAATGCCGGGGAGGTGCGACGTATCTGCCGAACCCGGCGTGAGGCTAATGCATGTCGCGCAAGAGCATTCCCTCTGGCCTGACCCAAGGGTGTGCAGCGGTTTTGCGACAACGACATGCATCAAACAGGGAGCCGGCCAGCGAAGCATTGCGGCGAGAAGCCGAAGCATTCGTCGAAGACCCCTCGGCTTGCGAGGGAACAAAGGGAGGAACGTGCATGAGCATCACGATGAGAAGGACAGTTCTGCGCTCGACCGTCATGGCGGCCGCCACGGCGCTCGCCGCCGCAATCTCCACCTTGCCCGCCCAGGCGCTCGATGCCCAGTGGTGCAAGGACGTCCACATCCGCTTCTTCGTCGGCGGCGCCGAGGGCGACGCCTTCGGCACCATCGTCTACAATGGCGCCAAGCAGGCCCAGGCCGATCTTGGGCCAAAGGTCGACTACATCTTCTCCCAGTGGGATGTCGAGAAGATGGTGCAGCAATTGCGCGAGGCCGTCGCGGTCAAGCCCGGCGGCATCGCCATGATGGGCCACCCTGGCGATGCTTCGATCATGCCGCTGGGCGAACAGGCGCACAAGGACGGCATCAGGATGATGTACCAGAACGTGCCGGTGCCGAAGGTCACGGCAGCGTTCGGCGGCGGCTATGTCGGCGCCCAGCAGGAAGAGCAGGGCCGCGCGCTCGGCGCCGAGGCGTTCAAGCTGGCCGGGCTCAAGGCCGGCGACAAGGCGATCATGATCGGCCCGTTCGAGAACGAGAGCCGCGGCGCACGCGAGCGCGGCACAGTCGCCGCCCTGAAAGAGGCGGGCGTCGAGGTCATCCAGCTCTCCTCGCCGCCGAGCGGCGAATGGGCTTCCGACCCTAATCTGGCCATTCCGGTGATTACCGCAGCACTCCTCAACAATCCCGATGTCAAGGCGGTTGGCTATCCCGGCGGACAGATGCTGGGCAACGTCCCGACCTACATGCAGGCGGCGGGCAGGAAGGCTGGCGATATCTTCAATTTTGGCTTCGACACCAGCCCGCAGATCGTCGAGGGCTTCAAGGGCGGCTGGGTCCAGCTGACGGCCGACCAGCAGCCGTTCCTGCAGGGTTATCTGCCGATCCTCAGCCTCTGCCAGCAGGTGGTGCTGGGCCTGGCGCCAATGAATGTCGACACCGGCGCCGGCTTCGTCACGCCTGACAATTACGAGATCGTCGCCGAGCTCGCCAAGCAGGCGCTGCGCTGACCTTTTGACACGGCTGCCGGTCTTCCGACCGCAGCCGGAACCAAGCGAGGATCGCCATGGCCGAACGCCTCATCGAACTGCGCGACATCAGCAAGTCCTACGGTCAGGTCTATGCGCTGGGTGGGGTCAATCTCAGCGTCGACCGCGGCGAGGTGGTCGGCCTGATCGGCGACAACGGCGCCGGCAAGTCGACGCTGATCAAGATCCTCTCCGGCGTGGTCAAACCGACCAGCGGCGAGATCCTCATCCGCGGCCAGCCGGTGACCGGCTGGAGCGCCGCGCGCTCTCGCGACGCCGGCATCGAGACGGTATTCCAGGACCGGGCGCTGGCCGTGCAGCAGACGATCGTGCGCAACATCTTCATGGGCCGCGAACTCACCGGCTTTCTCGGCTGGCTGAAGGTCAACAAGGAAATCGAGGAGGCGAGCCGGCTGATGCGCGAGATCGGCTTCACCTCGAAAGTGTTCACGCCGCAATCGATCGTTGGCCAGCTTTCCGGCGGCGAACGCCAGGGCGTGGCGATCGCCCGGGCAATCTACAAGCAGGCCGACCTGATCATCCTCGACGAGCCGACGACGGCGCTGTCGCTGACCGAGACCGCCAAGGTCTTCCATTTCGTGCGCCAGGTGCGGGCGAGCGGACGGTCGATCCTGTTCATCGGCCACAACATCCACCACGTCTTCGACGTCGCCGATCGTTTCGTCGTGCTGGACCGCGGCAAGGTGGCGCTCACCGCCGACCGCAGCCAGGTCAAGTCGGCCGAAGACCTCATCAACTTCATGGAAGACGTCGCGCATCCGGGTGGATTGCCGGGACTGCACGACGCCGGCGACCCGGAGCAGAGAGCACGATGAGCAAGACGATGGAGCCCGATCTGCAAGAGCCGTCCGCAGGCATCTCCCGTCCCGGCAATCCCCGGAAAGAGTGGAAACACCCATCCGATCACTGGATGCGCGGCTTCATCCTCGACAACCGCGCCGCACTTGGCACGCTTGCCGTGTTCGTGGTGATGATGACGGTGTTCATGATCGCCAACCCGACCGTCTTCACCACCTGGTATCTCTACAGTTCCGTGCTCACCACGCTGCCGGTTGCGCTGTTCGTGGTGGTGCCGCTGGTCTTCGTCGTCACCTGCGGCGAGATCGACCTGTCGTTTCCGGCGACGATGGGTTTTGCCTCATGGGTGTTCGCGCTGGTCGTGCAGGCCGGCTACGACCCGTTTCTCGGTATTGCCGCCGCCATTGCAACGGGCACGTTGCTCGGCTTCCTTGTCGGGTCGCTGGTCGTCTATGGCGGGCTGTCGTCGCTGATCGCCACGCTCGGCATGAACTTCCTGCTGCGCGGCCTGATCCAGATCATCAACGAAGGCAGGTCGACGGCGCTGACCAGCCTTGCCGACAGCTGGGCCTACAAGATGTTCTCCAGCCAGCTTTACGGCATCCCGGTGCAGATCTTCTGGGCCATTGGCTTTGTCGTGCTGTCGGCGCTGCTCTACAACAGGCATCGTTTCGGCGCGCAGGTGAAGGTGGTCGGCGACAATCCCGACAGCGCCCAGCAGATGGGCATCGACGTCAAGCGCGTGCGGGTGAAAGTATTCGTCTTCGTCGGCATCGGGGCGGCGATCGCCGGCACCTTCTCGGTGATGATCAACTTCACCTGGTGGCCGACGGCTGGCGACGGCTATTTGCTGCCGGTGCTGGCATCGGTGTTCGTTGGCGGCACGCCGACCTGGGGCGGCGTCGGCACCGTGGTCGGCGGCGCCATCGGCGCCGTCACCGTGTCATTCATCCAGACCGGCGTCGTCGCGGCAGGCCTGAGCGGCTTCTATGTCCAGTTCTTCAACGGGCTGATCATCATCCTGTCGCTGCTCGGCCACAAATGGAACCAGGCGCGGTATCGGTGAGAGGGACGCTCACACCCCGGTGACAAACCCGTCCAGCACGCGTTTCTGGCCGGCCTTGTCGAAGTCGATGGTCAGCTTGTTGCCGTCGATGGCGGCAATGTTGCCGTTGCCGAATTTCTGGTGGAAGACGCGGTCGCCGACATTGAAGGGGGATGGCGTGTCGGCGACGGATTTGGCGACCAGCTCGCCGTCGATGGTGCGGCCCTTGATCGAGGTGCGGCCGGCGCCATAGCCACTGTCGGTCT
Organism: Mesorhizobium sp. WSM4850; assembly: GCF_055811735.1. Lineage (NCBI taxonomy): Bacteria > Pseudomonadati > Pseudomonadota > Alphaproteobacteria > Hyphomicrobiales > Phyllobacteriaceae > Mesorhizobium > Mesorhizobium sp. WSM4850. Next base: position 54,273 of record NZ_JBVVPV010000010.1, on the reverse strand, counting down.
CGCCATAGCCGATGCGCTCGACCTGGTGGCCGGAGCGGGAGCCCCAGTTGCGGTCGGTCGCCTCGGTGCGGTTCTGCTGCGCGCGCTGCCAGCCCGGCGTTGCATAGGTGCTAGAGAAGGCGCCGGATTTTTCTGCGCCGACATTGTCGAAGCGCGAAGCGCCGTAAGGATTCTGCCGTCCTGCCGCCTGGCCGCCTCGTCCGGAGGCGAAGGAGCCGCCGCCATAGGCATTGCCGTAGCCGCCATAGGAGTTGCCGCTCTCGGCGACCTCGACATGGGCTTCCGGCAATTCATCGAGGAAGCGCGACGGGATCGTCGATTGCCACAGGCCGTGGATGCGGCGGTTGGAGACGAACCACAAATGCAGGTTCTTCTTGGCGCGGGTCAGCCCGACATAGGCCAGCCGCCGCTCTTCCTCGAGCCCGGAGCGGCCGCCCTCGTCGAGCGCGCGCTGATGCGGGAACAGTCCTTCCTCCCAGCCGGGCAGAAAAACCGTCTCGAATTCGAGGCCCTTGGCCGAATGCAGCGTCATGATGTTGACGGCGTCGAGCTCGGCGTTCTGCTCGGCGTCCATCACCAGCGCTACATGTTCGAGGAAGGAGCGCAGCGATTCGTACTCCTCCATGGAGCGGATCAGTTCCTTGAGGTTTTCCAGCCGGCCGGGCGCTTCTACCGAGCGGTCGTTCTTCCACATGTCGGTGTAGCCGCTCTCCTCCAGGATGGTCTCGGCCAGCTCGGTGTGCGGCGTGGTCTCCAGCGCCTTCTGCCAGCGCTCGAAATTGGCGGCGACTTCGCGCAGCGCTGCGCGCGGCTTTGGCTTCAGCTCGTCGCTCTCAGCGAGTTTTTCCGCAGCCTCCAGCATCGGGATGCGCAGCGCCCTGGCGGTGTCATGGATCTGGCGGATGGTGGCTTCGCCCAGCCCGCGCTTCGGCACGTTGACAATGCGCTCGAAGGCGAGGTCGTCTGCGCCTTGCGCTACGACGCGGAAGAAGGCCAGGGCGTCGCGGATTTCGAGGCGCTCGTAAAAGCGCGGGCCGCCGATGACGCGGTAGTTGAGGCCAAGGGTGACGAAGCGGTCCTCGAACTCGCGCATCTGGAAGGACGCGCGGACAAGAATGGCCATGTCGTTGAGATTGTGCTTCTGCCGCTGGTAGGCCTCGATGGTTTCGCCAACGGCGCGGGCCTCTTCCTCGGAATCCCAGGCGGCATGGACATGCACCTTCTCGTCGTCCTCGGCGATCTTTTCGGTGAACAGCGTCTTGCCGAAGCGGCTTTCATTGTGGGCGATGAGGTGGGAGGCGGTGCCGAGGATGTGCGCGGTGGAGCGGTAGTTGCGTTCCAGCCGGATGATCGTGGCGCCGGGGAAATCCTTGTCGAAGCGAAGGATGTTGTCGACTTCGGCCCCGCGCCAGCCATAGATCGACTGGTCGTCGTCGCCGACGCAGCAGATGTTGACTTTATTTTCGCTCACGGGCTGTTCCGCGCCTGCCGGCGCGGGCCCGACCCCCCCTTTTTGCGCGCCTTCGGCGTCGCGGGAGGGACCTCGCAACGGCTCGGACGCCCGGTCGGGCTTGCGGCCTTCGGCCGTTCGCAAACCTGTTGATGTTGAAGCTCGTCCGGCATCCGGCCGCTGCGCCAGCAGCCGCAGCCACATGTATTGGGCGGTGTTGGTGTCCTGGTACTCGTCGACGAGGATGTAGCGGAAGCGCTTGTGGTATTCCTTCAGCACGTCCGGATTGGCGCGGAAGATACGGATCGGGTGGCACAGGAGATCGCCGAAGTCGCAGGCGTTCAGCGTCTTCAGCCGCTCCTGATAAGCCTTGTAGAGTTCACGCCCCTTGCCGTTGGCGAAGGCGCGGGCGTCGCCCTCGGCAATCTCGGCAGGGCCAAAGCCCTTGTTCTTCCAGCCGTCGATCATCTGGGCGAACTGCTTGGCCGGCCAGCGCTTGTCGTCCAGCCCTTCGGCCTGGATGAGCTGCTTGATCAGGCGCACGACGTCGTCGGTGTCGAGAATGGTGAAGTCGGATTTGAGCCCGGCAAGCTCGGCGTGTCTGCGAAGCAGCTTCACGCCAATCGAGTGGAAGGTGCCGAGCCACGGCATGCCCTCAACATTGCCTTCGCCGATCAGCAGGCCGATGCGCTGCTTCATCTCGCGCGCAGCCTTGTTGGTGAAGGTGACGGCGAGGATCTGGGACGGGAAAGCCTTACCGGTGGCGAGGATGTGGGCGATGCGAGTGGTCAAGACGCGCGTCTTGCCGGTGCCGGCGCCGGCCAGCACCAGCACCGGACCCTCGGTGGTTTCCACCGCCAGCCGCTGCTCGGGGTTGAGCCCGTTCAGATAATCGGGCGCATTGGCATGGCCGCTGCGGGCAGCCATGGCGCGCGCAGCAATGCCCGACGGGGCCACGGGCCGCGCGTTCGGTTCATCAAAAAAAGGCATATCTTCCGAAAAGCCGGACATCTCCCCCGAATGTAGTGATTCGGCAGCGAAAGGCCAGAAGTGTCTCCGTTTTGTTCTCTGTCCAGCCGGGGGAGTTGCAAATCCTATGGCACGCCAGCCATAGCGCCGGCCTGCTCGACAGGCACGGCGGGTCGGAGAAAGTGGGACGCAAATGCGCGGTTGCCCATGGGCGCGCCGCGGAGCGCACCTGTCGGAAGGAGTATCATCCTGGACCAGCCGCCGGTCTGGCGGACCTGCACTCGCGTCAGCAGCGCCTCACCGATCCGTGACTGGACCGTGCGGGCTTCTACCCTATCTTGCGCGGCGGACATGTTCCCGAAGCCGAGGAGAGCGCCATGACAAAACCGAGCCCTGCCAACCCCGCCGTCAACAGACCCGCCATTACCCAGGCTATGATCGACGCGTATGACGAATACACGCATCTGACGCTCGACCGGCGGCGCTTCATGGAACAATTGACCAGGCTTGCCGGATCAGGTGCGGCGGCCGCCGCAATCGCACCGCTGCTGGCGGCGAATTCAGCCCGAGCGGCGATTGTTGCCGAGGACGATTCACGCGTGACCGGCGAGGACATCAGCTATCCCGGCAGCGGTGGCGAGGTGAAGGGCTATCTGGTCAAGCCGGCCGGCCAGTCCGGCAAGCTCGGCACCGTCATCGTCGTGCATGAGAACAGGGGGCTCAACCCGCATATACGCGATGTGACGCGGCGCGTGGCGCTGGAAGGCTTCGTTGTGCTCGCCCCGGATTTCCTGTCGCCGCTCGGCGGCACGCCGGCCGACGAAGACAAGGCGCGCGAGCAGTTTTCCAAGCTCGATCCGGCGCAAACCACTGCCAATGCGGTCGCAACGGTCGCTTTCCTTAGGGGCAGCGAGGATGGCAACGGCAAGGTCGGCGCGGTCGGCTTCTGCTGGGGCGGCGCCACGGTGAACACACTGGCTGCCAATGCGCCGGATCTGGCTGCCGCTGTCGCCTATTACGGCATGCAGCCGAAGGCCGAGGATGTGCCGAAGATCAAGGCGGCGCTGCTGCTGCATTATGCCGGGCTCGACACCCGCATCAATGCCGGTATCGACGCCTTCAGGAAGGAGCTCGATGCAGCCGAAGTCGAGTACACGATCCATGTCTATGAAGGCGCCAATCATGCCTTCAACAATGACACGTCGGCGGCTCGCTACGACAAGAACGCGGCGGACCTCGCCTGGGGCCGGACGATCGCCTTTCTCAAGGAGAAGCTTGCCTGATCAGGCATTTGCCGGTTTGTGAAAAGCGACGCCGGCCACTACCAGCGCGATGCCGATGCAATCGGTAAGGCTGGGTATCTGGCGGAGCACAATGACGCCGATCAGCGTGGCGGTGACCGGCAGCAACGACAGCATCAGCGCGAAGCTCGATCGCGGCAGCCGCGACATGGCAAGCTGGTCGCAGATATAGGGGATGACCGAGGAGCAGATGCCGACGCCGATGGCGGCGATGAGCAGTGGCGGCGCCGAGAAAGCCGGCAGCGCATCGGTGAAGCCGATCGGCAGCACGATGAGAAAGGCGACCGCCATGGCTGCGCCCAGTCCGGCGATGCCCTCGCCAGCGCCGGCGCGGGAAACGCGATGGCCAAGCACGATGTAGCCGACGAACAGCGCGCCGTTGAGGAAGGCCCAGAACAGGCCAATCGGGTCGCTTGACCATTTGACGTCGATCAGCAGCAAGGTGCCGATAACGGCAACGGCAAGCGCTGCGAAATTGCGCGGGCTTCTGACGCCGACCAGCGCAACGCCGATGGTGCCGACGAATTCGATCGCCGCGACCAGCGAGATCGGCAAGCGGTAGAGTGCCAGGTAAAAGGAGCAATTCATCACGCCGAGGCAAGCGCCGAAACCGAGAAGCAGCAGCCGTGTCGGCCGGTCGGCGCGGGCGAAGGCCGTCCACGGCCGGGTCAGCGGCGCGAAGACAAGGGCGGCCGTAACTATGCGCAGCCAGGCCATGCCGAGCACGCCGACATGCGGGAAAAGCAGCACGGCGAAAGCCGGCCCGAGATAATGAAACACAGCGCTGACACCGAACCAGACATGCGGCGGCAGCGATGTCGCCAGCCTGCCAAAGACAGGGCCGGCGAGGGCAGGGATAGCAGCTGGGGCTTGCGCTTGATCATCCATAGGATCATTATCGCAGGCAGATTTACCTGTTTACATGGGCAATGGCCAACCAAAGAGACCATTTATTTTCCAGAAACAAGGAGTTTTTCCTGAAACGTATTCGAAACGAAAATGCTGATCTGGATGCGGCGGATCTGAAAATCCTGCGCCTGCTGGAAAAGGATGCGCGCACCAGCACCGCCGAACTGGCGCGCTCGGTCGGCCTGTCGGCGCCGAGCGTGGCCGAGCGCATCAAGCGGCTGCAGGAGAGCGGCGTGATCGAGGCCTATACTGTGCGGATCAACCCGGCAGCGCTCGGCATGAAGCTGTCGGCATGGCTGCGGATCAGGCCGGTGCCCGGGCAGTTGGCTGCGGTCGCCGAGATCATCCGCGACTTGCCGGAAATCGCCCAGTGCGATCGGGTGACCGGCGAGGACTGTTTCATCGCGCTGGCGCATGTCGGTTCGGTGGCCGAACTCGAACGGGTGATCGACCGCATCATTCCGTTTGCGATGACCAACACCGCAATCATCCAGTCGTCGCCGGTGGTGGCGCGTTCGCCGCTGGCGGCAGTGTTCGTCAATACATCTGCTTAACTGGAAAAAGTCGCGCCGCCCCTCATCGCCCTGCCGGGCACTTCTCCCCGTATAGTGACGGGGAGAAGGACGCTGTCATCAATGGTTTCGCCAAATTGCGGGCATTGCTGAAAGAACGCCGAGGCTGCGGCAAGCTCACCTTCTCCCCGTCACTATACGGGGAGAAGGTGGCGGCAGCCGGATGAGGGGCGACGCAAACGCCCCAGAAAAAGCAATCGAACAACGAACCTACTTGTTCCCGCACCGATCAGGCGTGGCCGCGCTTCATCCGCGCCTGCTTCAGGATGGCGCGCCAGCGGATCATGGCGAAAGGGATCGGTTCGTTGTTGTTGGCGATGGTAAAAATTTCGTAGTTGAGGTTCTTCAGCGATCGCCAGAAATCATAGTCGCTGATGCGTGGGTCGGCCGCCAGCCTGTCCGCCTCGACCTTGATATCGGTTTTCATGTAATTTCCCCGAACCGCTTCAGCCCCCGCCGCCAGTATCGCAATGCGGACGGTTTTCGAACACCCGGCTGAGTCGTTCAACGCCTCAATTCGGCTTGTTCACGTTAAAACCTTGGTAAGGTTAACGGCGGTCTGACTGCGGCTCAAGCGTCTTGCGACGAATACCGATCGAACGGCCGGCGCGCTCAGGCATCGGCAGCGCCGCATGGGCGGCGCGCATGACTTCGACCTTGGCCAGGACATCGGCCGGGAAGGGCGCCACCTTCGGTCCGGACATGTCGACATGCAGCGACAATGATTCGGACGTGGCAGCGAGCCAGCCGTCGACATGGCGGATTTCCTGGTAGGCTCGCAGCCGCTTGTCGTCATGGTCGAGCAGCTGGAACGAGACATCGACCTTGTGGTCGAGATGCAGCTCCCTGACATAGCAGACATGGACTTCCGCCGTGTAGATGGTCAGCCGGCGCTGCTTCGCATAGTCCGGCCCCATCCCCATCATTTCGAACGCTTCGTCGGAACAGCGGTCGAACAGCACGTTGTAATAGGCCATGTTGAGATGGCCGTTATAGTCGATCCAGTCTTTTTCGATGGCCATGGGAGCAGAGGCGAAGGGGGCGGCGGTGGACATCGAAAACTTCCTTCTGGCTGGACAGGACGTGGTCGGGAGACTAGAGCGACGTGCGTCCAATTGGACGCACAAAGTACGCTCTAGCACATTGAATCTTCGCATCGTGCTTTCCGAAAATCGATTTCGATTTTCGGGCCGATGCGATAGGCATCCATAAGTCCATAACAAGGGTGGACGCTGGTCCATTCGCGGAGGAATAGATGGCTCTGAGCGACCTCAATCCGGTCGAGCGCAACGAAGAAGGCATCGCCGCGGTGCTCGGCATCCTCAAGCAGCGGCTCGGCGAACGGTTCCAGACCGGCCAGGCGATCCGCACCCAGCACGCGCATACCACCACCTACATTCCAACCCAGGCGCCGGATGGCGTGGCATTTCCGCAGACGACACCGGAGGTGCAGGAGATCGTGTCGGCCTGCGCCGCGCACCGCGTGCCGGTGATCGCCTTCGGCGTCGGCTCTTCGCTGGAGGGCCACACCAACGCGCCGGGTGGCGGCATTTCTGTCGATACGTCGCGGATGAACCGCATCCTCGCGGTCAACCCGCAGGATCTCGATTGCACGGTTGAGCCCGGTGTTACGCGCGAGGATCTCAACCGGCACCTGCGCGACACCGGCCTGTTCTTTCCGATCGATCCGGGCGCCAATGCATCGCTCGGCGGCATGGCGGCGACGCGGGCGTCGGGCACCAATGCCGTGCGTTATGGCACGATGCGCGAGAATGTATTGTCGCTGACGGCGGTGATGGCCGACGGCGAGACGGTGACGACCGGCAAGCGCGCAAAAAAGAGCTCGGCCGGCTACGATCTGACGCGGCTCCTGATCGGCTCCGAAGGCACGCTCGGCATCATCACCCAGCTGACGCTTAAGCTGCAGGGCATTCCGCAGGCGATTTCCGGCGGCGTCTGTCCGTTTCCCAGCGTCGAGGCGGCCTGCAATGCGGTGATCGCGACGATCCAGATGGGCATTCCGGTGGCGCGCATCGAACTGGTCAATGCGCTGCAGATGCGGGCGATGAAGAGCTATTCGAAACTTGACTATCCCGAAAGCCCGTGCCTGTTCGTCGAATTCCATGGCAGCGACGCCGGCGTTGACGAGCAGGCCGAAACCTTCGGCACGATCGCCGAAGAGTATGGCGGCGGACCATTCCTGTGGACCAGCGTCGCCGAGGAGCGGACGAAGCTGTGGAAGGCCAGGCACGACGCCTATTGGTCGTCGCTGACGCTGCGGCCGGGCGCCAAGGGGCTGTCGACCGACGTCTGCGTGCCGATCTCGCGCTTTGCCGAATGCGTCACGCAAACCGAAGCCGACATCGCCGAGATGGGGCTGATCGCGCCGATCGTCGGCCATGCCGGTGACGGCAATTTCCATGTGCTGGTGCTGATGGACGCGGACGATCCGAAGGAAATCGAGCAGACGGAAGAGTTTGTCGCGCGGCTGAACATGCGGGCGATCGGCATGGATGGAACCTGCACCGGCGAGCACGGCATCGGACAAGGCAAGATCGGCTTCCTGCGCCATGAACTCGGCCACAGCGTCGACATCATGCGCACGATCAAGCAGGCGCTCGATCCGCAGAACATTATGAACCCTGGGAAGATACTGCCGGCCGACTAAAGTCTTTTGCTTTTGGGGCGATCGATTTGCCTCTTTATCGACACGCTGATGCGGGTAGAGTGCGGCTGATTTTCAATCGACTGCTTGGGGGTTGATGCTCGCACGTTTGTTCGTGATCTTCGGTGGCTTTTTCGTGCTGGTGCTGTGTGCGGCGCTGGTGGTGCCGTATTTTATCGACTGGACGGGCTACCGGGCCGATTTCGAGCGCGAGGCGAGCGCCATTCTGGGCCGCAAGGTCACCGTTCAGGGCGATGCAACGGCGAAATTGCTGCCGTTTCCCTCGGTGACCTTCTCGAATGTCACTGTCGCCGGCGGCCCCGGCGGCCGGCCGGCAATGACCGTCGAGACCTTTTCGATGGATGCCGAACTGGCGCCCTTCCTGAGCGGCGAGGTGCTGATCTTCGACATGCGGCTGGTGCGGCCGAAGGCGACGATCGACATTGCCGCCGACGGCACGGTCGACTGGGCGATACGCCCGTCCTCGCCCTACGATCCCAGCCAGATCTCGATCGAGAAGCTGACGGTGACCGACGGAGAGATCGCGCTGCGCCATGCCGCCGGTGGCCGCAGCCATCGTCTTTCCGAGATCAATTCGACAATCTCTGCCAGATCGCTGGCTGGACCCTGGCGGATGGATGGTTCGCTGCGGCTCGACGGCCTGCGCAGCACGGTCGTCGTCTCCACCGGCAAGGCCAGTGGCGACGGACAATTGCGGCTCAGGCTCAAGGCCGACCCAGACGCCTATCCGCTGGTCATCGAAGCGGATGGCAATGCCGGCATTGTCGACGGGGCCGCGATCTATTCGGGCCGGTTCAAGGTCACAAGTTCTGACAGGAATGGCGCCGACAAGCGTTTGCCGCAGCTTGATGGCACCGACGGTGAGAAGGCCAGCGCCGGCAAGCCGGAACCGGGGTTCAGACTGAACGGCAAGTTCTCGCTAGACCACCGGAAGCTTGGCGTCGACGAATTCCGCTTCGAGACCGGGCCACTCGACAATCCCTACACCGCCGACGGCAAGGCTGCCGTCGACCTTGGGCCGAACCCTCGCTTTTCAATCGAGGCCGATGGCGCTCAGGTGCAGTTCGATGAAGCCGTCGGCGCCGCGACCGGACTGACGCTGTCCGAGCGCGTCGCTGCGTTGGAGCAGGCGCTGCTCGCCCTGCCCAAGCCGACCATACCGGGCACCGTCGAGGTGAAGCTGCCGGCGGTGGTGGCCGGCGACACGACGGTTCGTGACGTGCGCCTTTCCGCCGAGCCGGCCGATGCCGGCTGGTCGGTGAAGTCGCTGGGCGCGACGCTCCCGGGCCGTGCCAGGCTGGAAGCAAACGGCATGCTCAGTCTCGAGGATCAGTTCGGCTTCAGCGGTTCGCTGCTTCTGGCCGTGGGGCAGCCTTCCGGCTTCGCCGCCTGGCTGTCGAAGGATGTCGACGAGGCGATCCGCCGGCTTCCGGCCGCCGGCTTCAAGGCCAAGGTCGACCTGTCCGGGAACCGCCAGGCCTTCAGCGACCTCGAACTCGTTCTCGGCAAGGCGAAATTTTCCGGCCGCATCGATTCCAGCCAGGGCGAAGACGCCAGGCCGTCGGTGCTGATGCGGCTCGACGGCGGCGAGCTCGACGTCGACGGGCTCGCCGCCTTCGCCTCGATCTTCATCAGCGACAAGGGCGCCAACCGATTTTCCGACCGCGACCTCGATTTCCAGATCAAGGCCGGGCCGGTCAGCGCCGGCGGACTGACCGCCGATACGGTCGATACGGCGCTCAGGCTGCGCGACGGGCTGCTTGAAATCGACCGGCTCTCGGTCGGCGGACTTGCCGGCGCCTCGATCAGCGCCACCGGCCGGATCAAGGATTTCCCAGCGAGCCCGACCGGCAAGCTCGATGCCTCGGTGGTCGCCGTCGATCTCAAGCCGTTGGTCGATGTCGCGGCGAAGCACTATCCCGACAATGCCGTGCTGAAAGGGCTGGCGAGGCGTGTCGCCGCCTATCCCGAGCTGTTGCAGAATGCGCGCATCGATCTGGTGACAAGTGCCGCCGCCAATGGCGACGGCACGACGGGACTGGCGGTCAGCGCGCAAGGCAGGGCAGGCGGCTCGGCGTTTTCAGCATCGCTGTCCGGCAAAGGACTGGCCGATCGGCTTCTCGAGGCGACGGTGTCGTTGACCTTCAACGCCAGGAATACCGACGCCACCGCGCTTCTGGCGCTTTACGGCCTGCCGGCGCTGCCGCTCGGCATGCTTGGCGAGGCGACCACTGATGTCTCGGCGAAAGGCACGCTTGGCGGCGGCATGGCGACGAGCTTCAACCTGACCGGCGACGATTTCAAAGCCGGTTTCGACGGGACGATCGCCAGCGCGCCGCAAGGCGCCACCGCCAAGGGCAAGATCGGCCTGGAAGCCGCCGATATCGAGCCGTGGCTGATGACGACAGGCGTCGGGCTGCCGGGCCTGGGGACAGGCATGTCGACTTGGCTTGCGGCCGACGCCGACTTCGGCAACGGCCGTCTGGTGCTGTCCAGCCTCAGCGGCGCCGTCAACGAGGCTGCGGTTTCCGGCGACCTCAATGTCGGCGTCGCCGACGGGCTGCCGCATCTTGCCGGCGCGCTGGCGCTCGATGAGCTGGATCTCGACCCGATGGCGGTGGCAGTGTTTGGCGACCAGGCCTTTGTGGGCTCCGGCAGGGCTTGGCCGGCCGCCCCGTTCAGCCAGAAACCCATCCTGCCGTTCACCGCCGAACTCGAGTTGACCACGGCGTCGCTGGTCGCCGGCCCGTTGGCCACGACCTATGACGCGGCGCTTTCGCTGAAGCTCGACCACGAAGGCATCCGCGTTTCGGACCTCAAGGCAAAGTTCGCCGGCGGCGCGCTTTCCGGACTGTTCGAGCTGAAGAACAATGACGGCACCGGGTTTTTCTCCGGCCAGCTGAAACTTGCCGGCGCCGATCTGGCCACCGTGCTGCCAGAGACCGGCATCAGCGGAACCGGCGATTTCTCGGCGGCGCTCTCGACCAGTGGCAAATCGGTCGATGCGATGGTTGCGGCGCTGTCCGGTTCCGGCACGGCGGCGCTGAAAGGCTTGACCATTGCCGGCGTCAATCCCGCCGCCTTTGGCGCCTTCATCGCCAAGGCCGACGCCATTGGGCGCGATATCGACGCGGCCAAGACCGCCGGCTTCGCGCCGCAGATCGCCGCGGACGGCAGTTTTCCGGCTGGGGATGCCGACATCGCCTTCACAATCGCTGGTGGCACGCTGAGGGCGCCGCCGGTCAATCTTGAAAATCCGGCGGCGACGCTGTCGGCCGACATCATGGCGGACCTGAAGGCCAGCATGGTCGCTGCCATTGGTTCGATCACTTATCGGCCGGGCGACGAAGCGCTGGTCGGCTCCGATCCGACCGTGAATTTCAGCGTTGACGGGCCGTTCGGCGCCGCGAAGCGGCGGTTCGACAGTGAGCCGCTGGCGCAGTTCCTGACCCAGCGCGCGCTGGAAAAGGAGCAGCAGCGGGTCGAGGCGATGCAGGCAGCGCTGCTTGAAAAGCAGCGGTTGCGGCGCGAGGTGCGTTACTACGCGGCCCTGCAAGCCGAGCGCGACAGGGCAGCCGAAGAATTGCGCAAGCAGCAGGAGGCGGCGCGGCTGAAAGCCGAGGCGGATGCCAGGGCGAAAGCCGAAGCCGAGGCAAAGGCTAAAGCCGAAGCGGAGGCGAAGGCCAAGGCGGATGCGCAGGCGAGGGCTGAAGCCGAGGCTAAAGCCAAAGCCGAGGCGAAGGCTGAAGAGGAGGTTAAAGCCAAGGCTGAAGCCGAGGCCAAGGCTAAGGCGGATGCCGAAGCGAGAGCCAAGGCGGCGCAAAAAGCGGCGGACGAGGCGGCGAAGGCCGAGGAACAGCGACGTCGGAAAGCGGAAGAGGCGAGGCGGATCGCTGCGGAACAAAAGGCAAGGCTCGACGCCGAGCGCAGGGCCGCCGCCGAGCAGGCGCAGAAAATCGAGCGGGCGCGTCAGCCGCCGGCCAATGACAACCCGCCGCCTTCAGGACCCGCGCCAAAACCCACGCTTGAACCCTCGTCGATCGAAAATCTGCTGAAGTCGCTCGGCGGCGGATAGCCTCTAGCTAACCATCCGGGCTAGACCGGTTTCATCCCTCGCTTCGCCCAATCCAGGACGTAGAGCCTGAGCGCCGAGGACAGGTTGGCATCGCGCGGCCGGGCCTCGTCGATTTCGGCGACGAGGGCTGCGAGAGTCAGTTTGCGCGCGGCGGCGATGGCGACGAGATCGTCGAAAAACGGCTTTTCGAGCGAATAGCTGGTGCGATGGCCGCGAATGGTCACCGAGCGTTTCTCGACCGGGCTCACCGGACCTGACTCATTTCACTTCAGGCATCGGACTTGTCCGAAAACCCCGCCGCATTTTTCGGTCTGACTTCAGGGCAATCCGCATCGCCCGAGGTTTCGCGGCGATGGCCGGCGACAAATCTTTCTGCCTTGTCGGCGATCGAACGGTCACGCTCCCGGTCGGCCTTGGAGCGGCCGTGCAGCGCCCGGTTCAGTTCGGCCAGGCGCTCCTGCTCGGCTCGTGCCTTCTGCTTGCGGGCCTGCCGGAGGTTGACGATGTCGGCCATGTCGCGAGGCCCGTCGGATCACTTCTTGCGGAAGGCGTCGAGCGATACCACTTCGGCGCCCTTGGCGGCGGCGTCGGCTGCGGCCGGCTTCTTTTCGGCCTCAGCGGCCTTCTTCTTCTCGGGCTTTTTCTCGGCGACGACGGCCAGCGGTTCGGAAGCGGGCTTGCCGGTCAATTCCCCTTCTGCCGAGGTTTCCGTCTTCACGTCGAATTCGAGCTCGAAATTGACGGACGGGTCGTAAAAGCCGCGCACGGCCGAGAACGGGATTTCCAGCTTTTCCGGCACGTCGGAGAACGACAGCCCGACCTCGAAGCCGGTGTCGGTCACCTTCAGGTCCCAATACTGGAACTGGATGACGATGGTCATCTGTTCGGGATAGCGCTCCCGCAAGCGGGAAGACACGCGCACGCCGGGGGCGCCGGTCAGGAAAGTGATGAAGAAATGATGGTTGCCGGGGAGGCCGGTGCGCGCGACTTCGGCCAGGACCTTGCGCATGACGCCGCGCAGTGCCTCCTGGGCCAGAATGTCGTAGCGAATGTGGTCGTCGGCCATGTCGCTGTCGGGTTCCGTTGAATCGTCCGCATAGCTGTAATCAAGCTTGAGCGCGGCGTAAACCGGATATAGATGCCGGCAGCACAGATGCGAGAGGACATGCCTCAGATTTGATCGCTCAGGCGCCAGCGAGCGCGCTGTGCTTTTGCGCATCGGCCGCCGGCTGCCGCTTGGCGAAGGCGCGCAGGAAGGTGCGTACGCCATGTGTCGCGGATTGCAGCACTTCATCATCGGTCGGCGTGCCGCCGAGCATGAAGGTCGTCTGCAATTCGGCATTGGCGAGGGCCTGGAACTGGCGCGCCGCGACATCGGGGTCCTCGATGTCGAGGAAACCGGCATGGGCGAGGCGGGCGAAACGGGCGGCGATCGCCGGCCATGTCCTGCCCGGTCCCAGTTCGCGCCATTCGGCAAACAGCTCGGGATAGCGCTCGCCCTCGGTCTGGATCAGCTTGCGCAGGAACTTTCCGTCGCGGCTGCAGATACAGTTGCGGGTCATGCGCACGGCGAAGGCGATCAGATCGGCCTCGAGATCCTTCGGCTGGTCGGGAAAGGTTGAAATGGTGGCGAAGATGCCGGCATTGCAGCGCTCGGTGAGATCGCGGACGATGGCGACGAAGAGTTTCTCCTTGTCGCCATGGTGATTGTAGATCGTCTGGCGCGACACGCCGGCCTCGGCGGCAATCATGTCGATATTGGCGCCGGCGAAGCTTTCGCGGCAGAACACCGCGCCGGCAGCGTCCATGATCGAGGCGCGCTTTGCCTCATGGCCGCGTGGCGGGATGCTGTCAGGAGAAACGTCGTGCTTCATGAAAACTATATAGAGGTGATTGACGAATTAGACAAGAGTGTCTAAATTTATGGACTTAGATTTAGAGGAATTCCCCCTGCAGGAATTCCACGGGATGGGACGTCCCAGGATTACACGCCGGTCGGCAAACCAGATTGAAAGAAGCCCGCTATCATGAATCCCCAATTCCTCCGCATCGCGGTTGTGCTCGGCCTGTTGTCGGCCATCGGTCCGTTCGCCATCGACATGTATCTTCCGGCGCTGCCTTCGATCGGCGCAGATCTGCAGGCCAGCACCGCAGCCGTGCAGATGAGCTTGCTGATCTTCTTTCTGTCCATGGGTTTTGGCCAGATCGTCGTCGGACCGATCTCCGACATGGTCGGGCGCAAGCTGCCGCTCTATGGCGGCCTCGCCCTGTTCATGGTCGGCGGCATCGGCTCGGCGCTGGCGCCCTCGGTCGAATGGCTGATCGCCTTCCGTTTCCTGCAAGGGCTCGGCGCCAGTGCAGGCATGGCGGTGCCGCGCGCCATCGTGCGTGACCTGCACACCGGCACCGAAGCTGCCAAGCTGATGTCGCTCCTGATGCTGGTGTTTTCGGTGTCGCCGATCCTGGCGCCGCTGACCGGCAGCGTCATTATCGAGAATTTCGGCTGGCGTGCCGTGTTCTGGACGGTGACCGGTGGGGCGGTGCTCGCCACCATCCTGCTGGCGACCTCGCTGAAGGAGACGCGGCCGGTCGAGGCGCGTGCAGGCAGTTCGTTCGGCACCGCGCTGTCGGCCTATCGCTTCCTGATCGGCGACCGCAACTTCCTTGGCCTGGCGGCCATCGGCGGCTTCGGGCTGGCGAGCTTCTTCGTCTATCTGTCGAGCTCCTCCTTCATCCTAATAGAACACTACGGGCTGTCGCCGTCGGTCTACAGCGTGTTCTTCTCGATCAACGCGGTCGCCTTCATCGGCATGTCGCAATTGACGGGAACGCTGTCCGAAAGGTTCGGGCTGAGGCCGGTGGTGCGGGTCGCGGTGGTCGGCTATGCGACGACGATGGTGGTGCTGTTCGCGGTGATGGCGTCCGGCCTCGATCGGCTCGACGTCATGGCGGCGCTGCTGTTCGTCGGCTACGGGTTCCTCGGCCTGGTGATCCCTGCGACTTCGGTGCTGGCCATGGAGGAGCATGGCGCGATCGCCGGCACGGCCTCGGCACTGATGGGCACCCTGCACTTCGCCATCGGCGCGGTCGCCATGGGCATCGCCGGGGTGTTCTTCGACGGCACGCCGCTGCCTATGGTGGCCGGCATCATGCTTTGCGCGGTGATCTCGTTCACGCTGGCCAAGGTGACGCTCGGCCGCGGACGGCAGGTTGTCGAAGCGCCGGCAGAATAGATGCTTTCCAGTGAGAGCAATGAAAAGGCCGGGTCAGTCCCGGCCTTTTTCGCGTCTGGGCGCGGCCGCGCGGCCAGCAAACCTGCTGCCGTCACAGTATCGAGGTGAGATGGGGATCGGAGGGAAAGTTGGAATCGAAGCAGGAGAAGTGGAGGTTTCTGTTGCCAGGTACCTCCGAACCCCGCCTAGAAGTGCGAACCACTAGGGCTTGATTTGAAGCTATCGCACCGCTTACGCGGCGAGACGTGCTTCCGCATAGTTGTCGTTGGCAACTATAAGTTCAGCCCGATAACGGTGGTACAATGCCGGGCAAAAGTACGATCTTTACACCTTCGTCGATCCTATTTCGCCCCCAGCAAAAGCCGCTCTTCGCAGAGCGGTTTTTGGTGGAGGCGCCGGGTACCGCCCCCGGGTCCGAACGGCTTATTTCATCGCCTGTTTATCGCCATAGTCGGTCGAGCCGACGAAACAGATATAGGGACCGATCGTGAAAAATGAAAGGCCTCAATGATGCTTTGTCCGCTGTCTCAAACAGCATCGCCAAAGGCTTGACTTGTCAACGCTCTCAACCGAAGCTTTGCGGCGGTGAGGAGTTACCGACTAGCGCACATTTTGCGGCAGCGCGCCACAACCCTCATCGACTGGATCTCGTGGCGCCGACGAGGGGAAAATTTGATGGCCGATTATCTCGCAGACGTGAAGAAGTACGACGCCGCGGCGGATGCCGACGCGGTCGCCAAGATCGTGAAGCATTTGGGCATTGCGCTCAGGAATCGTGATTCCTCGCTGGTCTCCTGCACGGATCCCGACGAACTCGGTCGCGTCAAGGCCAGCTGGGTTGCCAAAAAGCTCGGCGTCGACGACGGCAGCAAGGCGGACGCCGCCATCGAAAAGACCTGCAAGGCGATGGAGGCCGATAACACCAAGAGCCGGGTGACCTTTTATTACCTGGTTGCCAAGGAGCTGGGCAAGCTCGCCAGCCTCTGAGGATCGCATGTCAATTTGCGGATGCTGACGCGGGCAGCTCTTTCTCCCCGTCACTATACGGGGAGAATTGCCCGGCAGGGCAATGAGGGGCGGCGCAAACGACCGTAAGAGAAAGCGACTCTGGTGCCGTTTTGACATATTCGGCCGGCAGCCAGTCGGTTATGATTGCCTAACCCGAATCGAGCCCCCGAATCGCCGATGCGCCAATATCTCGACCTCTTGAAGCACGTGCTGGAAAACGGCGCCGATCGCGGTGACCGCACCGGCACCGGAACGCGCTCGGTGTTCGGCTACCAGATGCGCTTCGACCTCGCGCGCGGCTTTCCGGTCACCACCACCAAGAAGCTTCACCTGAAGTCGATCGTGCATGAACTTCTGTGGTTCCTGGCCGGCGACACCAATATCAAATATCTCAACGACCACGGCGTCTCGATCTGGGACGAATGGGCCGACGAGAATGGCGACCTCGGCCCGGTCTACGGCAAGCAATGGCGCTCCTGGCCGGACGGCCATGGCGGCGCCATCGACCAGATGGCCAATCTCTTGAAGGAGATACGCAAGAATCCTAATTCCCGACGGCTGATCGTTTCGGCGTGGAACCCGGCCGAAGTGGAAGCCATGGCGCTGCCACCCTGTCATTGCCTGTTTCAGTTCTATGTCTCGGAAGGCAGGCTCTCCTGCCAGCTCTACCAGCGTTCCGCCGATATCTTTCTCGGCGTGCCGTTCAACATCGCTTCCTATGCGCTGCTCACCATGATGGTGGCGCAGGTCACGGGGCTGAAGCCCGGCGATTTCGTCCATACGCTGGGCGATGCGCATCTTTATGCAAACCATTTCGAGCAGGCGCGCGAACAGTTGCAGCGCACGCCCAAGGCGCTGCCGACGCTATGGATCAATCCGGAGGTGAAGGACCTTTTTGCCTTCCGCTTCGAAGATCTCCGGCTGGAAAACTACCTCGCCGATGCGACGATCAAGGCGCCCATCGCGGTGTGAGCCGCAACATCGGGCTTTTTGCTTTGTCTCAAATTGCTCGCCGGTGCTGTGTCGTCCGCCCGCGAGCGGTGGCGGTGTCATGCAGTGCCGTCGGCGGGCTATTGGGCTAAGTCAGGCAAAAAGCCTTCCCTTGTTATATTCAGGCGGATATATCGACTGACAGGGTCGCGCCGATCGGATTTCAAGCTCCGGGAGAGTTTCATGCTGGTGCGCAAGGGTTTCGGATTGAAGGCGGCCGCCATTGGCGGTCTTGCGATATTGATCGCCGCCATGCCGGTTGCCCATGCCGATGACAGGCTGATCGTCTTTGCCGCCGCAAGCATGAAGAACGCACTGGATGCAGTGAACACCGCCTGCGCCGCCGATGTCGGCGAGGCGGCGACCATTTCCTATGCGGCAAGCTCCGCATTGGCCAAGCAGATCGAGGGCGGCGCGCCGGCCGACGTCTTCATCTCGGCCGATCGCGACTGGATGAACTATCTGTCCGACAAGAAGCTGACCAAGCCGGGTTCCGAGGTGAAATTGCTCGGCAACCAGATCGTGCTGGTGGCGCCGAAGGATTCGACGGTCGAAACCAGGATCGAAAAGGGTTTTGATCTTGCCGGGCTGATCGGTGACGGCAGGCTTGCCATGGGCGATTTCCAGGCGGTGCCGGCCGGCAAATATGGCAAGGCGGCGCTTGTATCGCTCGGCGTCTGGTCCTCGATCGAAGACAAGTTGGCGCAGGCCGAGAACGTGCGTGCCGCGCTCAAGCTGGTCTCCACAGGTGAGGCAGGGCTCGGCCTCGTCTACGCCACCGACGCGCATGCCGAGCCCGGCGTCAAAGTGATCGGCACCTTCCCGCAGGATTCGCACCCGCCGATCGTCTACCCGGTTGCCCAGATCGCGGATTCGAAGGACAAGCATGCGTCGGCATTCCTAAAGTGCCTGCAATCCGCCAAGGCAGGCGAGCTCTTCAAGGCGCAAGGTTTTACGGTCCTCACGCCGAGCAACTGAGGCACGCCAAAAGATGGATTGGTTGCTGGACCTCACTCCCGACGAATGGAACGCGGTCCGGCTGTCGATCAAGGTGGCGACAGTGGCGATGGTCGCCAGCCTGCCGCCCGGCATATTGATCGCGCTTGTGCTTGCCCGTGGCCAATTCTGGGGCAAGACGCTGCTCAACGGGCTGGTGCATCTGCCGTTGATCCTGCCGCCGGTGGTTATCGGCTATCTGCTGCTGCTCTCCTTCGGCAGGCGCGGCCCGGTCGGGGCGTTTCTGGCCGAGCATTTCGGCATTGTCTTCTCCTTTCGCTGGACGGGTGCCGCATTGGCCTGCGCTGTCATGGGCTTTCCCCTGATGGTGCGGGCGATCCGGTTGTCGATCGAGGCGGTCGACCGCAGAATCGAGGCGGCGGCCGGGACACTTGGCGCCAATCCGTTGTGGGTATTCGGGACGATCACGCTGCCGCTGATCCTGCCCGGCCTGATTACCGGCGCGATCCTGTCTTTCGCCAAGGCGATGGGCGAATTCGGCGCAACGATCACTTTCGTTTCCAACATCCCCAACCAGACGCAGACGCTGCCGTCGGCGATCTACACGTTCACGCAGGTGCCGGGCGGCGATGCCGGCGCGCTCAGGCTGACGCTGATCTCGATCGTCATCTCGATGGCAGCACTTGTCGCATCGGAGGTGCTGGCGCGGCGCGTCGGCAGGCGGATGGATATCGAATGACGGTTGTGGTCGACATCAGCCATCGGCTCGGCGACTTCGAGGTCGACGCCCGCTTCGAGAGCGCCGGGCGGCTGACCGCGCTGTTCGGGCCCTCGGGCTCCGGCAAGACGACGCTGATCAACATGATTGCCGGCCTGATCCGGCCGGACAAGGGGCGGATCGAGGCCGACGGCCGCGTGCTGGTCGATACGGATGCGGGTCGGTTCGTGCCGAAGCACAAGCGCCGCATCGGCATGGTGTTCCAGGACGCGCGGCTGTTTCCGCATATGAGCGTGGCCAGCAATCTGCGCTACGGCCGCTGGTTCACGCCGACGGCGGAACGCTATGCGGACATCAAAGCGGTGGTCGACCTGCTCGGCATCGGTGCTCTGCTCGACCGGCGGCCGGCAAAGCTATCCGGCGGCGAAAAACAGCGCGTGGCGATCGGCCGGGCGCTGCTCGCCAGCCCGAAACTGTTGCTGATGGACGAGCCGCTGGCTTCGCTTGACGAGGCCCGCAAGGCAGAAATCCTGCCTTACATCGAGCGGCTGCGCGACGAGACGAAAATCCCGATCGTCTATGTCAGCCATTCGGTCTCGGAGGTCGCGCGGCTGGCAAGCGACGTCGTTGTGCTGGCGCAAGGCAAAGTCGCTGCTTGCGGCCCGACCGGGGCGATCATGCAGCGGCTCGACCTGTTGCCGGCGGAGGAGCGCGGCGAGGGCGGCGCGGTGCTGGATACCGCGGTGCTGCGCCACGACAATGTCTTTGGCATGACCGTGCTCGGCTCGGTGGCGGGCGAGATCCGCGTGCCGCTTCTGGCAGTGCCGGTCGGTGCGCCGATGCGCGTTCGCATCCGTGCCCGCGATGTGATGATCGCCACCGAACAGCCGACGGGTCTCAGCGCGCTCAACATCTTGCAGGGCACGATCGTGACGATGGCGCCGGGCGAGGGCCCCGCGGTCGAGATCGGCATCGACTGCCATGGCGCAACCGTGCTTGCCCGGATCACCGAGCAATCGCGACAGACGCTGAAACTCCGGCTTGGTCGAGAGGTCTACGCGGTGGTCAAGACGGTTAGCTTCGACCCGGCGAATATGAGTGCCGGCCTGCCACTCGAGGCCGATGGATGACCCGCGGATGATTGTCGCTATATCATTTTGGAATAGCGGTAGCGCCGGAGAGCTTCTAGGATGGATGGCGGGACTGCGGAGGAGCAAATGCCGTCGCTGAGCTTGCGGATAAACCTCGATCCAGAAGGGCGCATCGGGCCGGGCAAGATCGAGCTTCTGGAGCAGATCGCCGCCTTCGGCTCGATCTCGGCGGCGGCGCGCGGCATGGAAATGTCCTACAAACACGCCTGGGATCTGGTCGAAGACATGAACCGGGTGTTCGGCAAGCCGCTGGTCGCGGCGCAGACCGGTGGCAAAAAGGGCGGCGGCGCGCAGTTGACTCCGGCGGGGCTTGCGGTGGTCAGCCGCTTTCGCGCCATCGAACGGGCAGCGGCTTCCGCGGCAGCGGCGCATTTGGAAGCTTTACAGGCGGAGATCGATGCCGGGTGAGGTCGATGGAACCTGTATTGGCGGAGCCTACTCCTCCGGCTCGCCGGGCTTGCGCAGCAGATAAGTGTCCATGATCCAGCCTTTTTTCCGACGCGCCTCGTCGCGAGTCCTGACGATCTCGTCGCCGACGTCGCCAAGGCGGCCGGAAATGAGGATCTCGTCGGGCGTGCCGAGATAAGCGCCCCAGTGGATAAGGAGGTCGTTGTCGTCCAGCGTGTTGAAGGCGCATTTGCCGTCCAGCATGACGACAGTGCTGCCGGCATTGTCGGGCAAGCCTTCCTCGGTGAGCCGGCGGCCGGTGGTGATCTGAACCGCATCGCCGATGCGGTTCAGCGCCATCTTGTGGCTGGCGGCGAGCGCCTGGACGGCAGTGATGCCGGGGATCACCTCGAGCTCGAACGCGACATTGCCTCTCATGCGCACCCGCTCCAGGATGCGTAGCGCGCTGTCGTAGAGCGAGGGATCGCCCCAGATCAGGAACGCACCGCAGCCATCTTGCGAAAGCTCGTCGCGGATCAGGCTTTCATAGATCGCGGCGATCGCCTCGTGCCAGTCATCGACGGTCGAGCGATAGGAGGGCGTTGGCTCGGCCCGCACCGGCACGTCGAATTCGACCCGGCGCGAGTCTGGATTGGTGACGAACCGGTCGCAGATCTGGCGGCGCAGTTCTGCGAGATCGTTCTTTCTGGCGCCCTTGTCGGGAATGAACAGCACGTCGGCGCGGTTCAGGCCGTCGACCGCCTGCACGGTCATGTGGTCGGGATTGCCGGCGCCGATGCCGATGACGAGAAGCTTGCGCATGGGCGAACTCCTGCCCGATCGGAGCGTCGCTGTCCAGACAGGCCGGCAGGTCGGCATGGCATGTGCGCAAGCGCGGAAGGGCTTTGAAACTCCACATTGAAACGTCTAGAGCGACGCGCGTCCACTTGGACGCGCAAAATACGCTCTAGCACCTTTAATCGTCGCATCGTGCTTTCCGAAAATCGATTCCGATTTTCGGGCCGATGCGATAGAGTCATCGGCATCTCGCCCAGGGAGCTTCCATGTTCCGTTATGTCCTGACCGGCGCGCTGGCGCTTTCGGCCACGCCCGTGTTCGCCAATGATTCGATCGCCGAATTGGGGACGGGCGGCCTGATCCTGTCGCGCAGCGACGCGGTCGCCATGGAAAGCGAGGACCTCTACATCTCGCCGGAAAAGGTGACGGTCGACTATGTCTTCCGCAACAACACCGACAAGGATGTCGATGCGATCGTCGCCTTTCCGATGCCTGACATCGAAGGCGATCCGAACGAGATGCCGGCAATTCCCGACGGCCAGAGCGATAATTTCCTCGGCTTCGAGGTGACCATAGACGGCGTGGCGGCAAAGCCGCAGCTCGAGCAGAAGGCATTTGCGCTCGGCATCGACATCAGTGCCGATCTCGAGTCGCAGAACGTGCCGTTCTACCCGTTCGGCGATGCGGCCAGGGCGGCATTGGCGAAGCTGCCGCAAGCGGTTGCCGACGACTGGGTCGACCGCGGCCTCATCATCGAGGACACCGCCGACGACGGGTTTGGCATGAAAACCGTCTATGTGCCGTTCTGGCAATTGCGCTCGACTTATTGGTGGCGCTCGACCTTTCCAGCCAACAAGGCAGTCCGCGTCGCCCATCGCTACAAGCCCAGCGTCGGCGGCACCTCCTCGGTCAGCTTCTTCTATGACGGCCAGTTCCAAGGCCAATACGCCGCCTACAAGACCCGTTACTGCATGGACGGCACGTTCGAGAATGCGATTCGCAAGGCGGCGAAGGGCACTCCCGACGGCACGCCGAGATATTTCGAAAACCGCATCGCCTATGTCCTGACCACTGGCGGCAACTGGGCGACTGGCTCGATCGGCAAGTTCAAGCTGACCGTCGACAAGGGCGATCCGAAGAACCTGGTCTCGTTCTGTGGCGAAAACGTCAGGAAAGTCGGGCCGACGCGTTTCGAGATGACGGCAGAGAATTTCTACCCTGAGCACGACATCGACATAATGCTGCTGGTACCTTCGGGCGGGAGCGGCGGCTGATGGACGTCGCGATCTATGTCGCCATCGCCGAAAACGGTGTGATCGGGCGCGATGGCGGTTTGCCGTGGCGGCTTTCCAGCGATCTCAAGCGGTTCAAGGCCGACACGATGGGCAAACCTGTCATCATGGGTCGCAAGACCTATGAAGGCATCGGCCGGCCTCTGCCGGGCAGGCTCAATATCGTGGTGACCCGCGACAAGGCCTGGCGCGCCGAGGGCGTCGAAGTCGTGCATTCGCTCGACGAGGCGATCCGCCTGGCGAAGGTGCGCGGGCGCTGCATGGCCGGCGCCGACGAAATCTGCGTCATCGGCGGCGGCGAGATCTATGCCCAGGCGCTGCCGCTGGCCGACCGCTTGCATGTCACCCATGTCCTTGCCGCAGTCGACGGCGACGCGCATTTCCCGCCGATCGACCCGGATTTGTGGCGCATCGGCCGCTCGCAGGACGTTCCGGCCGGTGAAAAGGATAGTCATGCGACACGCTATTCGGTTTACGAGCGACGCCGCGACGTGCATTGAGAGACGGTAAAGGGTCGCGACGGTCCAAAACGGACGGTGACGACGACCGATCGCGTTGAAAGCGCGCCGTCGCATCCCTATAGAAGAACAACACCGGATTTTGCGTCGTCAGGCCGGCGCATGAGGGAGCGAAAGGACATTTATGCCCTGGAATGACAAAAGCGGCGGAGGCGGCGGCCCATGGGGCGGCGGCAACAATCCAGGACCCTGGGGGCAGGGACCAAAGGGGCCTAGCGGTCCGCAGGGCTCGCCTCCCGATCTCGAAGACATCATCCGGCGCGGCCAGGACAGGTTGCGGCGTGCTTTGCCGGGTGGCACTGGCGCCAGCCCAGCCGTGTTCGGATTGATCGCGGCAGCGCTTATAGCGCTGTGGGCGTTCAAGGCGGTCTATACCGTGCAGCCCGACGAGGTTGCGGTCGAACTCAGATTCGGCGTGCCAAAGGCAGAGTTCTCCCAGCCCGGCCTGCATTTCCATTGGTGGCCCATCGAGACGGTCGAGACGGCCGTGATTGCCGAACAACTCGTCAACATCGGCGGCGGCACGGCCTCCGGAAACGGTTCAGGGCTGATGCTTTCGGGCGACCAGAACATCGTCAACGTCCAGTTCTCGGTGGCCTATCAGGTCTCCGATCCGAGGGCCTATCTGTTCGACGTGTCCGATCCCGACGGCATGCTGCGCCAGGTCGCCGAAAGCGCCATGCGTGAAGCGGTCGGCCGGCGGCCGGCGCAGGACATCTTCCGCGATGATCGCGAGGGCATTGCAGCGTCCGTGCGCGAAATCATCCAGACGACGCTGGACGGCTACAAGGCCGGCCTGAACGTCAACGCGATTTCGATCGAGGATGCCGCACCGCCGCGCGAAGTGGCCGACGCCTTCGACGAGGTGCAGCGCGCCGAACAGGACGAGGACAAGTTCGTCGAGCAGGCCAACCAGTATTCCAACCAGAAGCTCGGCCAGGCGCGCGGCGAGGCCGCACAGATCCGCGAGGAGGCGGCCGGCTACAAGAACCGGGTCGTGCAGGAGGCCGAAGGCGAGGCGCAGCGCTTCATCTCGGTCTATGACGAATACGCCAAGGCGCCGGATGTGACGCGCCAGCGGCTTTATCTGGAAACGATGGAGAGGGTTCTGAAGGATTCCAGCAAGGTCATTATCGAGCAAGGCAGCGGACCAGGGGTCGTTCCCTATCTGCCGTTGCCGGCATTGCAGCAGAAGGCGCCGGCGCCGGCGCCGGTGCTGGGAGGAAACCAGTGATGGCCAACCGTCTTCCCATCATCGCCGTCATCGCCGCGGTCGTCCTGTTCCTGCTCTATTCGTCGGTCTTCGTTGTCAATGCGCGCCAGCAGGCACTGGTGCTCAGGTTCGGCGAGATCGTCGACGTCAAGAGCCAGCCGGGCATCTATTTCAAGGCGCCGTTCGCCTTCTTCGATGCCGACAGCGTGCAGTTGATCGAAAACAGGGTGCTGCGCTTCGACCTCGACAACATCCGCGTCCAGGTTTCGGGCGGCAAGTTTTATGAGGTCGACGCCTTCATCGCCTATCGGATCTCGGATCCGCGCGTGTTTCGCTCCGCGGTTTCCGGCCAGATCGAGCTGGCCGAGGCACGCTTGAGGACGCGTCTCGACGCCGCCTTGCGCCGTGTCTACGGTCTGCGCGACTTCGAGGCGGCGCTCTCGGAAGAGCGAGCCGTGATGATGCGCGAAGTGCGCGATCAGCTGAGGCCCGACGCCACGTCGCTCGGCCTGCAGATCGAGGATGTCCGCATTCGCCGGACCGATTTGACGGCGGAAGTCTCGCAACAGACATATGACCGCATGAAGGCTGAGCGTCTGGCCGAAGCCGAGCGGCTGCGGGCGCGCGGCAACGAGGCGGCGCAGCGCATCAGGGCGCGCGCCGACCGCGAAGTGGTGGAGATCGTCGCCGAGGCACGGAGAGAGTCTGAAATCCTGCGCGGTGAAGGTGAAGCTCAACGCAGCGCCACCTTCGCGAACGCCTACCAGCGCGATCCAGCCTTCTTCGACTTTTACCGGTCGATGAATGCCTACGGCACGGCGCTGAACAGTACCGGGACGACGATGGTGCTGTCGCCGAATTCGGACTTCTTCCGCTTCTTCCGCAATCCCGCCGGCGCGGACACGCCGGCAGCGCCGGCTGCACCGGCAGCGCCTGGGCCAGCAGCTGGGCCCCGTGCACCCGCTGCACCGACAGCGCAGCCAGGCACCGGCCAGTAACGGCCGGTGCAGGACTTTCTGGCGGCAATAGGCCTGGTTCTCGCGCATGACCCCGAAAATCGGAATCGATTTTCGGAAAGGATCATGCGCCAAATCAAAGTGCTACAGCGTCCTTTGCGCGTCCAAAAAGACGCGCGGCGCTGTAGTGTCGAGGGCCTGGTCTATGGCGGCTTTCCCGGTCTCGCCAAGAAACTTGCCGGCGAAGTTCTGTCGATGCCGGAAAATACGCTGCGGGTCGCCGGACTGATTGCAATCGCCGTTGGTGTCGGCCTGGTCTGGCTGGTGCGCGGTGGATGACGATGATTTCGGGATAACGGAGGATTTATCCTCCGCCGATAGCCATAGCCGCAAACGTGCCGTATTTCTTGCCAACATGGCTCGACGCAGCGTTTTCGGCGAGCGCTTTTCTTCTCAGAGACACCGGGAGACTTCTCGATGACATCCAACAGCTTTTTGCGCGCGGCGAGGCGGACGTTGACCGCGGGTGCTGCAGCACTTCTTATCGGCGCCGCTACCGTCCCGTCGCTG
This sequence comes from Mesorhizobium sp. WSM4850, assembly GCF_055811735.1. Taxonomy (NCBI): domain Bacteria; kingdom Pseudomonadati; phylum Pseudomonadota; class Alphaproteobacteria; order Hyphomicrobiales; family Phyllobacteriaceae; genus Mesorhizobium; species Mesorhizobium sp. WSM4850. Next base: position 28,520 of record NZ_JBVVPV010000010.1, on the reverse strand, counting down.
GTGATGCCCGCGGCCGCCGACGACGGCCCGGCTTCGGTCGCCGATCTCGCGCAGGGCCTGCTCGGCGCCGTGGTCAATATATCGACCTCGCAGAGGGTGAAGGGCACGGAGGGCCCGGGCGCGGTGCCGATGCCGCAGCTTCCAGAGGGCTCGCCCTTCCAGGACTTCTTCGACGATTTCTTCAAGAACCGTCCCGGCGAACAGGGCAATCCCTCCCAAAAGGTGCAGTCGCTGGGCTCAGGCTTCGTGGTCGACGCCGAGCAAGGCATCGTGGTGACGAATAACCACGTGATCGCCGATGCCGACGACATCGAGGTGAATTTCTCCGACGGCGTGACGCTGAAGGCGACGCTGGTCGGTACCGACACCAAGACCGACGTGGCGGTGCTGAAGGTCGATCCGAAAGGGCACAAGCTGACGGCGGTGAAATTCGGCGATTCCAGCAAGATGCGCGTCGGTGACTGGGTGATGGCGATCGGCAATCCGTTCGGCCTCGGCGGCACCGTGACGGTCGGCATCGTCTCGGCCCGCAACCGAGACATCAATTCCGGCCCCTATGACGATTTCATCCAGACCGATGCCGCGATCAACCGCGGCAATTCCGGCGGGCCGCTGTTCAACAGCGCCGGCGAGGTGATCGGCATCAACACGGCGATCATTTCGCCGTCCGGCGGCTCGATCGGCATCGGCTTTTCCATTCCCTCGCAGCTGGCGTTGGGCGTGGTCGACCAGCTCCGGCAGTTCGGCGAGACGCGGCGCGGCTGGCTCGGTGTGCGCATCCAGCCGGTGACGGACGACATTGCCGAGAGCCTCGGCATGGCCACCGCCAAGGGCGCGCTGGTCGCCGGCGTCATCAAGGGCGGGCCTGTCGACAACGGCACCATCCTGGCGGGCGACGTCATCATCAAGTTCGACGGCAGGGACGTCAATGAAATGCGCGACCTGCCACGCGTCGTCGCGGAGAGCACGGTCGGCAAGGCTGTCGACGTGGTCATCGTGCGCAAGGGCGTCGAGCAGACCGTGAAGGTGACGCTTGGCCGGCTCGAAGATGGCGAAAAGCTTGCCAGCGGCGAGAACGGCAATACCGACAAGGACACCGGCGACGAGGCGCCTGCCGTTTCGACGGCGTCCGTGCTCGGCATGACCGTTGGCGACCTCAACGACGAGACGCGGACGAAATTCGGTATTGCCGCCGAAGTCTCCGGCGTCGTCATCACTGAAGTCGCCAAGGATTCAGCCGCTGCCGAACGCGGCATCCAGGCCGGCGAGGTGATCACCGAGATCGCGCAGGAATCGGTCGCCACGCCCAAGGATGTCATGGACCGGATTGCTGCGTTGAAGGAGCAGGGACGCAAGAATGCGCTGCTGATGCTGGCGTCGAAGAGCGGCGAATTGCGGTTTGTGACGATCCGGATGGACTGAGTCCCGGAGGCGCGTGCTGATGGTGTGCCGCTGAACCAGTGGATCGCGTCGGCCGTGTCGCAAAGGTTGGAGCCATGGAGACAGCGGCCGATTTCCTGCGCCGACGGGCTGGTGATGCATCGGGCGACGATTTCGCGAAAGTGCTCGATCGGGTCGGCGCAAAACCGCCGCAGCCCTTCGACGAGCTTCCGTTTGACAAGCGCTGATCAGGGTCGGCACTGATCAGCGCCGGTTTTTCTGCCAATCCTTGGCTGTCAGCCTGTAGAACACATGCCGCTTGAGCCTGGCGTGGCTGTCCGGAATGCCGGGGTGGTCGAAATCGCTGGTCGGGTCGGCGGTCATACCCAGCCGTTCCATGACGGCAGTGGACCGGCTGTTATCCCTGACGGCGAAAGAAACGATTTCCTCGAGGCCAAGCGTTTCGAAGCCATAGGCGAGCCAGGCTTCGGCTGCCTCGGTGACATAGCCATGGCCCCAGAATTCGGGCGCCAGCCGCCAGCCGATCTCGACGGTGCCGGCCGGCAGGAACGGCAAATGATCGGTGTCGAGGAGGCCGACGAAGCCGATGCATTGGCGCGTTTCAATTATCTCGGCGGCAGCGAAACCGTAGCCATCCTCGGCAATCCAGGCGCGGAACTCGTCCATCTTGGCGTCGGCCTGCGCGCGGTCGCGGCGAAACGGAAAGAACTCCATGACGCGCTCGTCGGAGTTGATGCGGTAGAAGAGGTCGCGGTCGCGATCCTCCCAATTGCGCAGGATCAGGCGCTCGGTGCGGATTGGCGTCACTCCACAAACTCCTCCCGCCGGTAGCCCTGCAGATAGAGAAGCGCGGTCAGGTCGCCATGGTCGATGCGGAATTTTGCCTCCGCCGCCACGACATGCTTGGCATGAAGCGCCACACCGGTGCCGGCAAGGCGGATCATGTCGAGGTCGTTGGCGCCATCGCCGACAGCAATGGCGTCGGCGGTCGTCAGCCCGAGGCGCGCCGAAATCTCGAGCAGCGCATCGGCCTTGGCGGCACGCCCCAGGATCGGCTCGGCGACCAGCCCGGTGAAGCGGCCATCCTGCTCGATCAGGCGGTTGGCGCGATTCTCCTGAAAGCCGAGCATGGCGCCGATGCGTGCGGTGAAGACGTTGAAGCCACCCGACACGAGTGCAGTCCAAGCGCCGTTGGCCCGCATGGTCTGGACAAGCGCGCGGCCACCGGAAGCCAGCGTCAGGCGATTGGCGATGATGCGGTCGACCACGGCAGTGTCGAGGCCTTTCAGCAGCGCCACCCGCTCGCGCAAGGCCGGCTCGAAAGCGATCTCGCCATTCATCGATCGCGCCGTGATGGCGGCGACGTAATCCTTGACGCCGATCTCGTCGGCGAGTTCGTCGATGCACTCCTGGTCGATAACAGTCGAATCCATATCGGCGATAAGGATTTTCTTTCGCCTGCCCTCGGGCCGCTGAACGATCACGTCAACCGGTTCGGGTGCAAGCACGGCGCGCAGGCTGGCGGTCGTTTCAGCGGCTTCGGCCGTCTCGGGCAGGGCGAATTCACAGGCGATGCCTTCGGCCAGCCAGCGAACAGTGCTTGCGCCGACCGACCGCGACGCCATATTCGCAAGCGCCGGCGACAATGCGCGACCGGCGGGATGGGATACAAGCGTGGCGATCAGCGGCATAAAAAATTCCGGCGGGCAGGCGGGCGAGGGCCGCGTTAAGAACGCGATCCTGATAGCCGGGCCGACCGCCAGCGGCAAGTCCGCCCTTGCGCTCGCCCTCGCCGAGCGCAACGGCGGCGTCATCGTCAATACCGATTCGATGCAGGTCTATTCGGTGCTCGACGTGCTGACGGCGCGGCCGACTGCTGCCGAACTCGCTCGCGTCTCGCATTTCCTCTACGGACATGTCCATCCCTCCACCGCCTATTCCACTGGCGCCTGGCTGCGCGACGTGATGAATCTCATCGACGACGGCGCGTTCGTCGAACGTCCGGTCGGCACGTTCTTCGAACGGCCGGTGATTTTCGTCGGCGGCACCGGGCTTTATTTCCGGGCGCTTGCGGAGGGCATTTCGGAAATGCCCGACATTCCGCAGTCGATCCGTGATCGCTGGCGCTACGAACTCCAGGAGCAGGGCGCAGCCAAGCTGCACCGTATCCTGCTGCGCAGGGATTCTGCAGCCGGCATGATGCTGAAGCCGACCGACGGCCAGCGCATCGTGCGGGCGCTGGAGGTGCTCGACGCATCGGGCCGTTCCATCCTGGAATGGCAGGCGGCGCGCGGCCGTCCACTGATCGACAGAGCCAGCACGCGCTTCTTTGTGATCGAGCCGGACCGAGCGGAGCTGGTGGAGCGGATCGAGGCGCGGTTCGACCGCATGCTGGAGAAGGGCGCCCTCGACGAGGTCACGCAGATCACCGATCTTGGCCTCGATCCCGACTTGCCTGCGATGAAAGCCATCGGCGTTCGCGAACTCCAGGCCGCAATGGCCGGCGAGCTGAGTTTTCCCGAAGCGATCGAGCGCGCGAAGATCGCGACGCGACAGTATGCCAAGCGCCAGGCGACCTGGTTCAGGCATCAGTTGGGTCCGGAATGGCTGAGATCGCGCCCTGGTGATCGTGTGGAATCCACGATCTTGGATATCTTTTCGAATGCAACCTGAAAAGTTGACTTAAGGGAAGACCTCCCGTTGAAGTTGTCCCAATTAACCCTCCGTAAGGCCGTCGATGCCATAACGTCTTTGGGGTTTTGCAACGGGGAGCAGATGCGTTTTCACAAGGCGGAATCAGCCTTTTTCGTCTTCATCTTCGTGATCCTGGCCGCCGGCCTGGTGACGCTTCACGCCTATGGGCTTCTGCAGGCGCTCGCGGCGGAGATCACTACGCCTGCCGCGATTGAGAAGACCACTTATCTCAACAAGCTGTTGTTTGGGACCGGCGTCCTTTTGGCGACTGCCCTGTTCTTTGGCATTTTCTTCATCTACCCGCTGATCCGCAAGCAGGCGACGGAAGAAGGGAAGCTGCGCGCCATGACGGTTTCGCTCAGCGCCCGTTCGGAAACGCTGGAGCATGCGGCGCTGACCGACGGCCTGACCGGCATGCAGAACCGGCGTTATTTCGACGATGCACTGAAGGAATATCTCGAGGAATTCCGTCGCATCGACAAGCCGGTCGGGCTGATGATCCTTGATCTCGACCATTTCAAGCAGGTCAACGATACCCACGGCCATGACGTCGGCGACCAGGTGTTGCGGGCGGTCGCCAATTGTCTCAAGGACATGACGCGTTATCACGACGTGGTGGCGCGCCTGGGTGGTGAGGAGTTCGCGGTGGTCACGCCCAACATGGATGCCGAACTGCTGTCCAGGTTCGCCGAGCGCATCCGCAAGGCGATCGCCAACATGTCGATACTATCGGGCAATGTCCGGCTGAAGATCACCACCAGCGTCGGCCTTGCCATCTGGGACCGCAAGGAAACCGCCGAAGAGTTCTATCGCCGCGCCGACCGCCAGCTCTACGAAGCCAAGAGGCAAGGCCGCAACCGCGTCTGCGCCTGAAATCCCGGAGAAGAATTCATGAGGCCGGCCGACTGACGCAGCTTTCTCGACTTCCGGTGCTCATGGACTCAAATGTCCACTCCGCGCCGGGTTCTCGAAAGCCACGTCATTCGATCCGGCCTGATGAATTCCCTTCCGGGATTTGCCCTGGTTTCCTAGGGTGACATAGTTTTAACTTTGGAAGCGCCTTAGCCTCACAGGCTAAAGCCGCCCGGCTCAATCGTTCTGCGAGCGCAGGCCGAAGGTTGCGGGTTTCAGGCCATAACGCATGTCGAAATCGTCGTCCGGCTGGGCGCGTGCGACAGTCGGGGCGGGCGGCTTGCGATAGTCGGGATCGCCGGCCTGCCGGCTCGAATCCACGACTTCGGCGAAGGCCATCGCCTGCTGCGGTTTTGGCACGTTGCGAAGCCTTTCGACGATCGCCACCAGATCGACATCATCGCCAAGCTTAGACGGCAAGGCTTCCTCGCGCTTGGCCGTGCCCGGGATCAGGCCCTCGGAGAGTTTTTCGAATTTCATTCGCATGGTCGTCGCCACGCCTTCACCAAAGGCGATGGCTTCGCGCTGGCCCATCGAAGACAGGAATGCCAGTGTCGAGGCCGAGGAATCGGCGATCGCCGAGCGGATGATCGCCTGGTCCTGCTCGTTGGCGAGCCGCATCGCAAAAAAGGTCGAGCACTGCGACAGGATGGTGGGGTCGAGTTCGCCCGGGCGCTGTGTGACGATGCCGAGATAACAACCATATTTGCGGCCTTCCTTGGCGATGCGCGACAGCGCGTGCCGGGTCGGCGCGAAACCAAGGCGCGGATCGGCCGGCATGTAGCGGTGCGCTTCCTCGCACAGCAAAAGCAGCCGCAGCCGGCCTTCGCTCCACAGCGCCAGGTCGAAGGCCAGACGCGCCAGCACCGAGCAGACGGAATTGACCACTTCCGAAGGCATGCCTGCCATCTCGAAGCAGGTCACCGGGCGGCCGTGATGCGGCACGCGGAAGATGTTGCCGATCGTCTCGTGGATGGTGTCCTCGATCAGCCGCGAGTTGAACATGAAGCGGTAGCGCGGATCGGAGGCTGCCGATTCGATGCGCGTCTTCAGCGATTTGAGGGTGGGGCGGTCGTTCTTGCTTTCCAGCAGTCCCATGCGCTCGTCGATCTGCTTGATGAGATCGACAATGCGATAGGGCACCGGCGTGTCCGCGGTCAGCGCATCGCTGCCGCGCCTGAGATACGTGCCCGAATTCGGGTTGCGATAAAGGTTTTTGGCCGCGGGAATAAGATCGCGCAAGGCGTCCACCTCTTCCGGCACGATCTCTCGACCGCGAAACAGCACTTCGGCAAACTCCTCGAGCTTGAACATCCAGAAGGGCAGGTCCAGCGTCGCCGAATCGACCCTGACGCAGTGCTCTGGCAAGGACGCGGCGAACTCGTTGTGCGGATCGAGGATGAGAACGCGCAGGTCGGGTCGAGCGGCGATCGACTTGCGCAAAAGCAGCGAGACGGCGGTGGATTTGCCGACGCCGGTGGTGCCGACAATGGCGAAATGGCGCGCCAGCGTGTCGTCGATAGCGATGTTGGCGTCGATCTCCTCATCCTGTGACAGCGTGCCGATGGTGATCGAGTGACGCCCGGCCAGGTCATAGACCGCCTGCAGGTCGCGGCTGCGGATGCGGTGGGCAATGGCGCCGATATGTGGATAGGTGGTGATACCGCGGTCGAAAACCGGTTTGGCGCCGGGCTCGGCGCCGTCGCGCACCTCGCCGATGAGCTCGATACTGACCTCGATCGGGTTCTGGCCCTCATCGTGCCAGGCGCGATCCGACTTGCCGACCGCGTAGACCAGCCCGACGGTTCGCGTGTTGCCAAGGTTGATGGAGATCATCTTGCCGACGCTCCAATGGCCGGTGACCGTGCCTAGGATATCGGCGGCATGGGCGCTGATGGTGGCGCGCGCGCCGTCGCACTGGACGACATTGCCCAGAACGCGCTTGTCGCTCTGCTCCGCCTTGCGGCGCTCCTGCAATGTCGGCTCTCCAACGGAGGCGTCGCGGTCGACGAACATGGACAGGCTGTTCCCCATTTCCCTTTTCCATTTTCCCCAAGGCGATCGACCTTACGCCGACGCGGTTAAGGGGGGGTGAGGTCGGATGGTGTAGGGACCATTAAGCCGGTCGCGAAAATTGAACCGACCGGCGGCGAGTCCCGGCGACAGCCTCGATCGTCTATCCTGTGTGATGGACCTGCTGCAGCCCGTAGACCGGCGTCGCGATGCCCTCGTGCCGCGCTTTCAACTGCAGCGACAGGAACTGCGAATAGTGGCGTGACTGGTGCAGATTGCCGCCGTGGAACCAGAGCGCTTCCTGTTGCGTCGGCTTCCACATGTTGCGCTGCTCGCCCTCCCAGGGACCGGGATCCTTGGTGGTGTTCGAGCCGAGCCCCCAGCATTTCCCGACTTTGTCGGCGACCTCTTTCGAGATCAGCTCTGCCGCCCAGCCGTTCATCGAACCGTAGCCGGTGGCATAGACGACGACATCGGCCGGCAGCTCGGTGCCGTCGCTGAGCAGGACCGAATGTTCCTTGATCTCGGTCACGTCGACGCCGCTCTTCAGCTTGATGGCGCCGTCGATGATCAGCTGGGAGGCGCCGATATCGATATAGTAGCCGGAACCGCGCCTGAGATATTTCATGAACAGGCCCGAACCGTCGTCGCCCCAGTCGAGCATGAAGCCAGCTCTTTCCAGGCCCTCGTAGAAGGCTGCATCACGCTCCTTCATCTTCTCGTAGAGCGGGATCTGGAATTCGTGCAGGATCTTGTAGGGCAGCGAGGCGAAGATGAGATCGGCCTTGGCCGTGGTCATGCCGTTTTGCACGGCCTGCTCCGAATAGAGCGCTCCGAGCCCGATATCCATCAGCGTGTCGGATCTGACGATGTGCGTGGTCGATCGCTGCACCATGGTGACGTCGACGCCGGCTTCCCAGAGTGCGGCGCAGATATCATGCGCGGAATTGTTCGACCCGATGACGACGACTTTCTTGCCAGCGTAGCTGTCTGGACCGGGATGTTTCGAGGAATGGTGCTGATCGCCCTTGAAATTCTCCATGCCTTTGAACTGCGGGATGTTGGGCCGGCCCGACATGCCGGTGGCCAGCACCAGCTGCTTCGGCTTCAGCGTGATGTCCTTGCCGTCGCGACGGACGACGACCGTCCATTCCTTCTTCTGATCGTCATAGGTGGCGCTCTTGGCCTGCGTGGAGGACCAATAGTTCAGCTCCATGACCTTGGTGTACATTTCCAGCCAGTCGCCGATCTTGTCCTTGGGCGAGAAGACCGGCCAGTTCCGAGGAAAGTCGATATAGGGCAAATGGTCATACCAGACCGGATCGTGCAGGCAGAGCGACTTGTAACGCTTGCGCCATGAATCGCCGGCACGCTCGTTCTTCTCGACGATAATGGTCGGCACGCCGAGCTGCCTCAGCCGGGCACCGAGCGCGATGCCGCCCTGGCCGCCGCCGATGATCAGCGTGTTGGGCTGATTGACAAAGCCGAGTTCGGCGGCTTCCTTCTCGCGCTCCTCCTTCCAGGTTGGCCGGTTTTTGCCGTGACCGTGCTTGGCACCCATCGGCCGGGCGAAGCCGGCGGGTTCCTCATGGTCCTTCAGCTCGACCATGGTGGTGAGCAGCGTCCAGATCTTGCCGTTCCTCAGCCTGATATGGCCGAAGCCGCGCGCAACCTCCGTTTCGAAACTGATCCAGCCGTCGAGCAGCCCATCGCTCTCCGTGGCATCTTCGCCTTTCGCAAGCGCCCAGTTCGATGGCTTTATCGTCGCCAACTGGCTCATCAGCATATCGCGGACCTGGTCGCGACCTTCCATGGTCTTGATGTTCCAGGTGAAGGTCACCAGGTCGCGCCAGTAGCAGTCTTCCTGAAAGCACCCGACCGATCGGTCGATGTCGCCGGCGGCGAGCGCTGCGCTGAATTGGTCGAGCACGTCGGATAGTTTCTTGGCTGGGGCCTTGTCGAGCATCAAACTTCCTCCCGTGAAGTGCTGGTTGTCATCGCGGCTTGCCGGCCCCTCCCAGGCCGGTCGACCGGAGTATCGCGGCAAACGGCGTGCCGCGTCACGTCGTCAAATAGTTTGGCGCGGTTTCAATGGCTTATCTGGATGATCGCGGACACTGATCCTGCCGGCGATCATGCGGAACGGTGGTTCGAGGCGATGGGTGCAACCGGGCTGCCTGGCCCGAACCGTCTGGCGTCTTTCATATTCGCCGTTGACAGCGGCGCAAAACCAATTCTATTGTCCGCCACCATGAAAACGGCACTCATTCTCGTAGTAGGAAAGCGTGTGGGCAAGGCGGTGTAACCGCCGGGCGAAAACCCCCCATGCGCAAGACACAGGCTCCCTCGGGGGCCTTTTTTATTGCCCGAAACACGACTAAACGACCAGCAATCGCCCGATGGCGGACAATACGGGACCAGACCGATGAGCAGTGGACAGAACGAACGGCGCGAAATGACCGGAGCCGAAATGGTGGTGCAGGCGCTGAAGGACAACGGCGTCAAGCATGTCTTCGGCTATCCGGGCGGCGCAGTTCTCCCGATCTATGATGAAATCTTCCAACAGGACGAGGTCGAGCACATCCTCGTCCGTCACGAGCAGGGTGCCGGTCATGCGGCGGAGGGCTATGCGCGGTCGACCGGCAAGGCCGGCGTCATGCTGGTGACATCGGGGCCGGGCGCCACCAACGCGGTCACGCCGCTGCAGGATGCGCTGATGGATTCGATCCCGCTGGTCTGCCTGACCGGTCAGGTGCCGACCTCGCTGATCGGCTCGGATGCGTTCCAGGAGTGCGACACGATCGGCATCACGCGGCCCTGCACCAAGCACAATTGGCTGGTGAAGGATGTCAACGAGCTCGCGGCGATCATCCATGAGGCCTTTCACGTCGCGACGACAGGACGCCCCGGTCCGGTCGTCGTCGATATCCCGAAGGACGTGCAGTTCGCCAAGGGCACCTATGTGCCGCCGCAGACGGCGCCGCGCACGAGCTATCAGCCCAAGGTCCAGGGCGACCTGGACAAGATCAAGGCGGCGGTCGAGCTGATGGCCAACGCGAAAAGGCCGATCCTCTATACCGGCGGCGGTGTCATCAATTCCGGCCCGGAAGCCAGCCATTTGCTGCGCGAACTGGTCGACCTGACCGGCTTCCCGATAACCTCGACGCTGATGGGCCTTGGCGCCTATCCGGCTTCGGGCAAGAACTGGATGGGCATGCTCGGCATGCACGGCACCTATGAAGCAAACATGGCGATGCATGATTGCGACGTCATGGTCTGCATCGGCGCGCGCTTCGACGACCGCATCACCGGCCGGCTCAGCGCGTTCTCGCCGAATTCGAAAAAGATCCATATCGACATCGATCCGTCGTCGATCAACAAGAACGTCCACACCGATGTGCCCATTATCGGCGATGTCGGCCGGGTTCTGGAGGATCTGGTGCGGCTGTGGCGGGCCACCGCCAGGGCCGACAAGAAGGCGCTGCACCCGTGGTGGGAGCAGATCGCGAAATGGCGGGCACGGGATTCGCTTGCCTACAAGATGAACCACGACGTCATCATGCCGCAATATGCCGTCCAACGGCTCTATGCGCTGACCAAGGACATGGACACCTACATCACCACCGAGGTCGGCCAGCACCAGATGTGGGCGGCGCAGCACTATCATTTCGAGAAGCCGAACCGCTGGATGACCTCCGGCGGGCTCGGCACGATGGGCTACGGCCTGCCGGCGGCGCTCGGCGTGCAGATTGCGCACCCGGATGCGCTGGTCATCGACATTGCCGGCGACGCCTCGGTGCAGATGACGATGCAGGAGATGAGCGCCGCGGTGCAGCACGAGGCGCCGATCAAGATCTTCATCCTCAACAATCAGTATATGGGCATGGTGCGGCAGTGGCAGCAGCTTCTGCACGGCAACCGGCTGTCGCATTCCTACACCGAAGCGATGCCGGATTTCGTCAAGCTCGCCGAAGCCTATGGCGGCCATGGCATCCGCTGCGAGAAGCCGGACGAACTGGACGACGCCATCAAGGAGATGATCTCGGTGAAGAAGCCGGTGATCTTCGACTGCCGGGTCGCCACGCTTGCCAACTGCTTCCCGATGATCCCGTCGGGCAAGGCGCATAACGAGATGCTGCTGCCGGACGAGGCGACCGACGAGGCGGTGGCCAACGCCATCGACGCCAAGGGCAGGGAACTGGTGTAACCCCTAACGCCCGAGCCGAGGCAGGGCTGTCGGAAGAAGCCGTGCGGAAACAGAAAAACAGCTCAAAGTTGAAAACGAGATTCATGTCATGAACGCACAGCACCTTCAACCCACCGGTTCCGCCTACTTCATCGCCAAGGAGACGGAAAGACCGGAAATCCACACGCTTTCCGTGCTGGTCGACAATGAGCCGGGCGTGCTTGCCCGGGTCATCGGCCTGTTTTCCGGACGCGGCTACAATATCGAGAGCCTGACCGTTTCCGAAACCGAGCACGAGAAGCATCTGTCACGCATCACCATCGTGACGCGCGGCACGCCGCATGTGCTGGAGCAGATCAAGCACCAACTCGAGCGCATCGTGCCGGTGCACCGTGTCGTCGACCTCACCGTGCGCTCGCACGAGCTCGGCCAGGAACGGCCGCTGGAGCGGGAACTCGCGCTGGTGAAAGTGGCCGGCACCGGCGAGGGCCGCGTCGAGGCGCTGAGGCTGGCCGATGCCTTCCGCGCCAGCGTCATCGACGCCAACACCGAGCATTTCATTTTCGAGATCACCGGCAAGGGCTCCAAGATCGACCAGTTCATCGCCATCATGAAGCCGCTCGGCCTGGTCGAGATCTGCCGCACCGGCGTGGCGGCGATGAATCGCGGCCCGCAAGGGATGTGATCATCCGGCGCTTTGGGTCCAGTGCTCTGGCACCGCCTGTATTTGTTCTGTCGGCTTGATCCTGACCTTCTGGCCCGGCTGCCGCCGTAAGCTGGCCTTTGTGCGTCTGAAGTAAAAGGACAATATTGCTGACCTGCTTGGGAGAAGCCAATGACCCTCGATGCGTTCCTTGCCCTGCTGGTCTATGCCTTCGTGACTTCGATCACACCGGGTCCGAACAACTTCATGCTTCTGGCTTCCGGCGTGAATTTCGGTTTTGCCAAAACCATTCCGCACATGCTGGGCATCAGCATCGGCTTCCTCGTGCTGTTGCTTGCCGTCGGCTTTGGTCTTGGCGCGGTGCTGACTGCGTTTCCGGTTCTCCACACCGCATTGAAGATCGCTGGCGGCGTTTATCTGCTCTATCTCGCCTGGAAGATCGCCATGTCGCGTTCGCTCAGCAGCAAGGGCGAGACCAAGGCGCGACCGATGCGCTTCATCGATGCGGCAGCGTTCCAGTGGGTCAATCCCAAGGCGTGGGTGATGGCGATCACCGCCATGGCCGTCTATGCCGTTCCGGAGCATCCGTTTCTGTCGGTGGCGCTGGTTTCGATAGCCTTCACCGTCGTCAACCTGCCGAGCGTTTCGGTGTGGGCAGGTTTCGGCACGGCGCTGCGCGGTTTTCTGTCGGACCCGGTGCGGCTGAAATGGTTCAACATCGCAATGGGCGTGCTGCTGGCAGCGACGTTGTGGCCGATGCTGCGGTAGCTGCCGTTTTACTGTGCAATGCACATTAAATCTTCGTAATCCCGGGTTTTGGCCCTTTTTTGCCCTCGGCACCTTCTATCTATTTGGTGAAACCGCGGCACGAGGCTGCGAGTTATACCCAGACATGACCACCGAACCACGGCGTGTCGGAGGGAAGGTCTTTGACGATGCCTGGAAAGATCGTGCTTGCGATGCTTGCGGTCGCCTGCCTTGTCGCGGCTGGGCTCGGTCTTTCGCCCGCGGCAACGGACAAGGCCCGGCAGATGCTGTCAGCGGGTCAGGCGCCTGACAAACCGGCGGCCGCCGCGAATGCCGCACGTGCGACCGCGGTGGTTGCCGCCACCGCTTCGACGGCCGATTTCCCGATCCGGCGCTACGCTATCGGCTTTGTATCCTCGCCCGCCGTGGTCAGCGTGAATGCGCGGATCTCGAGCCAGATCACATCGATCGCCGTCAAGGACGGGCAGATGGTGAAGGCCGGCGACCTTCTGTTCTCGCTGGACGACCGCGCGCTGAAGGCGCAACTGGCCCGTGACCAGGCGACGCTCGCCAAGGACCAGGCGCTGCTTGCCAGTGCGACGGCCGATCTTGAGCGTGCCAAGGCTCTTGTCGCCAGGCAGGCCGGCACGCAGCAGACCTATGACCAGGCGATCGCCGCGCAGAAGTCCGCTGCGGCCACGGTCGATGCCGACAGAGCAACGCTCGAAGCGGACGAGGTCCAACTCGACTTTGCCACGATCACGGCGCCGATTTCCGGCAGGCTGGGTGCGGTCAGCGTCGCGATCGGCGATCTCGTCACCACCAACAGCGGCAGCAGCACGTCGACCCCGCTGGTGACCATCACCCAGATGGACCCGCTGCTGGTGAACTTCAATCTTCCGGAAAGCGATCTTGCCCTTTTGCACAAGGCGCTGGCGGCGCCAGGGCAAGGCGCAGTCACGCTGACCAGGGACGGCCACCCGACACCGATCGGCAAGGGGACCCTCGATTTCGTCGATTCCAGCGTCGACACCGCCTCCGGCACGATTGCTGCGCGGGCCAGCGTGCCCAACCCCGATCTTTCGCTGTGGCCGGGCCAGTATGTCAATGTCGTGCTCGATGCCGGCATCATGCCGCAAATGACCTCGGTTCCCACGGTTGCGGTCCAGCCAAGCCAGAAGGGGCCGTTCGTCTATGTGATCAAGCCCGACAACACGGTGGAGGTGCGGCCCGTGCAGGTCGCACTGACCGAAGGCGACAACAGCGCTATCGGCGAGGGGCTGAAAAGCGGCGAAAATGTCGTCGTCGAGGGCCAGGCAAAGCTGAAGGACGGCGCGCGGGTCCGCGAAGGCGATGCCGTTGATCGGGCGCCTCCCAGGGTTGCCGAGGCTGGCAAGGCGGGCGGGACGCGGCCGTGATCTCCGAATTCTGCATCCGCAGACCTGTCGCCACCCTGCTCATGTCGTTTGCGCTCGTGCTGGGCGGGCTGTTCGCTTACAGGTTCCTGCCGGTGGCCGCTCTGCCGAGCGCCGAGTTTCCGGTGGTCAATGTCTCGGCCTCGCTGCCCGGCGCCTCGCCGGAAACCATGGCGACCTCGGTGGCAACGCCGCTGATCAAGCAGTTCACCACCATCGCCGGCATCGATTCGATCTCGACCACCAACGCGCTCGGCTCGACCTCGATTGCCATCCAGTTCGTGCTTAACCGCGATATCGATGCGGCCGCCGCCGACGTGCAGGCGGCGATCGCGCGAACGCAGCGGCAATTGCCGCCCGAGATGACCAGCCCGCCGAGCTACCGCAAGGTCAATCCGGCCGATGCGCCGATCCTGCTGATGTCGCTGGTCAGCGACACGGTTCCGCTGACCGATCTCGATGCTTTTGCCGAGAATGTGATCTCGCCGTCGCTGTCGACGATCGAAGGCGTGGCGCAGGTCTCGATCTTCGGCCAGCAGAAATACGCGGTGCGCGTCCAGATCGATCCGACGGCACTCGCCGCACGAGGCATTTCGATCGACCAGCTGCAGACGGCGATCGCCTCGGCCAACAGCAACACGCCGCTCGGCGTGCTGCAGAACGAAAAGCAGCAGCTGACCATCACCGCCAATACCCAACTGAACAACGCGGCGGGATTTTCCAACATCATCATTGCCACCAGGAACGGCCGTCCGGTGCGGCTCGGCGAGGTCACCCGCGTCATCGATTCCGTCGAGACCACGACGACGGCAAGCTGGTACGACGGCACCCGCGCGATCATCATGGCGGTGCAGCGTCAGCCCGATGCCAACACCGTCGACGTCGTCGACCGCGTCAAGGCGATGCTGCCGTCCTTCCAGGATCAGATGCCGGCGGCGGCCAGCATCCGGTTGCTCAACGACCGCTCGACGTCGATCCGCGAGGCGGTCGACGACATGCAGTTCACGCTGCTGCTCACCATCGCGCTGGTGGTGATGGTGATTTTCCTGTTCCTGCGCCGGGTAACGGCGACGATCATCCCGGCGGTGGCGGTGCCGATCTCGCTGATCGCCACGCTTGGCGCCATGTTCCTGTTCGGCTTTTCCATCGACAACATCTCGCTGATGGGGCTGACGCTGGCGGTCGGCCTTGTCGTCGACGACGCGATCGTCATGCTGGAGAACATTTTTCGCCACATGGAGGAGGAGGGACTCTCGGCCTTCGACGCGGCGCTCAAGGGGGCGCGCGAAATCGGCTTCACCATTATTTCGATCTCGATCTCGCTGGTCGCTGTGTTCATCCCCGTGCTTTTGATGGGCGGCGTGATCGGGCGCATCTTCAACGAATTCGCGGTGGTGGTGACGGTCGCCATCCTGGCCTCGATGTTCGTGTCGCTGACGCTGACGCCGATGCTGTGCTCGCTGCTCTTGTCGGTTTCGAGGGCTGAGCGCGAAGCAGCGCAGGGCGAAGGTCACAGGCACAATTTCTTCATGCGGGGTTATGACTGGCTGCTGACAGTTTGCCTGCGGCACAGGTTCCTGGTTCTTCTCGTCTTCATTGGGACGGCCGCACTGTCGGCCTGGCTGATCCAGACCTCGCCGAAGGGCTTCTTTCCGCAGGAGGATATCGGCCAGATTTCGGTGACGACCACCGCGCGCCAGGACATCTCGTTCGACGCCATGATGAAGCTGCAGGGGCAAGTGGCTGATGTCTTTACCCATTCACCCTATGTCTCGCATGTCGGGTGGTCGGTGGGCAGCGGCGACAACGCACTCAACCAGGGCCGGCTCTATGTGCAATTGAAGGACAAGGACCAGCGCCCCGATATCGACAAGGTGCTCTCGGATCTGCGGCGGCAGCTGGCCAATGTCCCCGGCATCGAGACCTTCATGCAGCCGGTGCAGAACCTGCGGCTCGGCGCGCGCGCTTCGGCCAGCGCCTATCAACTCGTCGTGCAGGGCCTCGACATCGGCGCGGCGGACAACTGGGCGCAGAAGCTCACCGACGCGATGGCCGCCGACCGTAGCGCCTTCACCGACGTCACCAATGACTTGCAGAACAACGCCCTGCAGGCGTCGCTGGTGGTCGACCGCGACAAGGCGGCGACGCTCGGCGTCGACACCGATACGTTGCGCTCCAGCCTCTATGGCGGTTTCGGCACCGAGCAGGTCTCGACCATCTTCGGTTCGGCCGACAGCTACGAGGTGATCATGGAGCTCGACCCGAGGATCGAGTGGTCGCCAGAAAGGATGCTGGCGATCAAGGTAAGGACGGCCAGCGGCAGCCTGGTGCCGCTCGGCGCCTTTGCCCGCGTCGATCGGACCGCCGGCGCCTTGACCGTCAATCAGCTCGGCCAGCTTCCGGCGGTGACCATTTCCTACAACCTGCCGCAGGGCGTCGCGCTCGGCGACAGCGTGAGCCGCATCGATGCGCTGAAGGAGAAGATCGGCATGCCAGCGACGATCTCGGCCACTTTTTCGGGCACGGCGAAAACTTTTCAGGATTCGCTTGCGAACCAGGGCCTGCTGATCGCCGGCGCGATCCTGACCATCTATATCGTCCTCGGCATCCTCTACGAGAGTTTTATCCATCCGCTCACCATCCTGACTGGACTGCCGTCGGCGGTGCTCGGCGCGCTTGTTGCACTGCGGCTTGCGGGGATGGACCTGTCGGTGATCGCGGTCATCGGTATCCTGATGCTGATCGGCATCGTCAAGAAGAACGGCATCATGATGATCGACGTCGCGCTCGAACTCAGGCGCGAGGGGATGTCGCCGCTCGAGTCCATTCACAAGGCCTGCCTGATGCGCTTCCGGCCGATCATGATGACGACGCTGGCGGCACTGATGGGCACGATCCCGATCGCGCTCGGCACCGGCGCCAGCGCCGAACTGCGCCAGCCGCTCGGCGTGGCGGTGGTCGGCGGCCTCGTCGCTTCCCAAGCGCTGACGCTGTTCGTCACGCCGGTCATCTATGTCTACATGGAGCATTTTTCGGGCTGGCTTGTCGGGCTGTAGGCCAAAGCGCCGGCACGAGCAGCCATCTGTCGAGGCCGTCGACCAGCCGTTGCTGTTCGAGAACGGAGAAGCGTTGCAGGGCGAGCCGCACAAGGCGGCGGCCGAATAGAAGCCGACGGGCTGGCCCAAACCGCGGCGCTTGCGGTGGAACGCTTGCAGCCGTAATTTACGGCCATGTCCCACGATCATAATCACGACAACGAACTTGATCCTTTTGCCGCCCGGGTGCGCGCACTGGAGACGATCCTCACCCAGAAAGGGCTGATCGATCCGGCCGCGATCGACGTGATCGTCGACACCTACGAGACAAAGATCGGTCCGCGTAACGGCGCCAAGGTGGTGGCGAAGGCGTGGGTCGAGCCGGACTTTGCCGTTTTGCTGAAACGCGACGCGACGGCGGCGATCGGCTCGCTCGGCTACACCGGACGGCAGGGCGAGCACATGCAGGCCGTGTTCAACACGGCGGACACGCACAACCTCGTCGTCTGCACGCTGTGCTCCTGCTACCCGTGGTCGGTGCTCGGCCTGCCGCCGGTCTGGTACAAGGCGCCGCCCTATCGTTCGCGCGCGGTCATCGATCCGCGCGGCGTGCTCGGGGAATTCGGGCTGACCTTGCCGGCAACGACAAAGATCCGGGTGTGGGATTCTACCGCCGAGCTGCGTTACCTGGTCGTGCCGATGCGGCCGAAGGGCACCGACAGCTGGAGCGAGGAGCGGCTGGCGGATCTGGTGACGCGCGACGCGATGATCGGCACCGGACTGGCGCGGGAGCCGGCATGAACGGGCCGCAGGATCTCGGCGGGCAGATGGGGTTCGGGCCGGTCGCACCCGAAAAGGACGAGCCCTGTTTCCATGCCGCCTGGGAAAGGCGGGCGCTTGGAGTGACCTTGTGCGCGGGCGCCATGGGCGCCTGGACCATCGACGAGAGCCGGCATGCGCGGGAATTGCTGGATCCCGCCGACTATTATGGCTCCAGCTACTACGAGATCTGGATCAAGGCGCTCGAAACCTTGCTGAAGCGACATGGTTTTGTCAGCGACCGCGATCTGGCCGCGAGCAAGGCGGTCGACCCTGCCGCGACGCCAAAGCGGGTGCTGAAGGCCGAAAACGTGCCGGCAGTGTTGGCCAAGGGCGGCCCATGCGACCGGCCGATCGCCGCGCCGGCCCGGTTCAAGGCAGGCGATATGGTGCGCACGAAGAATTTCCATCCGACCGGCCACACAAGGTTGCCACGCTACGCACGCGGCAAGCAAGGCGCCATCGAGGCGGTGCGCGCTGGTTTTGTCTTCCCTGACACCAATGCACATGGCCAAGGCGAAAACCCGCAATGGGTCTATACGGTGGTTTTTGACGGCGCCGAGATTTGGGGCGAGGGCGCCGACCCGATGCTGACCGTGTCGATCGATGCCTGGGAGAGCTATCTTGAGCCGGCGTGAGGCGAAGTCAGCCACCGCCACGCTGCCGGCGGATGCGCCGGTATTCGCCGAGCCGTGGCAGGCGGAAGCCTTCGCCATGACGGTCGCACTGCACGACAGCGGCCTGTTCTCCTGGAGCGAATGGGCGGACGCCTTGTCCGCCGAGGTCAAGCAGCCTGGTGCCGCAAGCGATGGCCACGATTATTACGAGCACTGGCTGGCGGCGCTGGAAAATTTGCTGTCGGCAAAAGGCGTTGCCGGCAAGGGCGACGTCGATGCGCTCGCTGCCGCCTGGGAACGCGCCGCGCATGCGACGCCGCATGGCAAGCCGATCCTGCTCGAGAACGATCCCAGCCCGACCGAAGGTCGTGGCGGCCCGATCGGCTAGTGGTATCGGCCTAACATAAGAGTCCGGCTTGGATTCCCTTTGGCGAAAGCGCATGCGAGTCTGGCGCATGCGCACAGGAATATCCTTCACCGTTTCGCCGACCGATCGCTAGCGACTGATGGCTGTCGTCAAAGACCGCAATGCGCCGCAGAAGCACGTCTGGCGCGCCGAGATCATGCTACTGAGTGCCGACAGCGCCGGTACCGTCGAGATCATGCGGCAGACCGGCAAGTCGAAGACCTGCGTGTGGCGCTGGCAGGAGCGCTTCGCCGCGGCAGGCTTCGAAGGACTGTTGCGCGACAAGACGCGGCCATCGCGCATTCCGCCTCTCAGTCCCGAAGTGGCGGAGCGCGTGGCGGCGCTGACGTTGCAGGACCCACTTGGCGAAACCACGCACTGGACCGCCGATATGATGGCCGAAGCCGCCGGCATCAGCGCCAGCGCGGTACGCCGCATCTGGAAGGCGCACGGCCTTCAGCCGCACCGCTGGCGGCAGTTCAAGCTGTCCAACGATCCACAGTTCGTCGACAAGCTGCGTGACGTCGTCGGCCTCTATGTCGACCCGCCAGCCCACGCCATCGTGCTGTCTGTCGACGAGAAGAGCCAGATCCAGGCACTCTACCGTACGCAGCCCGCCCTGCCCATGAAGAAGGAAGGCTCGGCACCATGACCCACGACAACCACTCTGTTGCCGCCCTCAACGTGCTCGATGGCACCGTCATCGGCAGGAACATGCAGCGACATCGTCACCAGGAGTTCATCCGCTTCCTCAACGCCATCGATGCCGAGGTGCCGGCCAGCAAGGCCATCCACGTCGTCATCGACAACTACGCCGCCCACAAGCATCCTAAGGTACGTGCCTGGCTCGACCGCCATCTGCGTTTCACCTTCCACTTCACGCCAACCTCGTGCTCGTGGCTCAACGCGGTCGAGGGCTTCTTCGCTAAACTGTCGAAGCGGCGCCTCAAGCGCGGCGTCTTCCACTCTGTCGTCGACCTCCGGGCTGCCATCAACCGCTACCTCGCAGAACACAATCAGCAACCCAAACCGTTCACTTGGACCGCCGACCCCGACAAAATCATCGCCGCCGTCAAACGTGGGCATCAAGTGTTAGATTCCATCCACGTGGTGAAAATCTGACGCTTGGCACCGGAGCCGAAATTCCGGTTTCGACCCCTCATAACAGGTTTGAGCCCGATGCGGGCATTTAGTCAGTTTGCCTCCACCCCTAGTGACATCGAGCTGACTTGAGTCACCTCAGGGTGTCGAGAAACGCCTTGGCTTCTCTCAGGTCGGGGGTCTCGAAGCCCTCGGAGAACCACTCATTCACGGGCACGAGCAGGGTGTGGGCATCGGCAGGCTTGCCTTGGTCGCGCCACAGCCGGGCAAGACCGGTGGCCGCACGCAACTCCCAGGACTTCGCGGATTGACGCCGGGCGATTTCGATCGCGTGCTCAAATGCGGCGCTCGCCTCATCGGGTCTTCCGTCCGGTAGGGCTGCCAGAAGCTGCCCGCGCAAGCAATACAGTTCGGCCTCCGGCCAACGCTCCCCTGTCCCCTCGACCACTGCCAGAGCCTCATCCAGTGCACCGAGCCCCCGTTGCATGTCCCCCGAGAGGGCACAAGCCTCGGCCAGCAGGCCCAGGAAGAACGGACGCATCCACGCCGCGCCGCTCTTCCCCCAATCCGCAAGCCCGCGCTGGATCGCTTCTATCCCGGCGGCCTCCTGACCGTGACGAGCCATGGCCCAGCCCTGGACCACCGTCGCGCTGGCGGCCCATAGATCCAACTTGTGTTCCCGGGCCAGCTCCAGCAACGCCGCCGCATGCCCCGCGGCCGCGCTGTCGTCGCGGCCGAAAGCCCCCACCAGCGCGCTGTACATCAGGGCAAACCCGAGGGTGTTCTTATGGCCGACCCGGTGGGCTACGGCCAATCCCTCGGCTTGTCGGCGGGATGCCTGATCCGGGTAGCCCAGCAGCCACAGCACCCAGGTCAGGTGGGCGAGCGCGGACACGCCAAGGTCCTGGCCAAAAACAAAGGCCGTCGAACCATGCCGTTCCGGGTCGTACAGCGCAACGGCACACTCGAGGTGCTCGCGGGCGGCGAGCAGCTCGCCCCCCACCTCATCTGTCGCGCCGCACATTCGGTGCGCCAAGCACAGCCGCTCCGGGTCTGGGTGCAGCTCGGCCAAGGCGAGAATTTGCCTGGCCAGCTTCTGCTGCTCGGGAAGCGCCATGCGTACGAATTGGACAGCCCAGAACCCATACAGCACAGGAAACTGTTGTGATGCGTCGCCTACGGCCTCTACCAACTCCTGCGCCCGGGCGAAAGCGGAGGCGGTCTCAGGTGCTGCGTGGCCGTACCGGGCAATGCACGCCTGACCAAGCATAGTCTGAAGATGAAGTTCGCGCTCTGCCCGGGCGCGGCTCTCGGGCAAGGTCCGCACGAGGTCAATGCTCCGGGTGAGATGGCCGATGGCTTCCGCAACGGCCGAGCGCCGGAAGGTGCGTTCCCCGGCCCGCTGCCAGTAGTCCGCAGCCCGCTTGGTCAGTTCCGCCTGGGTAAAGTGATGGGCCAGCAGCTCAGGTTGGGTTTCGACCACCTCCGGCCAGCGCTCTTCCAGTACCTGGGCGATCCGGGCGTGCAACTTCTGGCGTGTGCCACGCAGGAGGCTCACGTAGGCGGTGTCCTGCACGAGCGCGTGCTTGAACGTGTAGGTCGCCTCGGGCGGCGTGCCGCGCCGGAACGCGAGACCAGAATTGACGAGCTCGTCCAGTCCCTGCGCCAACGCTGCCTCGGGTAGTCCCGCCACGGCAGCCAGCAGCTCATGGTTGAACTCCCGGCCGAGTGCCGCGCCGATCTGCGCCACCTGCTTGGCGGCCGGCAGCCGATCCAGCCGAGCGGTCAGTGAAGCCTGCAAAGTGCTCGGGATCGGAAGCGCCGAGACAGCAGCATCGGGCTGGCTGGCACTCTCCAGCACGGCTTTGGTCAATTCCTCGATGAACAGGGGCACACCGTCGGTCTGCGCCACGATCCGATCCAGCATTCCGGCCGGTAATGCTTGGCCCACGACCACCTGAGAGGCGAGCGTCGCGGCTTGACGCGGACTGAGACGGCTCAGCGCCATCAAGGTCACGCCCGCCAGACCGACCCAGGGCGCCTCAAACTCCGGCCGGAAGGAGATGACCACCAGCACTGGCAGCGAGGCCAAGCGCATGATCAACCTATCCAACAGCTCCAGCGAGCTTGGATCGGCCCAATGCACGTCCTCGAACAGCATCAGCACGGGGGATCGGCGGGCCCGTTCATCGAGGATGTGAAGCAATGCCCCGAAGGTCTGCTCCTTCTTGCGCTCCGGGCTGAGAGCCAGTGGCGGGTACCGCTCGCCACCCGGCACGCCGAGCATCTCGGCAATGAGCGCCAGCTCATGCGAGGCGGCGAGTGGGTGTAGCAGGGTTTCCAGCTTGACGAGCCGAGCCTCCGCAGGCTCGCCGTCCACGAAGCCTACCTCGTTCTTCCAGCGTGCGATGATCGGTTGGAGGGCGCTCTCACGGTGATGGGGCGAGCAGAAGTACTTGAGTTTGAGATGCACCTTTCCAGCTACGTGCTCCTCAAGCGCAGCGATCAGGCGGGACTTGCCGATGCCGGGCTCGCCGGCGATGAGCACGACCTGCCCTTCGCCGCCCTTCGCCTGCCGCCAGCGGCGCAGCAGCAGATCGAGCTCGTCATCGCGCCCGACCAGCGGCGTGAGGGCGGCCGGATGCATCGCGTCGAAGCGGCTCTGAACCATGGCCTCGCCAAGCACCTGCCAGGTGCGGACAGGGCCAGTTAGCCCTTTGAGGTGAACCGAACCAAGCTCGCGGCACTCGAACAGGCCGCCGATGCGCCGCCGTGTTTCTGCGTCGATCACTGCGCATCCAGGATCAGCAAGGGATTGTAGCCGCGCGGCAACGTTCGGGGTCTCGCCGATTACAGCCTGCTCCTGTGCGGCCCCGGCCCCCAGCAGGTCGCCCACGACGGCGAGGCCACTGGCGATGCCGACGCGTGCGGACAACCGCTCATCGGCGGGCGCAATCTGGCCAACCGCTTCCAGCGTGGCCAAGGCGGCGCGTACTGCGCGCTCGGCATCGGCCTCGTCGGCCTGGGGCCAACCGAAATAGACCAGGACTCCATCGCCCATGTACTTCGCGACGAAGCCGCCGAAGCGACCAACCGTCTCGGCAATGCGGCGGTGGTAGGTCCCGATCACCTCGCGCATGTCCTCGGGGTCCAGGTGCGCGGCGAGCGCCGTGGAGCCGACGAGGTCGACGAACATCACACTAAGTTGGCGCCGCTCCGCCTCAGGGGACGGCAGGGCCACTGTCCCGGAGATCGTGCTCTGTGGCTGGATGGATGGGGACATGGCTGGAGGCGAGCCCGCGCGCACGGCGGCGATGGCGGCGAGCAACTTGCGGCGGTGGCCGATCGAGACGACGCCAAGTCCGCTCAGATCATCGGCGGTGAGGTCGGCTAGGACGTCGCCATCGATGTCGTTCTCGCGGAACGCCTGTTCGTACTGTCCCAGCCCCAGATCGCGCAGCCACGCGCCAATGTCCATGGCCCTCTCCCGGGTTCGTGGCGACCGGAACGCTAAGGTCTTCAATCTACCCCAAAATCGCGGAGAGGGCATGATGAAACGTCACGAGCTACCTTCGGATAAAGGGCAGCTCGTGCCAGCACCAAGCAGACTTTCGCCGCTCTGTCGGCCAGCTTCCGCTTTCCACCTAAAACCGAAGTCTGTATCGGGTACTGAGCGTCAGGTTTTCACCACAAGGTCGTGGCGGCTCGACTTCGATCTCTTTAGGTTCCGTCTTCTGCCTGATAACTTGCGCCATTGGAAGCGGTGCGGCCCGCCGCCGATGATCGTTGCGCCTTGTCTTTCCCTCGCGAATCCGGTCTCTCGCGCTGATGGAATTCTCTCCTCAACAGGACGATGCGCTGAAGGCGGTCGCCACCTGGCTCAAGACCGGAAAGCCGCAGCTGTTCCGGCTGTTCGGCTATGCCGGCACCGGCAAGACGACGCTGGCGCGCTATTTCGCCGAGCATGTCGACGGCCAGGTGCAGTTCGCCGCCTTCACCGGCAAGGCGGCGCAGGTGCTGCGTTCCAAGGGCGCGGTCAATGCCCGCACCATCCATTCGCTGATCTACCGGCCGAAGGGCGAGGAATCGGTGGCGGACGAGGTGACCGGCAAGACTTCGATGTCGCCGACCTTTTCGCTCAACCGGCAAAGCCCGATCTCGCGGGCCAAGCTCGTCGTCATCGACGAATGTTCGATGGTAGACGAGCAGCTTGGCCGCGACCTCTTGAGTTTCGGCACGCCGATCCTGGTTCTCGGCGATCCCGGCCAGCTGCCGCCGATCTCGGGCGGCGGCTTCTTCACCGACCATGAACCGGATATTCTGCTCACCGAGATCCACCGGCAGGCGCGCCACAACCCGATTATCCGGCTGGCGCTCGACGTGCGCGAGGGCCGCGAGTTCATGCGCGGCGACTATGGCGCGGCGCAGGTGATCGGCAAGGAAGACGTCACCCAGGAACTGGTGCTGAAGGCGGACCAGGTGCTGGTCGGCACCAACAGGACGCGGCGTCGCTATAATCAGCGGCTGCGCGAGCTGAAGGGGTTCAATGCCGACTATCCACAGGCCGGCGACAAGCTCGTCTGCCTGCGCAATGACCCAGCCAAGGGACTGCTCAACGGTTCGCTGTGGAAGGTGATGACCTCGTCGCGCGAGACGGTGAAACCCGGCATCAATCTGCTGGTCTCCCCGGAGGAGGACGATCCGGACCGCGGCGTCGCCAAGATCAAGCTGCTCAAAGCGGCGTTCGAGGACCCGGACGCCGACATTCCCTGGCAGCAGAAAAAACGCTTCGACGATTTCGACTATGGCTACGCGCTGACCGTGCACAAGGCGCAAGGCTCGCAGTGGAACGAGATCGTGCTTTTCGACGAAAGTTGGGCGTTCAAGGAAACCCGCCAGCGCTGGCTCTATACGGCAATCACGCGCGCGGCGGAACGGCTGACGATTGTCAGATAGCCCGGTCGAGCAGCCCCCATGGACCAGGAATCTGGGACTGGCACGGGGTCGACCTGCGTCAGCGTGGGGCCAGCGGTCTGGCGTCGAGCCATTCCCAGGCGGATGCTTCGTCCTTTGCCTCGAAATGCCTGAGTTCGACGGCTGAGGAAGCAGGCAGCACGCTCTGTGCGTTGGGTACCCAGTTCGGCTCGCCGAGCGCAGCGCAGCGGCCGACATGCTCCACGGCATGGGCCGTGCCCTGTTCAAGCGTTTCGTCCGACACATCGGCCCAATCGACGCCTTCATGGTCGATCAGGCGCACCAGCACATCGATTTTCGGGTGCAGCGCGTAGGCCGCCTCCAGCAATCCGAACAGGTTTTCCGCATCGGCCGCCGTGACATGGCCGACGACGTCGATGGCGAACAGGTCGTCGCGGTCGGTGTCGATGCGGCGAACCGCCGGCACGTCTTCAAGATAATTCACGGGTCTTCCTCTTGCTGGATATTATACGTCCCTCTGGAACACCGAAAACCCCCTGTCTGTTCCCGCCAAAGGCGGTATAGATGGCCGCGATTATATCCGGACCCGACAAGCTATGCCTGCAAAACTCTCCGTCAATCTCAATGCCATCGCCATGCTGCGCAACCGGCGCGACCTGCCGTGGCCAAGCCTCATCGGGCTCGGGCGCCTGGCGCTGGCAGCGGGCGCGCATGGCCTGACCGTGCATCCGCGGCCCGACGAGCGGCACACCAGGCATTCCGACCTGCCGCAGATCAGGGCGCTGATCGACGACGAGTTCCCCAAGGCGGAGTTCAACATCGAGGGCTATCCAAGCGAGGATTTCCTGGCGCTTGTAGAAAAGCACCAGCCGGAGCAGGTGACGCTGGTGCCCGATGACCCTGCCCAGGCCACCTCGGACCATGGCTGGAACTTTGCCGCCGAGGCGGCGTTCCTGACACCGATCGTCAAACGGCTGAAGAAGGGGGGCTTTCGCGTGTCGTTGTTTTCCGACCCGGATCCGTCAGGCATGAACGCCGCGCGCGACACTGGCGCCGACCGGATCGAGCTCTACACGGGGCCGTATGGCAGCTTTCATTCCAATTCGGCAAAAGCGGCGAATGAGCTGGAAAGATTGGGAAAAACCGCGGATGCAGCGCTTGCCGCCGGACTTCAGGTCAATGCCGGCCACGATCTGGTGGTGAACAACCTGCCGGCATTGGCAAAACGGATCCCGGCATTGGCTGAAGTGTCGATCGGACATGGGTTGACAGCCGATGCGTTGGAGTATGGCATGGCCAATACGGTCAAAAGATTTCTGAAGGCCTGTGGGTGGTAGAGATGGAAGCGTCGCTTTGCGGACATGGCAGCCATCACGTTGGGGCACTTGATATTGCATCGCAGCAAGCGTAGAGCACCGCGCGCTTATCGGAGTGTCGTCCATGGCCCTTACCAACAGTGGTAGTGAGGCAGAACCAGTCGAACAATCCAGCCATCCTGAGGTCGAAAAGCACAGCACCAAGGTCTTGATGCTGGGCGCCCTCGGCGTGGTCTATGGCGATATCGGCACCAGCCCTATTTATGCGCTTCGCGAAGCACTGCATGCTTCGTCGGGCACCGATCCGCGCAGTGCCGTTCTGGGCATTCTGTCGCTGATCGTCTGGGCACTGACGATTATCGTGACAATAAAGTATGTCGCCTTCGTGCTTCGGGCGGATAACAAGGGTGAAGGCGGTACCCTGTCGCTTATGGCGCTGGCCCGGAAAGCCTATCCGGCTGGTTCCGGCATTATTCTTGTCATTGGTCTGTGCGGAGCCGCACTGTTTTTCGGCGATGCGATCATAACGCCGGCCATTTCGGTGCTTTCGGCGGTGGAAGGGCTGAGCGTCGTGACCCCGGCGTTCGATCCATATGTGGTTCCCATTACATTGGTGATTCTTGCCGTCTTGTTCGCCGTGCAGCGCTTCGGGACCGGCAGGGTGGCCTCGGTTTTCGGGCCGGTGACGGCGCTCTGGTTTCTGGCGATCGGCATTGCCGGATTGGTGCATATCCTCGACGATGTCTCGGTCCTTCTGGCAATCAATCCCTATTATGCGGTGGCCTACCTTGCCGAGGCCAAAGCGGGCGCGTTTCTCACCGTCGGCGCGGTTTTTCTGGCGGTTACCGGTGCCGAAGCGCTTTACGTCGATCTCGGACATTTCGGTCGCCGTCCAATCGTGCTGGCCTGGTTCTGGATCGTCTTTCCCTGCCTGCTGCTCAGCTATTTTGGGCAAGGCGCATTCGTTCTTGCTCATGGGGGCGTGCCCGACAATCCGTTCTTCCAGATGCTGCCGGAATGGGCACTGATACCGATGGTCGGGCTCGCTACAGCAGCGACTGTCATCGCCAGTCAAGCCGTTATCTCCGGAGCGTTTTCGCTGACCCGGCAAGCGGTGCAGCTCAATCTTCTGCCCAGAATCGAAGTTCAGCATACTTCCGAGATGCAGCTTGGCCAGATTTACATGCCACGCGTGAACCTCATTCTCGCGCTCGGCGTGATGCTGCTGGTCGTCGGCTTTGGCAGTTCGAGTTCGCTGGCTTCCGCCTATGGGATTTCGGTGACAGGCGAGATGCTGATGACGACGATTTTGCTGTTCGTGGTGATGCGGTGGCAATGGAAATGGCAGACCGCGCTCGCTGCGGCGCTGGCGCTGCTGTTTGGCACGATCGACACCGGCTTCTTCCTGGCGAATATCGTGAAATTCGTGGAAGGCGGATGGGTTTCAATCGCCGTGGCCTGTATCATGGGGCTGATCATGGGGACCTGGATACGCGGCAGCCGCTATCTGTTCGACAAGACGCGCAGGAACGAGATTCCGCTCGATTTCCTTGCCGCCAATTTGTTGAAGAAGAAGCCGCAGCTGGTGTCCGGCACGGCCGTGTTCCTGACCAGCGATCCGGTCAGCGCGCCGACCGCGCTGATGCACAGCCTGAAGCACTACAAGGTGCTGCACGAACAGAACGTCATCCTCTCGGTGGTGACGGCGCAGCAGCCTGTCGTGCCAGACAGTGACCGGGTCAAGATGGAAACGATCAACGATCTGTTCATGCGGGTGACACTGACCTTCGGCTACATGGAACAGCCCAACATCCCGCGTGCGCTGGCGATCTGCCGCAAGCAGGGCTGGAAATTCGACATCATGACGACCTCCTTCTTCCTGTCGCGGCGCTCGCTCAAGGCCTCACCCAATTCCGGCATGCCGGTGTGGCAGGACAAGCTGTTCATCGGCTTGGCGCGCACGGCAGCCGATGCGACCGAGTATTTCCAGATCCCGACCGGACGTGTGGTCGAGATCGGAACGCAGGTGGCGATTTAGAGCCGCTTCGGCGCGATCCTTCGCGCCCCCCTCTGTCCTGCCGGACATCTCCCCCACAAGGGGGGAGATCGGCAGCTTCGGCCTTACAGCCTTCCTGCGACGCTGAAGATTGGCGAAAACCTCGTGACGGCCAATCTCCCCCCGTGTGGGGGAGATGTCCGGCAGGACAGAGGGGGGCGCTGTCCCATAGGCGCTAACCTTAGGGGTAGACTGGTGGAATC
>NZ_JBVVPV010000009.1:0-154290 GCF_055811735.1 Mesorhizobium sp. WSM4850 | reverse complement strand
GGATTTTTCCAATGTTTTCCCCGGTGTGGGAATTCCCACAGCCGAGCCTGGTTCGACTGTCATATCCTTGTTGCAACGTCAGGCCCGCCGGCTCGTGCGCAAGCCGGCGAAAGGAAAGGGAACAGTCATGAAATTCTTGGCTCCCGTCACAAAACTTGCTGCGGGGTTTCGCAAATTCGTCGCGCCGCGCTACCGCCCGGAGCTTTATTACATGCGTGGCCCGGGGCCAGCCACCGCCCGCCGTATGGGCACGCGGCGGCAAAACCAATCCATCGACCACTACGCCTAACTTGCCTCGCGGACGGCTGACGCTCTCGCCCGGAGTGCCGTTCGCGCCGTTCCGTACCGGTCAATTCAGATCAATGAAGGTACGATCTGATCATGGTTATAATTCATGCTGCCGCCATTGGTCCATTTCGCAGGTGGTTACGCCTCCGCGCCGAGGGAAAAGCTCTCTTGTCGGCAACGGACCAGTTGAGCCGTTTACCCGATGACGTTCTTGGCGACATCGGCATCTCACGTGACGAAATCATTTGCGCCTTGCGAAGCCGCGCCATCCGTCATGCGGAGGCAGGCGCGGCCGGCACGACGATCGAGCGCACCAGGATCGCTTCGGCCTCGATCCCGAAACGGTTGGCCGCCGGCAGTAGCTACGCCTCGGCCGAGATCCCCTTTGGCTGGTCCACGAGCGCGCGATCGAGCCTTACATCGCGGCTTCGACAAGCAGCGGCGCGCGGACGGGACCTTCGAACGGCACTACACCTGCGACCCCAAGGACTGAATGTTGACCGACGGGAACTGGGGAGGATCTCAAAATGATCATGTCAGTTGTTAAGTCCCTCGCGCTCGCTCACGCTGACATGCCAATCAAACAGCTGAAAGACGTCTATTTGGATTGCGAACGGGGAGGCCGCCGTTGGGGACGGAAGACGTGATGTACTGTTCGATGCGCGAGTTCCGACTAGGCGCGCGATAGCAGTTTGCGCATAATCACCGATGCATGGCCTTCTGCACCGTGCAACGCGGCCACTTCGAACCATGTTTGCGGTAAAAGGCCATTGCCCGGTCGTTTCCCTCGAGCACTTCGAGTGCGATGCTCAGGATGCCGGAATGGGCGGCAAAGACAGCGTGCAATATATTAGCGGCTAGCCCGGTGCCGTACTCGCTTTGATCGATGTGGAGCCGGTCAAGCATGACGTCGCCGGCTTCATTCATCTTGGCCATCGCGTAGCCGGCAATCGAGCCGTCTGGCCGTTCTGCCACGAACGACATTTTGTTGGTGTCTGTCAAGTTCCGCCGCAATCCGCTGCCGTGTGATCTTCATCCGAAATCAGGGCCGCGGTCTCGGCACCCATGATTGGCGAGTACGTCCTGCGCCAAGACTCTCCAATGAGCAGCGATACCGACGGCACGTCCTGCTCAGTCATGGCTCTGATTTGCGTCATCGATAACGTCCCCTGCCGGTCAATTATAGCGTTGCCGGACGGGCCGCTCAAATTCGGAGCGGCGGCCTACCGCCGCTTCATCGCATGGGGGTCACGCCGTTCCCTACATCTACCATCAGGCATGGTCCGCAGGTCGACTCCTACCGATGAGCTAACGTCCGCTCTGGAGAAGCACCGCGAATGTCTGAACATGGCGCAACCAGGACCAATAGCTTCGCGCTGCCGATGTCCCCTTTCGAGTAACAGCGAAATTGCTTCGAATGACCAAGATAGGCGCTAAGCCGACCTTCGAACGGCACGATTGAACACGCGTCCTGCTACCGTCATCTCTAAGCGCTTACCGGGTCGCCCGGCGCCGTCCCTCCACGGCGTCAAGCCGCTCCTGCAGGTGCCCATTGAGCACGATCATCTCCTTGAGTGCCTTCACCGCGTCGCCCTTGTGCTGGGCGATGAACTTTTGGGCGATCGCCTGAAGGGCGGCCTCCTGGCGTCTGTCCAGCGTCACGATGTGGTCCATGGCGATGCCTCCGACAGTTTCTGTTTAAATTGAACAAAACGGGAACAAAAATGTTAAGTGTGAATTGACTTGGCGAGGAATACATTCCTATTTGTCGGTGGTGGGGCGGTTGCTCACAAAGTGGGGAGAGCCGCGATGGGCAGACGAAAAAGCCGGTTTGACAGGCTGTCGGCGAGGCATGCCGAGGCGATCATCAGCGACGCTCTCAGCCTGCGCAGGACGGTGCTTTCGTCGCAACTGCATCTGAAGGCGCATGGCGAGCTGTTTTGGCAGCTTTGCGGGCTTGTCGAAAAATTGCATGAGGTGATGGCCAGCGTAGCGGAGAAGGAGCCCGATTTCCAGATGCCGGATCTTGGCCTGCTTCCGCTTCCCGAGGGCTATTTGACTCGGAAATGAGGCCATGGCCGGGCCGATGGACAGCGTTGGACGTGCCGCGAAGGCCAACATGCTGCTGATCGTCGAGTGCGGCCACTGCTACCATGTCGGGCGTTTTCGGGCCAACGACGTGGCCAAGGTGGTGGGCTGGAACAAGCCGCTGGAGACCATCCGATTCAGATGCAAGCGGTGCAACCGAACGGACACGACGGTGAAGACCCAGTTCGTCGACCAGGACCATCCGCCGAAGGGCTACATCTGGGTGCTGCAACAATTCAAGCTTTAGAACAGCGAACCCTATACCGGCGCCTGTGGGGCCTGCGGCGGAAATTTTATCTGTGTCGCCGGCTTGTCGACGATCACCAGCGCGTCGTCGGGTGCCGTGCGCTGCAGGTGCCTGGCCTGCGACCACGGTGCGGTCAGCCAGGTCTCGGTTTCCTCCTGCGTGGTTAGGATCACGGGCATCGCCTTCTCGTGGATCGGCGCGATCAGGGCGTTGGGCCTGGTGGTCAGAAAACCGTAGAGCTCGAACTCGCCGGGGCCATCCTTGACCTTGCGCACGCCTTGCCAGGGCGTCCACAGGCCGGCGAAGAAGAACAGCGGCCGCGCCTCGTTCAGCGCGAACCAGTAGTTTTTCTGGATACCGGTATCCGGGTCCTTGTCGCCCGGCGTTGGGCTCGGTTCGGCAAAACTGGTCAGCGGCACCACGCAGCGGTTCTCGACGCCGAGATATTGCTGCCAGTGGCCGTATTGCGGGTTGCGGATGTTGGTGGTGCCGTAGTCGGCCTTGCCCTTCACGCGCTCGACCGGCGTCGGCATGCCCCACAGCAGGTTGGCCAGTTCCCGCTCACCGTCCGGCGCGTTGCGCACTACCGGGCCGGGCTGGTTGGGGTAGATGTCGATGGAGGGCTCGAGATTGCCGAGACTGTCGCGCAAGGCGCGGGTCCACTGGCGGATCGCCTCCTGGCTGGTGGTGATGTTGTAGAGGTTGCACATGTCGAGCCCAGGGATGTTCAGGCATCTTGCGGGAAAGGGCAGGTAATTTCCAGCGCTCTCCGGCCGGCTGCTGACACGCTACCCCAGCCCACAGCGCCACGATCACCGCCGCCATCCCGGCGATCGACCGCGGCAGAAGGATACCGCCGCGCGCAGCACGGCGAACCGCGGGCTCCGCCTACGCAACGCACACCGCTCGCGCGCGTTCTACCCATTAGGAGGAGCATGGCGATGTGACAGCTGGTCTCATGCGCTCACAATTGGAGGCTAACCACCATGTCTAAGTTCAAAGATGCCCTTGACCGCGGCAAGGAAGCTCGCCGTGAGCAAGAGGAGAAGGTCGGCAATGAGAAGGCCGAGGGGGTGGACTTCGGCGCGCAAGCAAGGGCCTGGCTAAACGACGTCGTGGTTGCGTCGCTGGAAACGGCCAGGGCTGACGTAGCAGGCGAGGTGGCCGTCGAGATGGACACCGCGCCACGCCGCCAAGCCAAAGCATCAACACCATCTATTCGGTTCAGAATCTACAGGAAGCGGGGAACGGAAAAGGAGGTGGTCGGAAGAACGTTCACGGTCAACGTTCAGCTGAGTGGACAAGTGTCGGTCTCTTCGCCGGGGATTGTGGCAAGAGAAGTGGGAAACATCGGGGATAGGGCTGACGAGCGGTTCTCTAGCTTGCTGGCGGAACTGATCGAGGACGCAGCGAAGGGCACTTAGCCAGCAAGGTGTCGAGGAGGGGCCGGCGATTTCCAGCGTTGTCTGCGGCTGCTGACACGCCGAGCCTGTCAGTAACAGCTTTCCGGACGCCGCAAACAGCCCTCCGTTAACCTTTCGTTAACCATGGCTGGCTAGCGTTTACCTATCAGTAAGGAATCGCTGTCCGTGACCTTCGCCGCCCCCGTCGAGACCAAATCCATTCGCTTTCGCGCCCGCTCCTTCGTCGCCTTCACGCTCACCCCGGAGACGCCGCTTTCGGAGTGGCTGGAAAGCCTCGACCGCTGGATCGGCAATTCTCCCGGCTATTTTGCCGGCCGCCCGGTGGTGCTCAACCTCAACACGTTGAAGCCCGCGGTCAGCCAGATCGAAGCGCTGGTTGCCGAGCTTGGCCTGCGCGGCATCCGCATCTATGCCATCGAGCTCGAAGGCAACACGGTGCTTGAGCCCAGTCTGCCGCCTTTGCTGATCGGCGCCAAAGAGGCCACAGCCGGGCTGCTCATGCAGGCCGACCAAAAGGCTGCCGGCGGGCCGGAAGAGGCGGGCAGGGCGGAAGAAGGCAGGGCGGAACCGGGCAAGCAGTCAGAAGACAGGCAACCAGAAGACAGGCTGCCGGACGCGCCGGCCACGCTGATGGTCAAGACGCCGATTCGCTCGGGCCAGTCGATCTTCCACGCGCATGGCGATGTCATCGTGCTGGGCTCGGTCGCCTCCGGTTCCGAGATCGTCGCTGCCGGCTCGATCCACGTCTACGGCACGTTGCGCGGGCGGGCGTCGGCCGGTGTGCTCGGCCATTCGGCGGCGCGCATCTTCTGCCGCAAAAACGAGGCCGAACTGCTGTCGGTCGACGGCTGGTATTGCACCGCCGAGGAGATGGAGCCGGCCTTGCGTGGAAAAGCGGTGCAGGCGTTTCTGGAAAAAGACACGCTGCGCATCGCGCCGTTCAGCTAATGCAGTCGCCCGAAAGTATGCAGCAGTTTTAGAATTAAAACAAAGACTTAAGCGCATCGCATGAATCAAACGCTTAACAATACAAACAACAATAAGGAGGCATAGATGGGCAAAGTTGTGGTGGTCACCTCGGGCAAGGGGGGCGTCGGCAAGACGACCTCGACGGCCGCCCTTGGCGCCGCCGTCGCGAGAACCGGCAAGAGGGTGGCGCTGGTCGACTTCGACGTGGGTTTGAGGAATCTCGACCTGATCATGGGCGCCGAGCGGCGGGTGGTGTTCGACCTGGTCAACGTCATCCAGGGAACGGCCAAGCTGTCGCAGGCGCTGATCCGCGACAAGCGGGTCGAGACACTGTTCCTGCTGCCGGCCTCGCAGACGCGCGACAAGGATGCGCTGACCGAGGAGGGCGTCGGCGAGGTGATCGAAAAGCTGAGCTCGGTGTTCGACTACGTCTTCTGCGACAGCCCGGCCGGCATCGAGCGCGGCGCGCAGCTTGCCATGCGCTTTGCCGACGAGGCGGTCATCGTCACCAACCCGGAAGTCAGCTCGGTGCGCGATTCCGATCGCATCATCGGCCTGCTCGACGCCAGGACCGTCAAGGCCGAGCGGGGCGAGCAGATCGCCAAGCATGTGCTGGTGACGCGGTACGATGCGGCGCGCGCGGCGCGCGGCGAAATGCTCTCGATCGACGATGTGCTCGAGATACTGTCGACGCCGCTGCTGGGCATCATTCCCGAGAGCCAGGACGTGCTCAAGGCCTCCAACCTCGGGTCGCCGGTGACACTCAGCGATCCGACCAACTCCGCCGCCCGCGCCTATATCGAGGCGGCCAAACGGCTCGAGGGCGAGGACCTGCCGGTCGTCGTGCCGTTCGAGCGCAAGGGCTTTCTCGATCGGCTTTTTGGAAGGAGGGCAGCATGAGCCTGTTAGACCTCTTCAAGCGGCGCGGCAGCGCGCCGGTGGCGCGCGAGCGGCTGCAGGTGCTGCTCGCCTATGAGCGCCGCAACCGCAGCCAGCCCGATCTCGTCTCGGTGTTGCGCGAGGAGATCATGGCCGTCATCGCCAGGCATGTGCAGATCGACCAGGATTATCTGCAGGTCTCGATGGATCGCGGCGAGACGATGTCGACGCTGGAGATCGACATCCAGATCCCCAACAAGAGCGCTAGGCCGCTGGCCATGTCGGCCTGAGCGTTGCGCCTGTAGTAGTTTTTGACGCCGGCGGGACAGCGCCCCCCCTCTGGCCTACCGGCCATCACCCCAATGCCCGGCAGGACAGAGGGGGGGTACTGTCCCGCCGACATCTTCTTATTTATATCAACCATAGGTTGCATTAAATACTTCCCATCCATTTGCCACTTGCGCAACCAACAAAAGGGTGAAAACCTTGGTCCGGGGTAAATGGGCAAGGGTGGTCGTCGCGGCTGTTAGAAGCTCCGGGGCGGTCTTGAAGAGCGATGAATTTTCCACAGTTCCTGGTGGGGATGACCGCCGCGGCATTCGTCGTGGCGCTCTCGACTTTTTTGGCAACGGGTTCAATCTGGAAGGCGCTCGGCTGGACGGTCCTCACCTTGATCGTTCTGCAGCTTGGATATTTTTTGTCCGTCGTCCGGCTGATCTATAGGGCCGAACGAAAGACACACAGTGACCGCGACCCGCGAGTACTGGACCGTCGAGACTGCATGCGGTTTCGAGATTCAGGTCGGCCACCACAAATATAAACATGCCTAGACCATGATGTTCATCAGATAGACAGTATGGTCTAAACCGCTTGAAAGCGGACATGTTCGGTTCTGGGAATGTGCCTTGGACGTTCCGTTACTTTAGTCAACCAGTATATATCTCCGGGTGCATATGCCCGATACTGCGCAGCGCGTCATCCGCTCCAGCTCCGTCGCTCCGATCATTCCGCCGCCAGCTTGTCCTGCGTCCTGGTGTCGAAGTCGCTGGCGTCGTGGCGCTCGTGCAGTTGCATCGCCGGCTCGCCGAAGGCGCGGTTGACCATGCGGCCGCGCTGCACCGCCGGCCGCGCGTCGATCGCGTCGGCCCAGCGCTGCACGTGCTTGTATTCCTGCACCGACAGGAACGCGCCGGCGTCGTTGTACATGCGGCCCTTGGCCAGCCCGCCATACCAGGGCCACACGGCGATGTCGGCAATCGTGTAGGCGTCGCCGCCGAGATATTCGCTTTCAGCCAGCCGCCGGTCGAGCACGTCCATCTGGCGCTTCACCTCCATGGCGAAGCGGTCGATGGCATATTCGAACTTTTCCGGTGCATAGGCGTAGAAATGGCCGAAGCCGCCGCCGAGATAGGGCGCCGAGCCCATTTGCCAAAACAGCCACGACAGGGTTTCTGCGCGCGCCGGCTGCTCGATCGGCAGGAACTCGCCGAACTTCTCGGCCAGATGCAGCAGGATCGAGCCGGATTCGAAGACGCGGATCGGCTTTGGCCCGCTGCGGTCCATCAGCGCCGGGATCTTGGAGTTGGGATTGACCTCGACGAAGCCGCTGCCGAACTGGTCGCCGTCGTTGATCCTGATCAGCCAGGCGTCATATTCGGCGCCTTTGTGGCCGCGCGCCAACAACTCCTCCAGCATGATCGTCACCTTCACGCCGTTTGGTGTCGCCTGCGAGTAAAGCTGCAGCGGATGCTTGCCGACCGGCAACTGCTTGTCATGCGTCGGGCCGGCGATCGGCCGGTTGATGCTGGCGAAGGCGCCGCCATTCTCCTTGTTCCAGGTCCATACTTTCGGCGGTGTGTATTGGTTCATTTCGGAGGCCTTTGATGTGAGCGGAGAGGGTCTTGGGGAGGATCAGCTTGCATAGATACAGGTAGTGCGGGCTCACGGAAGTTCAACTTGTGTTGAACTATTGTCGATATCGGCAGCGCAAGCCTGCGCGATTGCATCCGGCCCTTGCGCCTCGTCACATGCGCCATAGCTATAGAAGATGCCGGCCCTCTGAACGGTCGTCGTGAATATGGCCAGGATTGAGAGCATGACCATCGATACGATTTTGCGGTCCATCGTGACGGTGCGGGCTTCGATCCCGGATGATGCCTTCACCGCGAATGCGCTAGGCACCAGCCGGGAAGGCAGCGGCGTGGTCATTCGCGACAACGGCCTGGTGCTCACCATCGGCTATCTGATCACCGAGGCGGAAGAAGTCTGGCTGACCGACCACAGCGGGCGCGTGATTCCCGCGCACGCGCTCGCCTACGACCAGGAAACGGGCTTCGGCCTGGTGCAGGCGCTGGCCCCGCTCTCCCTGCCCGCAGTGGCTTTCGGCGACGCGGCCAGGGCGATGGCCGGCGACCCGGTGGTGCTCGCCGACGGCATCGGCCAGGCGGTAAGCGCGTACATCGTCACCAAGCAGGAATTCGCCGGCTATTGGGAATATCTGCTGGACGAGGCGATCTTCACCGCGCCGGCTCATCCGTCATGGGGAGGTGCGGCCCTCATCGGGCAGGACGGCAGGCTGCTCGGCATCGGTTCGCTGCGCCTGCAGATGAGCCGCGCCGGCGAGATCGCCGATATCAACATGGTGGTGCCGATCGACCTGCTGCCGCCCATCCTCGACGATCTGCTGACACGCGGCCAGGTTGCCAAGCCACCGCGCCCATGGCTCGGCGCCTTCTCCGCCGAAAGCAATGGCGAGGTCGTGGTGATGAGCGTCGCCGAAGGCAGCCCGGCCGCCGAAGCCGGCCTGCGCCAGGGCGACATCATCTCGGATGTGCGCGACGGCGAAGTCGACGGGCTCGCCGATTTCTACCGCAAGTTGTGGCAGAACCAGGCGGGGGCGGAGATCCCGTTGCGGGTTGTGCGCGACGGCCGCGAAACCTGGCTGCGCGTCAAGTCGGCCGACCGCAACAGCTTTCTCAAGAAACCGCAGCTGCAGTGAAGCTCCTTTCCTTCCCCCCTTGTGGGCCTTGTGGGAGAAGGTGGATCGGCGCGCAGCGCCGAGCCGGAAGGCCGCAGGTTATTACATCACGATTTGAAGGACCGCCATGGGCGCCGGCCTTGCAACAAGGCCACTGTTGCTCCATTCGATCGGAGCCAAGCAGCGACAAAGGAGAACCGATGACGACCACAGAAAGGCAGACCCGCTGATGGCGCCAGTCGAGGTCGACCCCGCCAAGGTCCGCGAATTCAGCGATGCCGAGAGCTTCTACACCTGGCTCGGCAAGCATCACGACACCGAGACAGAAATCTGGATCAAGATCCACAAGGTCGGTTCGGGACTGCCTTCGATCACGCCCAAGGAGGCCATCGACGTCGTGCTGTGCTGGGGCTGGATCGATGCCGTGCGCAAGGGGCTCGACGACAAGAGCTATTTGCAGCGCTACACACCGCGCGGCAGGAAGAGCATCTGGAGCCAGATCAACGTCGACAACGTCGCCCGGCTGATCGAGGCGGGCCGGATGACCGAGCATGGGCTCAAACAGGTCGAGGCGGCGAAGGCCGACGGGCGCTGGGCGCGCGCCTATGCAAGCGGCAAGGACATGAAAATCCCCGCGGATCTGCGGGCCGCAATAGACGCCGAGCCCGAGGCAAAGGCGATGCTGGCAAGGCTCAGCGCGCAGAACCGCTTCGCGCTCGCCTTCCGCATCCACAACATGAAGACCGAGGCTGGCCGCGAGAAGAAGATCGCCGCCTTCGTCGAGATGCTGAAGCGCGGTGAGGCGATCTACCCGCAAGGGAAGAAGTGAGGCTGGCGCCGTCGCGGCTGTGGCTGCCATTGCGGCAAAGTTCCCGCCTCGTGGGTGTCAGGGTGAGAGAAATTGGCCGTCCACCCCAGCCGCTGCGCAGTAACGGATTCTTCTTTGCTTTTGCCTCATAATAGCGGCGACGAGGCAGGCGAAGTCCAGAGCATGGCCGAAAAGAAAAATCGCGACGGAGAGTTCTGGGAGCTGGCGCTCGAACGCGCGCATCTTGGCGTCTGGGATTGGGATCTCAGGAGCGGCGACTGTTTCTACTCGGCGATGTGGTTGCAGATGCTCGGCTATGGCGAGGGTGAGCTTGCCGAGACAAGCGATCTCTGGCTGCAGCTGACGCATCCCGACGATCGCGAGCGGGCGTTGGCCAGCGGCGAACGCCACATTGCCGGCCTGACCGATTCGATCGAGACCGAGCTCAGGCTGAAGCACAAATCCGGTCACTGGGTATGGGTTCTCGATCGCGGCGGAGTGGTCGAACGCGACGCCGAAGGCCGGCCGGTCAGACTGATGGGCGTCCAGACCGACATCACCAAGCAGAAGCAGGCGGAAGCAGAGCTTGAACAGGTCAACGTCCGCTTTCGCCTGGCATTGGCGGCCAGCGGCACCGGCATCTGGCACCACGATCTCGCCACACGCAAAAGCTACTGGGACAAGCGGACGCGGGACATCTACGGGCTTGTCGCCGACACCGACGAAGTGTCGCAAGACCTCTGGCACAGCTATCTGCATCCGGACGACCGGGCCGACGCCGAGCGGGCCCATTTGGCGCCGCTGCAAACGCAAAAGGTCGTCGCCGTGCAATACCGCATCATCAAGCGGGACGGCGAAATCCGACATCTCGAATCGCTGATACGGTTCGCCGACGCCCAGTCGTCGGGCCAGATCCTGGGCACGGTGCGCGACATCACCGAGGCGAAGCAACGCGAGCAGGAACTTGCCCATGCGGCCCGCCATGACGCGCTGACCGGCCTTTTGAACCGCGCCGCTTTCGACCGGCTGCTGGCCAAGCACATCGCAACGGCGCGCCGGCTCGCGGTGTTCTACGTGGATCTCGACTACTTCAAGGCACTGAACGACTTCGCCGGCCACGCCGCCGGCGACCTTGCCCTGAAGAGCGTCGCCGAGCGCATTCTGGGCTGTCTGCCGCCGTCGGTGCACGCCGCGCGCCTCGGCGGCGACGAGTTCGCGCTGCTGGTGCCTGATTGCGACGCAGCGCAAGCCGAGCGTCTCGCCGGCGCCGTTCTCGCGGCGGTTCGCGATGCCGATCTCGGCTTGACGGCGACGTCGCGCAAGCTCGCGGCCAGCATCGGCATCGCCTTTGTCGCCGATGCGAATACCGCAGTGGCCGACGCGCTCGCCTGCGCCGACGACGCCTGCTATGCGGCCAAGGCTGCCGGGCGCAATCGCTTCGCGGTGTTCTCGCCCGAGACGACGTCCGGTTCCAGCGGGCTCAATGCGGCGCGGCTGGCGGCCGACACCGTCGACGCCATGGCGGACGGAAGGCTGAAACTGTTCGGCCAGGAAATCCACCAGCTCGGAAAACCCTGGCAAGAAAGCCGCCATGTCGAGGTCCTGGCGCGGCTCGCCGGCCGCAACGGGCGGCTGATCCCGCCGGGCGAGTTCATCCCGGCGGCGGAGCGGTTCGGCGTCGCCTCGCGGCTCGACCGCTGGATCATCAGGACGGCGCTGTCGCTTCATGGTCCGGCGCTGAAGTCAGGGGCGCTCACGCTCGGCTTCAACCTGTCGGCGCAGACGCTCAGCGACCCGCAGCTTTGGGATTTCGTCGACGCCATCATCGCCGAGACCGGGGCGCCGCATTCCGGCATCGGCTTCGAGATCACCGAAACCGCCGCGGTCACCAATTTCGCAGCTGCCGAGCAGTTCGTCGGCAAGGCGCGCGAGCGGCGCTGCCGCGTCAGCCTCGACGATTTCGGGGCGGGCATGAGCTCGTTCGAATATCTCCGGCGCTTTCCCGTCGACACGATCAAGATCGACGGCTCGTTCATCGAGCATATTGCCGATAGCCGCTTCGACCGCGAGATCGTCTCGGCGATATCCGGCATCGCCAGGAGCCTCGGCTGCTCCGTGGTGGCGGAGAAGATCGAAGCGCAGGATGCGCTCGACATCCTCGCGGATATGGGCATTGCCTTCGGCCAGGGATTTCTGCTGCACCGGCCGGAACCGCTGCAGGCGATCGTGGCGCGGGCGTGCGCGGCCCGGGCGAGCGCGACACAAGCGAGCGTGGCACGGGCGAGCAAGACACGGGCGAGCGCGCCGGCACCAGCCGGACGGCGAGCCTAGCCCGGATCTCTCCGGGCTAACCGGGCGAAAAGTCCGCGAAACCGGTCCGGCGCCGTGATGCGCGACTGGTCAGGACTTTCCCGGCGGGCGATAGCGGACCGACTTCGCCTTGCCAAGCGCTTGCATCGTCTCTTCGACGCTCAGGAGAACGGTGGTCTCGTACGAACTGAGCGCTCCTCCCGCACCAATGGCAAGCATGACCGATGCCATCGAAACGTTGTCGGGCGCTTCCCACAGGTTCCAGCCATCGTGCTCTCCGAAGCCGTACCAGAACCCGTGCAGCTTTCCGCCTACCGATTCGATGTAGGTGCGGGCTGCCTCGCGTCTATCCTCGGGGTTTTCGATCAGGCGCGCCCAGGTCTCGGGCGTATAGCTGAATCGTGAGAGATACATGGGCATGGTTCGCCTCCAGGGCCGCCGATCCCCCAGCGGCTCGGCGTCGAGGGGATCGAGGGAGGGGCTGGCGCCGAGCCTGACCGGCTTGGTTGGTTCACCGGCTGACAAAATATGCGCTCAGGCTAATATAATCGCAACACCTATCCTGCAGGCCGCCGCCGATGCGGGTCAGGCGTTGCGGCTCGCCATATGCGCGTCGAGCTTCTTTCTCGAAGGCCCGTACCGCTTGATGATGGTCGCGGCCTCGCTCGGCGGTATACCATATTTTTTCGCAAACGCCGCTACGTCGTAAGGCTTCTCGCCGGCGGCCGGTTTGCGGTCCTGCTTGCTCCTGGATTTGTCGTCGGCCATGTCGTCCTCCATCATATCTGGTGGTTATAGGGTTCCTTGGTCGGCCCGACCATCCATGCCAGTTTGGAAAGGGGAGGCACGCCGGTCTGACCGGTTGCCCGGCGGGGCGATGCTGGTTCCCGCTCATGGGCTCGAACCACGATTCACGCCTTCAAAGGGCGCTGTCCTACCATTAGACGAAGCGGGAATAGAGGAAGTGACGCTATCTAGCACTTTCTCATCCGCGCATGAAGCTGCTTCATGTCATCATCGGCTCGAGCATGAGACACGCCCTTTCGGCGGGGCCTTGCAGGGACGGGAGCAATCGCCGTGACTAGAACCGACCTCTCCGACATCTACCGAGACTACATTGCCTGCCTGAACAAGCAGGACTGGCCGAAGCTGGGGCAGTTCGTTGATGATGAAGTGGTCCACAACGGTCGGCGGCTCGGTCTATCAGATTATCGCAAAATGCTGGAGAGAGACTTTGCTGAAATTCCGGACCTTTATTTCAACGTCCAGATGCTGATTTCCGATCCGCCCTACATAGCGAGCCGGCTCGGGTTCGACTGCGCGCCGAAAGAAAGCTTCCTCGGCCTCCCTGTAAATGGGAGGAGAGTTTCCTTTGCCGAGAATGTTATCTATGAATTTGGGGACAAAAAGATTGTAGAAGTATGGTCTGTCATAGACAAGGCTGCCATCGAAGCTCAGCTTTAGCGCAGGAATGCTCGGCCGTCGTTCCACGTTCCGATATGAACCACGATATGAACAATGGCAACTGCCTGTCTACCGCCTGTCAAGGACCCGGCCTTGACGCCTGAACACGCTGCCCCAGATTACGCGGCGGAGTTTTCAGATATGCGATACGACTGGCAGGGGCGCAAATTCCTGGAACGGCATTTCGGCATTGTTATCGCAATTGGCCTGGCTGCAGGGCTGTCGGCCCTGGCAGCGCTGGGCTACACGCCTTAAGTCGCGGATACCGCGCCCAAACCCCTAAGGTAAGCGAAAAATAGCGGTGCGACGCGACCAGACCGGGGCAAGACCGTTGCCGGCCCGCTATGCTATCGATTCTGCTGGGCATGCCCCACGGCATTGGCGAAAGAAATGTCATCCTTGATCTCGCGCATCGCCATCGAGGTGATCGTGCGGCGCACGCCCGGCAGGCGGCTGAGCTCGACGCGCAGCATCCTGTCCAGCGCCATCATGTCGACGGCCACGATCTGCAGGAGATAGTCGGCCTCGCCTGTCGTGGCGTGGCAGCGCCGGATCAGCGGATGCGCCTGGACGGCGGCCTCGAAGGCTTCGGAGAGTTCGAAATCGATCGACACCTGGATGAAAGCTTCGATGCCGAAGCCGAGCTTGGCCGGGTCGACCCGCGTCGAGTAGCCGCGGATGATGCCGGCGTCCTCCAGCGCCTTGACCCGCTTCCAGCACGGCGTCTTGCTTAAGCCGACCTCGTCGGCGAGCACTGCGAAGGAGGTGCGCGCATCGCGTTCCAGCGCCGCGACGATCTTCCGGTCGACCGCATCCAGCATCACACGTTCTCCAAACCTTCGCGATGCACGAACATTCGTCCTCCATTTTCTGGCATTTGGATAACACAAAGGAACAATGTTCAAGTGAAAAGCGACTAAACTGCGGGCTCGGACCGAACAGGGAGCCCTATGGGCCGGGCAAAGGAGCAGCTGCCATGCACAAGCCGGATTATTACGCCCGTATCGAAGCGCCCGAGATGCGCGACTATGGGGTCTACCTCAGCTGCGACAAGCTACTCGCCTGCCAGAAGCCGCTGGCCGAGATGGT
This sequence comes from Mesorhizobium sp. WSM4850, assembly GCF_055811735.1. Taxonomy (NCBI): domain Bacteria; kingdom Pseudomonadati; phylum Pseudomonadota; class Alphaproteobacteria; order Hyphomicrobiales; family Phyllobacteriaceae; genus Mesorhizobium; species Mesorhizobium sp. WSM4850. The sequence goes on along the minus strand of NZ_JBVVPV010000009.1, from coordinate 139,747 downwards.
CAATGCCGACGAGCTGCAGTTCCAGATCGTCCACCAGGTCGAGGAGCTGTGGATGAAGCTCATCGCCTACACGCTGGTCGATGTCGTCGACTTCCTCGAGCAGCAGAACACCCATCGCATCGTCACGCTGATGGGGCGGGTGCATCGGCTGATGCGCCTGATGACGGCGCAGCTCGACCTGCTCGAAACCATGTCGCCCAAGGAATACCAGGAGATTCGGCTGCAGCTCGGCAACGGCAGCGGCCAGGAATCGCCGGGCTTCAGGCTCTTGCTGCGCATGCCGCCGGACCTGTGGCGGGCGTTCAAGGCGTCCTATCTCGATGGTCGCGGGCTCTCGGTCGAGGATGTCTACGATGTCAGCTATGATCACGGCGACAGCTATGTCGTCGCCGAGGCGCTGATCGAATTCGACGAGCTGTTCCAGAAATTCCGCGCCAATCATCTTTATCTCATCCACCGCTCGATCGGGCTCGGCTCGAAATCGCTCAAGGGCCGGCCGGTCGAACTGCTGCAGGCCGGCGCCCTGCATCGCTTCTTCCCGGAGCTGTGGGACATACGCTGCGACATGACCGACCGCTGGAGCGGCCAGTATGGGACTGTGCGGGCACCGATCAGCCACCACGCGGCCGAGTAGATCCAGGCTTGGGTTCCTCGCCCCGCGCGAAGCGGGGGGAGAGGTGGCCGCGAAGCGGCCGGAGAGGGGCCTTTTCTTTGCAGGCGCTGTCCCCCTCTCCGTCGCGGCTTCGCCGCGCCACCTCTCCCCCACTTCGGTGGGGGAGAGGAACCCAGTCCTGCAGCGGCCTGGCTGCTTGCGCTGTCTCAGCCAGTATTCTCGGGGGATGATGTCGGGTTTGCGGCTGGTGCAACGTCCTTGGGGCGAAATCGGTCGCAACCCTGGAGGACGGCATGTCATCGGAAACCACCCAATCACCGGCTCAACCACCGTGGCAGACCGCGGCAATCCTGACTGGCCGCTTGATCTTCGCAGCCGTCTTCCTCATGGCGGTGACCTTCAAATTCATCGACATGGGCGCCACCGCGGGCTACATCGCCGCCGCCGGATTTCCGTTCCCGCTGTTTCTGGCCTGGTGCGCGGCCGTGCTCGAAGTCGTCCTCGTGCTGTGCTTCCTGACCGGCGCCTTGTTCTCGCAGGCCGCTCTTGTCGCCGGAGCCTATGTGCTGTTCCTCGCCTTTGCCTTCCACGGGCCGTCGCACTGGGCCGGAAACCAGGCCGAGTTCGGCTTTTTCGTCGATCATTTTACTTTCCTGGCCGGGCTGCTGTTTGCCGCCGTGCATGGGCCGGGCCGTGTGCTGACCTGGAAGCCTGCATCGGCCAGCTGATCGTAGCTCGGCTGGCAAGCGGCGGTCCGACCGGACGGGGGCGATCGCGACGTCACATCTGGTCGTTGTAGGGTTCCTTCATCTGGCCGACCATGCGCGCCAGTTTGGAGAAGGACGGCATGTCCGCCTCCGGCTGACACTGGTTCGCCAGTTCCAGCAGCCGGATCGGGAAGTTGACGGCATCGCGGCTCGAGGCCGACATGCCTTCTGAGCGCTCCTCGCTGGTCTCGCTGGCTTCGGCCTTGCGCAAGGCGATGTCTATCTCTTCGACCGTCAGCACGCCCTTGCGGACAAGGACCTGATTGATCGATGCGACGGCCATCAGCAGGCCCTCGAGTTGCAGATTGGCGACATTCATGGCTTTGCTCCCATTGGCAAATTGCAAACGCGCGAGCGCCGGTTCCGATCCGGACAGCTGCAGCATAGCGCGGCGCGCAGCCGAATTTTAGGCCGGCCCGCGAGATTTCGCTTGCTTTGTGACGGCAGCTATGCTAGGAATATAGTCATGGTGCTGATTTGCGCCAACGACCCGCCCACCGAGGCGGGTTTTTTTAATTCAAGCCTTCTCACAAGTTCGTGCCTGTGTTGCCGATATCAAATGTCGGCGGGACAGCGCCCCCCTCTGTCCTGCCGGACATCTCCCCCACTTGGGGGCGATCGGATGTCACCTCGGCTTTCGCCAATCACCAGCATCGCGGTAGGCCATGGCCGAGAATCCTTTCGACGACGAACCGGCTGATGTGGCCGAACCCAAGCCTTCCGGCCGGCTGAAGCGAGCGAAAAAAACGCTGGCCGATGGTTTTCTGGAAACCATCCGCGCCGATTTCCGGGCGCATGGCGCCGGTGTCATCGCCGAGGTTCGTACCGAAAAGCCCGATCAGTATCTGAAGATCGTGCTGTCGGTGCTGCCCAAGGATCTGCATCTCAACATCAACAGTCTGGAAGCACTGAGCGATGACGAAATCAGGCAGCGCATCCGCGGCCTCGAAGCCGTCCTGCGGCCGTTTCTCGAAAAGTCCGGCGTCGCAGGACCGTGCCTCGCAAAGCCGGGCTGCGACGGCGAAGACCGAGTATCTGAGCCTGCTCAGGGAATTGGACCGGAGGCGGCGCACTAACCAGCTTGCCGCCTACCGGCCTTATCCGCGACAGGCCGAGTTCCATGCGGCCGGTGCTGCCAACCGAGAACGCCTGTTCATGGCCGGCAACCAGCTCGGCAAGACAAGGGCCGGCGGCGCCGAATGGGCGATGCATCTCACCGGCCGCTATCCCGAGTGGTGGCAAGGCAAGGTTTTTGACACGGCCGTGCGGCTGTGGGCGGCGGGCGTCACCGCCGAGGGCACGCGCGACAACCCGCAGCGCATTTTGATCGGCCCGCCGCAGCAGCCGGCGGCGTGGGGCACCGGCATGATCCCGGCCGACGCCATTGTCAGCACCATCATGGGGCGCGGCGCGCCGCATGGGCTGGACAGCGTCGTCGTGCGCCATGGCGGCGGCGGTGATGTGCAGGCCGATGAATCGGTGCTGTCGTTCAAGAGTTTTGAGAAGGGCCGCGAGAAGTGGCAGGGCGAAACGCTGCACGGCGTCTGGTTCGACGAGGAACCACCGCTCGACATCTATTCCGAAGGCCTGACCCGCACCAACGCCACAGGCGGCATCACCATAGTCACCTTCACGCCGTTGCTCGGCATGTCGGAAGTGGTGCTGTTGTTTCTGTCGGCGGAAGAGGTGGAGGGGATGGGGTGAGGGGGCGGCGGCCTTGCCTTCTCCCCTTGTGGGCGAAGGTGGATCGGCGCGCAGCGCCGAGACGGAAGAGGGGTGCTGGACGGAGTGCGGTTTTTGCCAAGCTTTAACACCCCTCATCCGACCTCGCGGAGCCTGTCCTCGGGCTTGCCGGAGGCAAGACCCGTGGGCGAGGCCACCTTCTCCCACAACAAGGGGAGAAGGGAGAGCGGCCGCCTTGGCCAGAAAAATCTTGGCCAAACAACACCATACGGCCGGCGCCTGCCAACATGATTCAAGTGCGAGGGCGAAGAAATGACCCGCCACGTCACCTTCATGACCATCGATGATGCCGAGCATTACACGCCGCAGCAGCGCGCCGCGATCGTATCGGCCTATCCGGCGCATGAGCGCGAGGCGCGGGCGAGGGGCATTCCGGTGCTGGGCTCCGGCCGCATCTTTCCGGTGGCGGAGGAACTGATTGCCTGCGAGCCGTTCCGGCTGCCGCGCTACTGGCCGCGGCTCGGGGCGCTGGATTTCGGCTGGGATCACCCTTCCGCTGCTGTCGATCTCGCCTGGGACACGGAGGCCGACGTCGTCTATGTCGCAAAAGCCTGCCGCGCCTCGCAGCAAACGCCGGCCATGCAGGCGCTGACCCTGCAACCGTGGGGCGAATGGCTGCCCTGGGCGTGGCCGCGCGACGGCCGCCGCGAGACGCTGGAAGGTGCGGGCGTGGCACTTGCCCGGCAATATGGCGCGCATGGTCTGAACATGCTTTCCAGCCATGCGCAGTTCGCCGACGGTTCGGTGTCGGTCGAGGCCGGGCTGATCGAGATGCTCGACCGCATGCAGAGCGGCCGCTTCAAGGTGTTCTCGACGCTTCTGCCCTGGTTCGAGGAGCTTCGGCTCTACCATCGCAAAGACGGCCAGGTGGTGAAGCTGCGCGACGACCTGATGGCGGCGACACGCTATGGTGTGATGATGCTGAGGGAAGCGGTGGTCGACGCGGCGGAGTTCAAGACGGCACGGCGAAAGCCAGGGCAGAGCGATCCGCTGGGGGCGTTCCGGTGAGGGGACCCCGCCGATGACCGTCGCATTGTCAGCGCTACGCTGCGCGACCTCTCCTACATCGCCGCCAACCTGCGGCCCGAGGACCGGACGGAGATCGACTGCCAGTTCGACGAATGGTCGCCGGCGCTGCTGGCGCTGACGGCGCTGCAGGGTTTGGCTATGTCGCCGAGCTGAACGGCAATCCGGAGGCCGGCTTTGGCGCCGCCGAGCAGCGCGGCGGCCTATGGATCGCCTGGAGCTGGGGCACGCGCCGCATGAGGCGCTGCGTGCCTGGGATCACGACGTTCTTTCACGCGGTGGTGGGTCCGCAGGTTGCCGCGCACGGCGCCTGGCGGGTCGAGGCCCGGGCGCTGGCCACCAATGAACTGGCGCTGCGCTGGCTGGCCCGGCTGGGCGCCACGCAACGCTGCCGCCTGCCGGGCTATGGCAAGAACGGCGAAGATTTTTTGCTCTACGACTGGACAAGGTCGTCTGACTTTGGGTCGTCTGACTTTGGAGAAAGCTGGAACCATGTGCCTTTTTCAAAAGCCGCCGGCGCTGAAGCCGTTGCCACCGGCACCGACCATTGCCGACAAGGACGTGCAGGCGCGCGAAGCAGCGCTCCGGGCTGAGCTCGAGCAGCGCGAGGGAACCGCCGGCACGGTCAAGACCGATTTGTCGCCGAGCGAACTCAGCGGCCAGCGCCGCGTGCTGCTGGGGATTTGATGTGGGGAGGAGGGTAGCGTCTAGCAGCACCCCCCTCTGTCCTGCCGGACATCTCCCCCTCAAGGGAGGAGATTGGATGTCACCTCAGCTTTCGCCAACCACCAACGCTGGAAGGCTGGCGAAACGCCGAAGCTGCCAATCTCCCCCCATGAGGGGGAGATGGCCGGCAGGCCAGAGGGGGGTGTTCAAGCACCGACGTCGAACTCTGCGCGCTCTCACCCTGGCTTGCGCGCGAAGGCCCAGACCATCAGCGGATATTCCTCGTCGTTGCTGAGGTCGCGCCATAGGCCGTAGGCGCGCACCGGCCCGCCGATATGGGCTTTTGCGCAGGCTTTGTTGCCCCAGCTGAACACTTCAATGTTTGCCTGGGGGAAGCCGCCCTCGACCAGGATCTGCTTGAGGCCGGCGGCGGTCCAGCGGTTGTAGTCGTGCGGCCTGGCATGCACCCTGAACAGGAACGGCGTCGCCACCATCGCCCAGCCGCCCGGCCGGGTCATGGCGTGGATATTCTGTGCCGCGGCAAACGGGCGCTGCACATGCTCCAGCACCTGGTCGGCGATGACGACGGAATATTGCCGGTCGGTGCGGTCCTTGCAGATGTCGAAATCAGGGAAATCGACCGATGTATAGTTGGAGCAAATCGTCTTCCAGTGGCGGTTCCAGCCGGGCGAGATCTCGATCACGTCTGAGGATTTGCGGCCGTCGGCCTCAAGAAACGCGGTGAACGCCTCGATCTGCCTGATGCGCAGCCAGTTGCGGGAATCGTAGCCGATCAGCCGCTTTGCAACCTGCTTGCTTCGCCGCTTCAGGGCGCCGGGTAGGCTTTCCGTCATTGTCAAATCGATCTCCTTGAGTCGCCGCCCCGCGCCCCTTGAACATCGCAAAAGCGAACAAAATTCGACCTGGCCTTGGCAATATCTGGGCTTCGAACAAGCTGATACATCAGAACAAGGAAATGCCATGGCGAGCGCTTCCCGTGCCCACGATATCCTGTCGCGCCAGGCGGAACTGGAGAGCGAGCGCAGCCCGTATGAGGCTGTCTGGGAGGCGGTGTCGGAATTCTGCGACCCCGACGCGCCCGATGTCTGGAGTGGGCGCCGGGGCGCGGAACCGCAGGCCGAGCGGCAGCAGCGGCGCGGCGCCCGAGTCTACGCCAACACCATCAACTCGGCCGCCAACCGGCTGGCTGCGGGGCTGGAAAGCCTGGTGATTCCGCAGTCGGAGAAATGGCACGGGCTGTCGACCGCCGCCGTGAATGACGAGGAGAGCGAGGAGGAGAAGGAATGGGCGGAGGCGCTTCGCGATTTCCTGTTTGCGCTGCGCTATTCCGCCAATTCGAATTTCGTGCCGGCGACGCAGGCCTGCCTGCGCAACGTCGTGCGCTATGGCCCGGCCTATCTCTACGCCGAGGAGGGCTTTGGCGGCACGCTGATCCGCTATGCCTCGATCCCGGTGGTCGAGGGCTATCTCTGCCGCAACCGCTGGGGCCAGGTCGACATTTTCCACCGCCGCTATGAGCGCACGGCACGGCAGGCGGCGCAGCTGCTCGGTTATGACAAGCTGCCGGCGCGGATCAAGATGCTGGTCGACGACCCGGCCAAATGCGAGACCAGGATCTCGCTGATCCAGTGCATCCAGCCGCGCGACGAGCGCAAGATGTACCAGCTCTCCGGCACCCACCAGTATCTCGACACGGCCTTCGCCTCCTATCACGTCGTCGAGGACGAGGAGGTCATCGTCAGGGAGAGCGGTTTCCGCTCTTTCCCGGTCTCCTGCTTCAACTGGCGCCGCCATGAGGGCGACCCCTATGGCATCTCGCCGACCATCGAGGCGCTGACCACGGTGCGCGAGGAAAATGCCGTGCGCCGCTCGGGCCTCAGGGCGCTGCAGCAGATCACCGATCCGGCGACCGCGTCGAAGGCGCGGCTCGACTATGTGCCGGTGCTCAATCCCGGCGAGAATTATCCCGGCCTCATCGACGACAATGGCCGGCCGCTGATTGCGCCGATCGCTGTGGGCCAGAACCCGACCCATGCATTCGACTACGCGGAAAGCCGGGCCGAGGAGATCCGCGACATGATGTTCGTCAACCTGTTCCAGACGCTTGTGCAGAACCCGCAGATGACGGCCACCGAAGCCTTGATCCGGCAGGAGGAGAAGGGCGCGCTGCTCCGGCCCTCCGGCTCGATCATCCAGGCCGGCTTTGCCTCGAATCTCGACCGCGAGCTCGGTATCCTCGACGACAAGGGATTGTATGAGGAAGACAGCCGGTTCCTGCCGCCGGCGAGGCTCGCCGGCAAGGCGGTGCGGCCGACCTTCACCGGTCCGCTCGACGTGCTGCGCCGCTCGGCCGAGGCGCGCGACACCATCCAGGTGGTGACCACGGCCATGCAGATGGCGCAGTTCGACCCCGGCGTCATGGACAATATCGACGGCGACGAGGCGCTGAAGATCGTGCAGAGCGCCGGCCGCAGCCCGCAGCGCATCTTTCGCCGCCAGGACGAGGTGGCTGATATTCGCGATGCCCGAGCCAGGGCGCAACAAGCGCAGGCCGGCATGGCGGCGATCTCCGCCGCCGGCAAGTTTGCCAGGGATGCCGTGCCGGCGGCGGTCCAGGCGCGCGACAGCGGCCTGCTCGACAGTCTCAGCGGGCTGATGCCGCAGGGCGGCGAGAGCGGCGCATGAGCGGCAAGCGCTTCGCCCATTCGCGCCAGGCCGGCGGCCCGGCCAGGGCGCAGGATGCGCTGACCAGGGCCTATCTCAGGGTGTTCTCGGGCCAGGACGGCGAGATGGTGCTGGCCGACCTGACGGCGGCGACCGGCTATTACCGCCGCCCGTCCTACGGCGAGTGGCTGGCCAAGACCAGGACGCCGAACGGCTTCGAGCTGCACAGCGCGCTGAGCAACGCGCGCGCCGAAGTGGTGCAGCACATCGTGGGGTTTTTGACACTGGACGAAGCGCAACTGGCGGCGCTGGAGAAGGCGGCGCGGCTGGAGGGGAGGTAGGGGTAAGGGGTGAGGTGTCGGCGAAGCTGCCAATCTCCCCCTGTGTGGGGGAGATGTCCGGCAGGACAGAGGGGGCGCTGTCCGGGCGCTGTCCCTCGGCGATCAAAGGTACTGCACCGCAGCAACGCTTCAAGGTAACGGAACGGATCCCAGGGTCTGCGCTGCGTCGCTTCGCTCCTTGCTCCGCACTGGGATGACGAAGGCGCGGGGGTTCGGCCATCGCCGAGGTGCCATGGACCGCGCGTCCCGCGCCCGCTGAAATCACTTTCAAGCCTCGCTTCGCGGGGCTTTTTCATGGAGCTAAGCCTGATGGCCCGACCCGCAACTGCCGCCGTTCGACTTCCGACCGGCGAACGCGAACCCGTGCGCCTGGCGACCACGGCCAGCATCCTGCTGCATCGCCTGCAGACCATCGACGGCGTGCCGGCCGAGGTCGGCGACCGCGTGCTGGTCAAGGACCAGGCCGACCCGACGCAGAACGGCATCTACACGGTGAGCGAAGGCGAATGGTTCCGCGCCGCCGACGCCCGCACCGCCCGCACCCTGCAGAAGGGAACGACGGTCCACACCCAGGTTGGGACAATCAATGCCGGCTGGGTGTTTGAATTCAGCGCTGACGAGCCTGTGGTGGGCAGCGATGCCATCGCCATTGCGCCGTTCGTGCCGCCCGACATTGCGGAGGTGGTCGGTGCGGTGGTGACGCTGCGCGATGGAACGCAGGCGCTGAAGCATGCCACCGAGGCCAGCGCCGGCCAAGCCGCCGCCAGCGCGTCCACGTCCGCTGCCAATACCGGACAGACCGCCGCCGATGTCGCTCCACGGCGGCCAACCTGGACGGCGCCCAGGCGGCACGCACGCGTCGCTGTATGGCAAGGGCATCTTCCCGACGACGGCCGCCGCAGTCGGCTTTGGCGTGGCTGGCTTTAGTACCCTGGTCGGCGGCGCCGGCGGCATGGACGGCACTTTCGATCTGGCGTTTGCCGGCGGCGCCGGTTCTGGCGCAGCAGGCCGCTTCGTGGTCGCTGGCGGTGCTGTGACGATGATCCTGATCACGGCACCCGGTTCCTACACGGCGGCGCCAGCTTTCCGCTTCGCGGCCTCTGCTGGGCTTGCTGGCGCAAGTGCGGCGGCGGTTTTGGGCCGGAATGTCGAGGTTGGTGAGTATTTTTGGACCGAGGTTTCAGCCGGCGTTCTGGGCCTCTACAATGTGACGTTGGGGCCGGCGGCGACCGACACGGCGTTCGGGCGGCAACTTCCTCGCTGTTGTCTGACGTGGACCGTATCCTCATGATCGAGGGTGCCAGTGTCCCAACTGCAAAGCTCATTGAGGCAGCCGGGGCGGGCATCAACCCGTCCCTCTACAGAGCCGCCGTCCCATATGTCAGAGGCGATACTCTTGAGCACATTGTTGAAGCTGAGGCGGATGAACGCGGGACTGTCCAGCTTATCAGCACCTCAGTGGGGGCGGCGTACAATGCTACGCTCAATCTATTGGAAGGGACCATCATTGCTTCTGGTGGGGCTAATCTAATCAGCGCCGTCGCGACGGCCTTGGGCGTCGGGTGGTATAAGTTCAAGGTGACTGCCCAGATAACCGCAACTGGGCCGGGCAATGCACAGTGCCGCATATCTCCCACCGCCTATACAGGCGATTGCGTGTTCGGGATATACGTCCGGAAGCATGTCATGCAGAAGCAGGGAACGACCGTCAACCTGTTCCCGAGCAGCGACCCGACGAGCCTGACGTTCACTCGGCAGAACCTTGCTGACGTGATCAATACGGCCACGCCGGAGGCGCTTGTTGTCCCGGCACTTGAAGATGCCGTGAACCGGCTGGACGTACTAATCAACGGCAGGCTTACGGCCACCAAGCTAGTGGAACCAGTGGGTTCGGGAAGCCCGGCCTTCTGGCAACCCCGTACCGGACTTGTTATCGGCGATGACGTCGAGATCGAGGTTATCGCGAAGCGTGATGAACGCCTCCGGCTCAACCTGTTCTCCAACTCAGGCGCTCGCTACGACGTTACGGCCAATATCGAAGTGGGGTCCGTCGCAATCAACTCGACGTTTCCGTTTCCGGCTACGGCCTCGATCGCTCCGCTAGGTGGCGGCTGGTACAAGATCAAGATAAATCAAGAGGCAGATGTTGCGGGCGGATGAACCCGCAGCACCGGATATTCTCTCCCACAGGGGCCCACCCCTACGTTGGTGACGGGGTGTCCGGCCTGCACGTGCAGTCCTCGACTATAAGGATCAACGACGGCCCGAACCTCAATTTATTTTCGGAAGATCTTTCGGTTTTGCCGTGGGCGCACAGCGCAGGCGCAACTGCTATCCGTAGTGACGGCCTATACTTGGGTGTCCTGTCCGACCCGACCAGCCTCGGCGGGGCCCCGTATGATGACGGCTCGGCTGCTCTTGTCGACAAAAAATGGGCAGCGCTTGGCTCAAGCATCACGATCGGCGCCTACTATGCGCCTTTACTCGCCGGACAGACGGGGATGATACTTACCAATCTTGGCGTCAGCGGCTCTGCGCTGGGGCTGAGCACGACTGGTTACCCGAGCTACGGAATGTCCAACAGAATCGTCGAAATTCCGGCCGATACGGAGATCGTCACTCTGGAGCCCGGCCCGAACGCCTTCGGCGCGCAAGAGACGCCTCTGGGTGCCTTCGGCGACACGACCTATGCCACTCACTATGGGTCGCTGTGGGCGGCCGGCGTCGCTATCCGCTTGCAGGCACCGAGCGCTAAAATCGTCATGATCGGAACGTACAGCGGCGGTCCCAGCCACGCGACCCACCGAATCGGACGTGTCAACGGTCAGGGCAACACGATCGATCAGTTCTTCGAGGCGGAGCGCTATGTGGCACATGCGCTCGGAATCCCGTTCATCGACATTTCCCAGAGCGGCATGGGCTACCTCACGTCGACACTACACATGTCGGACGAGCTGCATCCGAATGCAGCCGGCAGCCTGCGCCATGCCACCTATGACGCCGAATGCCTGCGTCAAATGGTGCGTCGGGGTCTCTTCGATGCCTAGACTGAAATGGTGGCGTGTGGCAGATGTTCGCAAATGCGTATCTTCTCCACTATTCTCGCTGTTCGCCGCCGGTTTCTGTCATGGATCGCCACAGGCGCCGCAAGGGAGAATGCCGTCATCGGGCCGCGCACGAAGTTCGGTGCCGGGGCGGAGATCTTCAATATTCATGGCGACAGGTCCCGGGTCTCAATCGGCGCGGACTGCCATCTGGACGGACATCTGCAGGTCTTTGCCCATGAGGGTCGGATCAATATCGATGACTGGTTCTACCTTGGTCCAGGCTCGACGATTTGGTCATCGAATCCGGTGGGGATCAAGATCGGCAAACATGTCCACGTCTCGTGGGGGGTGGCGATCCACGATACCAACTCGCATCCCATGGACCCGCAGAAGCGTTTTGCGCAGATGCAGGCCATCTTTCGCGAAGGCCATCCGCGCGTCGACCCAGGCATCCGCTCAGCACCGATCACAATCGGAGATGATGTCTGGATCGGCAACAGTGCCATGATAATGAAGGGTGTCACCATCGGCGACCGGGCGATAATTTCAGCCGGCTCAATCGTACGGTCGGATGTTCCGGCCGACGCTTTGGTGCGGCCGGACCGCGACCTGGTGAAATGAAATGATGCCTTCGCTCATCAATGAGCGTCGTCCCATCATAGAGCGCCAACCATTCGCTTGCGCCAAGGCGCGGGCGAATGGCAACGGGCTAATGACGGCTGTCTTGCGGCTTGTTGTGCGGCTGGCTGTTCGACCACCAGACAAAATACAGCGAACCCACCTTCATGACCGGCACACGACGCTCGCGTTCGCGCCCCCGCAATTCGCGATAGACTTTTACCTTCAAGGTGCCGCCCGGCAGTTTGATGCGCACGGCCATCGGTTCAACTCCGCTGTGCAATTCAATGATGATGTGCGATGCAGCAATTAGAGAACTTCCCCAGCCGAAGAGTCAACCGCCGATGCGCGCGTTTGCTGGCTTGACCGGAAGGGTTCAAGCGCAGCCGCCCGAGGACGGCTTTTTTCGGGCCGTCAAGGCGCTGCCTGAGATCGGTTTGGATCGTCGTCGGGCTGGTCGTTCAACGGACGCGGCCGGTTCGACCACCAGCTGAAATACAGCGAGCCCAGCTTCAGAATCGGGATGCGGCGGGCGCGCTCACGCTCGCGCAACTCCCGATACACCTTCATCTTCAAGGTGCCGCCGGCAATCTGATACGCACTGCCATTGCTCCCAACCCCCGTTGTGCAATGCAGCGACCTAGAGAGCTTCCGTGGCGGAAGAGTCAAGGGCTGATCGTTGATTCTTTCTGCGGCTGTTTTCCGGGACCGGTTCCAGAACGGTCCGGGCGGGTGAATGGTGAATGGTGAATGGTAGTAGTGAGTAGTGAGCGGTGAGCGGTGAGTGGTGAGTGGTGAGTGGTGAGTAGAGTGAGAGCACCTTCTTCACTATTCACTATTCACCCACTCCCTTTGGCGGGCGTCCGGACGGACGATCCGAAATGCTGCTCGGCCACCAGACGATGAAATAGTCTCCAAGCCGCCAGACCGGGACTTGGCGCTTCTGCTCGCGGCGGCGCAGCTCGTCCTTTTTCTTGATCTTCAGTGTCCCGCCCGGAAGCCTGATCCTGATTGTCACGCGCCCTCCCGCACCTGTTCCCATGGGGTATGAACGGTTCATGGGAGCAGTTTATTCCGGCTAAGCGGTTTCCTATCCCGATGGCAAGACGGAACGAGCTGTTCTCAACTGGTCAACGCCGTCAGTTGAAGAAATTCGCCATGCCCTGGAAGGCCAGGAACGCATAGACGATCGGCCCGGCAATCAGCCCGCAATAGAGGCACAGGATCACCGCCAGCGCGACAAGCAGCGGCTTGTCGCGGCCGACCGCGCAGAGCTCGGCCTTCACCGTCCAGCGCGCCGTTCCTTCGTCTTGCGACATCGGCAAATCCCCACAGTTTGGGGCCATTTCACACAATCGCCTGCAAAGATCAACCGGGCGCCTGCAAACATCAACCGGGCGCCTGCAAACATCAAGCTGGCGCCTGCAAACATCAAGCTGGCGCCTGCAAACATCAACCTGGGAAAGGACCAAGACCATGGATATGACGTTCAAGGGCGCCGCCAGGCGCCTCGACGATCTCGATCTGCCAAGACTTGGCGCCAGCATCGGCGTCGGCGAAGACGAGATCCACGCCTTTCTCGATGTCGAAACCAGCGGGCATGGCTTCGACGCCCAGGGCCGGCCGGTCATCCTGTTCGAGCCGCATGTGTTTTACCGCAATCTGGCGGGCGCGGCTCGGGCAAGGGCGGTAGCGGCCGGCCTTGCCTATGCCAAATGGGGCGAAAAGCCTTATCCCCGCGACAGCTATCCGCGCCTGAAAGCCGCCTGCGCCATCGACGAGACGGCGGCGCTCAGATCGGCGTCATGGGGGCTCGGCCAGGTGCTCGGCGAGAATTTCAGGGCGGCCGGCTTCCCCACCGTGCAGGCCATGGTCGAAGCCATGATGGCGGACGAGGCGCTGCAGCTGGCGGCGGCGGTCAATTTCATCGCCGCCAACCGGCTCGACGGCAAATTGCGCAAGCATGACTGGGCCGGCTTCGCCAAGGGCTACAATGGCGCATCCTATGCGAAGAACGCCTACGATATCCGGCTTGCCGAGGCATTCCGCAAATGGTCCGGGATCAGGGACACGCCGCCCCCTCCGGCGCCGGTTCCGATCCCGCAGTCGCCGCAACCGAACGGTTTCACGCCCGTCAAGGCAGAGCCGGGCAAAGCCGGAGTGCGGCGCGGACCGTTTTCCGGACCGTTGTCCGGATTACGGGCCGCAGTGCTGGCTCCGTTGGTCGCCGCAATCCTCTCCCTGTTTCGAAAGGCCCCCTCCTGGTTTCGAAAGGCAAAGCCATGAACTGGTTCAATACCAACGCCGCGCACAATCTGATCAATGTGCTGATCCTGCTGCTCACCGGTCTGGTCGGCTTCGACTGGACGCTGTTCGGCATCGACGCCGCCCTGGCGCTAAAAATCACCGGGGTGCTGGCCCTGCTCAAGATCCTGATCAATGTCGTGCGCGACGGCGTCGCCGGCCTCGTCAGAAACCAGCCTGCCGTGGAGGGCAATTGAGATGTGGGTACTTTCCATGCTGGGCGCGCTCGCCGGCAACACGACGATCTTGGCGTTTTTTGCCGCGCTCGCCGGCGGCATCGGCCTGTTTGTCGCCGGCGGTCGGGCCAACAAGGATGCGGCCAGGCGAGCGGCAGAAAAACTCGTTGCCGTCGAGGAGCGCCTCGAAATGGACCGCGAGGCGACCGATGCCGAACGCCTGGCGCGCGACCTGCCGGACGAAGCCGCACGGCGGGAGGCGATGCGATGGTCAAAGCGCTGATGCTGCTGCTCGGGTGCCTGCTGCCCAAGTGCCCGCTGTTTGGCGGCCTGCTGCTCGCCGGGTGCGCAACGCCGGTTTCGCCGGCGCGCCAGGTTTGGTGCGACCACAACCAGCCGCGTCGTGCGTCCGCCGTCGTCGTCGCCGCCATGACGCGGTCCGAGCTCGACGAGATGAATGCCTACAACGGCAAGGGCGCCAGATGGTGCGGGTGGAAGCCATGATACAGGAACTTCTCGACGCGCTCGGCATCAAGGCGCCGGTGGTGGTCGCCGGCCTTTCCGGCGGGATTTTGCGAGCCCTGTCGCGCCACCGCTACAAGGTTCGCGAGATGGTGGCGTCGCCGATCTGCGGCGCGCTGGCGGCGGCCTACCTGACCTTGCCGGTGGTGCATTATTTCCGCGCCACCGGCTTGGCGATTCCAGCCAACGACGACACCACGACGCTGGCCGCGGCGTTCCTCATCGGCGTCTCGGCGATGTGGATCTCGGACATCGTCTTCGAAGTGGTGGTCAGGCGGTTCAAGTCCGAGAAGGAGGAGTGAGATCGCGGCTGTCTTAAAGCGCGTCGCGTTTGACCGGCCGCATGCGACGCGCTTTAGGTTGTTGTTTTATGCATGTCGTTATCGCAAAACCGCTGCACACCCTCGGTTCAGGCCCGAGGGCATGCTTTTGCGCGACATGCATTATTGCGCCGCAGCAACAGCCTCTTGCGGGAGACCCGGGTGAAGGTGCGGAACCACGGGCAAAGGTGCGCGTTGGGCACGACCCTTGAGAGGATCTACCATGCCAGCTCGCCCAATCGTCTCGACAGCCGCAGCGATCCTGTTCGCCGCCACAAGCATGGCTTACGGCCGGCCGGATGCGCGCACCATGACATGTGAACAGACGCAGCAGCTGATCCAGAGCCGGCGCGCCGTCGTCCTGTCCACCGGCCGCAACACCTATGATCGATATGTCCGCCCATACGGCAATGAATGCGACTGGCCCGAAGCGCCCGTCACCTCCTACATCAGGACGCTTGACGGTCAATGTCGGGTCCATCGATGCGAGGAACCGGTTCTCGGATTGCGATGATGCGCTATTAAAGTCCGGGATCAAACACCTAGGGTCTGCGCCGCGTCGCTTCGCTCCTTGCTTCGCCCCAGGATGACGAAGGTGTAGTAGTGTATGGTTAATCGCCAGCGTTGGAGATTGGTGCTAGAAGCAGCCGACGCCTGATCCAAGGTCTCTTCCCGCGACGTCTCTTCGTGCGACCACCAAGGTGGGCCGATGCGCTAAAAGCCGAAGGTTGCGGAACCACGGGCGAAGGTGCGCGTTGGGCACGACCCTTGAGAGGATCTACCATGCCAGCTCGCCCAATCGTCTCGACAGCCGCAGGGATCCTGCTCGCCGCCACAAGCATGGCTTACGGCCGGCCGGATGCGCGCACCATGACATGCGACGAGGCGCAGCAGCTGATCCAGAGCCGGCGCGCGATCGTCCTGACCACCGGCCGCAACACCTATGATCGATATGTCCGCCAATACGGCAATGAATGCGACTGGCCCGAAGTGCCTGTCGCCGCCTATGTCAGGACGCTTGACGGTCAATGCCGGGTCCATCGATGCGAGGAACCGGTGTTCGATTTCCCGGACTAGTGGCCGAAGCTGCTGATCTCCAAGTTTTGGTAAAGAGGGCAGGCCAGAGGGGGTCGCCTCGCGTCGAGAGCCATCCTCCACTGCCGCAAGAGAAGAGGCCGCGCCCAGTCGAACCGACCCCCCCCTGCCCTGCCGGGCATCTCCCCCTCAAGGGGGGAGATCAGCAGCTTCGGCCTCCGCACTCATTCCTGCAACGTTGGTGATTGGTGAAGGCGCCGATCACAGCCAATCTCCCCCCTTGAGGGGGAGATGTCCGGCAGGACAGAGGGGGGCGCCGTGGAGCACGGACATCAAAGGCTCTGCACCGGGGCCGACGCTCTAGAAGCCGAAGAACTGCCAGCCGACCAGGTAGCCAAGCGCGACGACTGCCAGGGGAAACAAGGCTGGCGCCAGCCGGCTTAGAGCGGAGCTCCTTGCCGGCTCCCTTGGGGAACTTCTTTCGGCGTTTCCGAGGTTCTTGGTCATTCCGCTATAGTAGCAATCGCTGATTAACGATTCCCCAACATGCCGCGCCGGCGCGATTGAGCCGGGCGGCTTGCTGCAGGCGGGAACCAATCGCCGCCAACCGGCTTTGGCAAGGAGGCGATCGTTCGCGCGGAGGCGTTCGACATGAAATCTTTCGCATTCCTGCCAATCACGCTGCTCGGGGCACTGGCGTTGGGGGCACCGGTTGCCGCCCAGACGGATGACGAGACACAAGACCAGGCGCCTGCCGGCCACTGCCAGGCGCAGCCGCAGAACGGTCAGCAGCAGCCGCCCGTCAACAACGGTGACAGCAACAGCCTGACCGACACGCTTGACCCCTGCAACGGCGTGCTGCTGCCGCCGCCGACCGGCGATCAGGGCATGGCCGCACCGCCGCCAGACCAGGGCAGGACACCGGTGCTCAAGCCCGGCGAGGTCCCGGCGCAGCCGCCGAAACCATAGATTGGGGGCATTTGCCGTTTTCGCGCCTGACGTGCCGGCGCCGGCAGGGATTTTTACCGTAGGGCGGAACATTAGTTATCGCTAAATGTTCTTCTCGAAGCAGTCGATATCACCCCCCCTCCGGTATCGCTGCTGATCGGGCAAAACCGATCGGCCCGCGCGCTTGGGCGACCAAGATCGCGGGCCACTGCCAGCCAAGGCGGCGATCAATTAGTCGCCGCTCACGGAACAAGACGGTTTCGTCAAACGTTGGCTTTTGGGCTGAGTCGTCCCGACTGTGGACAGCAGAGCCCGCAAACCAGACAGGAGAAGACGATGAAAATCCACCTTGTTCCTGCCGCCGCCGGGCTGACTTTGCTGGCCGGTGTCGGCGTCGCCACCGCAGACCAGGTGATTATCACGCCCGAGCAGCAGACGGTCGTCCGCCAATATGTGGAGAGGCACCCGCTGGCGTCGATCAGCCTCCTGGGCGTGGAACTCAACGTCGGTTCCACGTTGCCCGACACGGTTGAACTTCACGAGGTTCCCGACGTCGAATACAGATACGTAGTCGTCGACGATCGCACCGTGCTGGTCGATCCCGGCACCCGCAGGATCGTGCAGGTCATCGACTGACCTTCACCCGCCGCTCTCCCGGGAAGACGCGGGAAGAGCGGCGGCTCGCCGGCAGGCAGCCGGCTGTCGATCGTCTTCGTGGCGGGACGGAAGGAGCCATTTCCATGTTGCCGCATGTCGAATCACGCGATGTGGCCGCATCCGTCGACAAGCTGCTTGCCGAACGGGGCTCTGCCCTGTTGTCGATGAAGGCGTTGATTGCAGCCGTGCGTGAGCAAACCGGAACGGAGCGCTCGGACGCGGATCTGGCAGGGCTGATCACCAAAAAGGCGGCACTCCTCGGGGTCGTGGTCCTGTCCGATTTAGGCGGGCCAGACTCAGGCCGTCCAGACTCAGGCCGACCCGACTCTGGCCGACCCGATCTGGGCCGAAGCCCCCAAGACGCCGGTCGAAAATTCAGCTAGAAGTTGTCGCTCACCGATTTGAGCCGAGGAGGCAACAGTGACGGACGACAGGCAGGAACGCATTCGCCGGCGGGCTCACGCGATCTGGGAGCAGGCCGGCCGGCCCGACGGCGCGCATCAGCAGCACTGGAACCAGGCCGCCGCCGAGATCGACGGTGAGGAAAGCGGACCCAAAACCAAGACTGCTCGGCCAAAGGCGCCGGCTCGGCCGAAGGAGCCGGCGGCCGGCAAGGTGACCAGTTCAAAGACTGCCCGGCCGCGCAAGTGCTAGCCGCCATCTGATGTAGTGCTCTACGGCGCCCCCCTCTGCCGCCGGACATCTCCCCCACGTGGGGGAGATTGGCAGCTTCGACGACGGCACTCTTCTTGCGACTTTTGTGATGGGCGAAATCAGTGATGACAGCCAATCTCCCCCACGTGGGGGAGATGTCCGGCAGGACAGAGGGGCGCGCCTCGCTCTGCCATCAAAGGTTTCGCACATAACGCTTCGGCCGCGGGACGAAGCACTGTCCCGCGGCCGAAGCGCTGGTCCCGAAATCGATCTCGGCTACTGGCCGCAGTGCCTGTCGTTGACGGTGGGTGAAACCGTGCCGGGAGCCTTGTGCGTGGCATCAGGCATGGCGCCCTGCGGGCTTGGCGGGCAGTTCCGATCGGCATTGGAATTCGTGCCGTCGGGGCCGGCAATGATGCTGCCGGTAATCCCGGTATCGACCGTATCCGGCTCAGCCAGGGTCGGATCGACCGGGGCCGGGTCGATGACGACGCTCCTGCCGCTGCCGGGAGCCATGCCAGCCTCTGTGTCGGCTGGGTCGGCTGTGCTCTGGGCCATCGCAGACGTGGCCAGACCAGCGCCGAGCACGGACGCCGCGAGTAACTTCGTAAGCATGATTTGCCTCCATTTGTCTCCATTTTTTCGGTCGTCGCCGCATCGCTACTACAGAAAAAACCGCTCGGGGGTGGTGGAGGTTCCCATAAAATTGCAGCCTGCGACCAACCGTCGTGACCAGGAGGGGCCGTCGTGATCGGGAGGGGCCGTCGTGATCAGCAGGGCAATCTTGCCCGGCATGCCGGGAACCCAAAAACGTGCCGGCCGCGAGCCGTTGACATGGCTTGCCTATCCCGTTATTGAACAGGATTATACAGGTTTACTGAACAGGTATTCCATGGCGCGTCGCACGACCCTGTCGTCTCCCGGAACCGGCAAGCCGGAACGGATCGCCACCGTCCTCGAGCACGAGATTCGCTCCGGCGTGCTCGGCTTCGGCGACCGCCTGCAGAGCGAGAACGAGCTTGTCCAGCGCTTCTCCGTCAGCCGCAACACCATCCGCAAGGGTCTCGAGGAACTGTCGAGCCGCGGGCTGATCACCACCAAGGTCGGCATCGGCTCGTTCGTCACCTTCGACGGCCTGCCGGTCGACGACGCCGTCGGCTGGTCGCGGGCGCTGGCCAATGCCGGCGCCAATGCCGAGACGCGCACGCTCAGGCTCGAAGTCATGCAGGATACCGAGCTCGCCGCCACACTCGGCGTCGAAAGCCCGTTCTTCATCGCCGTCGACCGGGTGCGCTCAAACGCCGATGACGGCCACGCCATCTCGATCGAGCGCAGCCGCCTGCCGCTGTCGCCCGAACTGGAGGACGTGCCGCTGCGCGGCCTGCGCGAGGGCTCGCTGCACCAGACGCTGCGCGCGGCGGGGCTTGTCCCCGATCACGGCGAGGAGTGGGTCGATATCGAGATGCTGAGCGCCGAGGACGCGGCCATTCTCGACTGCGCGCCGGACGCGCCGTTCCTGCGCACGCGGCGCCTGACGCGCGCCGCCGACGGCCGCGCCATCGAATATGTCACCAGCCTGCTCAATCCGGCGCATTTCGCGCTTCACCTGGAGTTCTGAGCATGGAGATGGCCGCGGCGATCGACCGGGCGATGGGTGCGCTTGTCGGCGGGGCGCTGGGCGATGCGCTCGGCATGCCGACGCAGCTTTTGTCGCCGGCCCGCATCGTCGAGCTCTACGGTCCTGTCGAGGGTTTCGTCGCGCCCGCCGCCGACCATCCGGTGTCGAAGGGCCTGTCCGCCGGCACCGTCACCGACGACACCGAACAGGCGCTGCTGCTCGGCCGCATCCTGGTCGCTTCAGGCGACGGCTTCGACCACACGCGCTGGGTCAAGGCGCTGCTCGACTGGGAGCGCGAGGTCAAGGCGCGCGGCAGCTACGATCTGCTCGGACCTTCGACCAAGCGCGCCATCGACGCCATCAATGACGGCGTGCCGGCCGAGGAGGCAGGGCGCAGCGGCGACACCAATGGCGCGGCGATGCGCATCGCGCCGGTCGGCATCATGATGCCGCCGGAGCCGCTCGGCGCGCTAGTCGCCAAGGTTGCGGAAACCTGCCGCGCCACGCACAACACCTCGATCGCCATTGCCGCGGCGGCTGCCGTTGCCGCCGCCGTCAGCTGTGGCGTTGCCGGCGGCGATTGGCGCGCCGCCTTGGATCGCGCGGTCGTGGCGGCCAGGCAGGGCGCAGAACACGGTCACTGGACCAGCGGCGGCGATATCGCCGCGCGCATCGACTGGGCGAGGGGCCTGGTTCGCGGCAAGGCCGTCTCCGCCGGCATCCGGCTGATCGTCGACCTGGTCGGCACCGGCGTCGCCAGCCAGGAATCGGTTCCGGCGGCCTTCGCCGTGCTGGAAATCGCCGGCGGCGATCCCTGGCGGGCGGCCGTCATCAGCGCCAATCTCGGCGGCGACACCGACACGATCGGCGCCATCGCCGCCGGCATGGCAGGCGCCTGCGTCGGCTTTTGCCGATTGCCAAGGGAATACATCGCCCGGCTCAGAGGCCTCGACATGGCGCAGGTGCACGCGCTCGCCGCCGACCTGGTCGCGGCGCGGATGGCGAAAAGCAGCGCGGCCAAGGATGCGGCGGCATGAGCGGAGCTCAGCCTGACATGAGCGGGCGTCTCGTCCATGTCGGCAGCGCGGTGGTCGACTATGTCTACCGCATCGACGCCTTGCCGGCGCCCGGCACCGAAAAGACCGCATCGAGCTTTGCCCAGGTCGCCGGCGGCGGCTTCAACATGATGGTTGCGGCCAGTCGCACCGGCATGAAGGTCGTCTTCGGCGGCCAGCTCGGCAGCGGACCGAATGGCGATTTCCTGCGTGCCGCTTTTGCCGCCGAGGGCATCGCAACGCTGACGCACCCATGGCCTTTGATGGACAGCGGCAATTGCGTCGCCATGATCAGCGGCGACGCCGAGCGCACCTTCGTGTCATGGCCTGGCGCCGAGAGCGTGCTCAGCCTCGGCATGATGGCGGCCGTCCGGGTTGCGCCTGATGATTGGGTGTTCGCCTCCGGCTATACGCTGAGCTATGTCGGGAGCCGCGACGCGCTGGCCGACTGGATCGAGGCGCTGCCGGCGGAAATTCCCTTCGTCTTCGATCCGACGCCTGTCATATCGGAGATTCCGCGCGCTATTCTCGACCGGGTGCTGGCGCGCACGAACTGGCTGAGCTGCAACACAACGGAAGCGGGCGAGATCGTCGGCCCCGGCGCTGTCGAGGCCATTGCCGCCCGGCTTCTTTCCAATCACTGCCCGACCGCCGAGGCGGTCATCATCCGCGCCGGGGCGGAAGGCTGCTTCGTGCGACTGGCTGACGGCACCGCGCAGGCCGTGCCCGGTTTCAAGGTCGCCGCCGTCGATACCAACGGCGCCGGCGACACCCATATCGGCGCCTTCGTCAGCGCGCTGTCGCGCGGCGTGCCGCCCTTCGAAGCGGCAAGTTACGCCAATGCGGCGGCGGCGCTCTCGGTCACCCGCCATGGCGGATCGTCGGCGCCGACCGACGAGGAGATCCAGACATTCCTCAGCCATGACGATCGATCCGTGCACGGCCGGAAGCAAAAGGCCCATTTATGACAGCCTAAATGACGCAACAAGCCCCAACCGGGCAAACAATGAGAGGAACGAACATGCGCATGCCCAAACTGACTGCTTTTCTGACGGCAACCGCCGTCTTCGCTTCCGCACTGGTCGCCAGCGCCGACGAGGTGCATGTGCTCAACTGGAAGGGCTACGGCGCCGACGAGCCCTGGGCAATCGCCGCTTTCGAGAAGGCGACCGGCAACAAGGTCGTCAACGATTTTTTCAATTCCGAACAGGAAATGCTGACCAAGCTGAGGACCAATCCCGGCCTCTACGACGTCGTCATGATCAACGCCGCCTTCAACGACCAGGCGATGGCGGAAAAGCTGATCCAGCCGATCGACGTCTCGAAAATCCCCAACTATGCCGACATCAGCGCGGACAAGGCAGGCTCGCTGATGCTCGCCCGCGATGGCAAGGTCTATGGCGTGCCATGGGTGTGGGGCTTGACCGCGCTCGCCATCAACGAGAAAGCCTTCGAGACGCCGCCGACCAGCATCGCCGAGATGTGGAACGAGGCGCATAAGGGCCGCGTCACCATCCGCGATGACGCGGTCGAGGCGGTCCAGTTCGGCGCCATCGCCACCGGCCAGAACATCAACGACATCAAGGATATGGAGGCGGTCAAGGCGAAGCTGGCCTCGCTGATGCCGCAGATCGAGACGTTCTGGAGCTCGGAAAACGACTGGAACCAGATGGTCGCCTCCAATCAGATCGACATCGGCACTTATTGGAGCGGCTCGGCCGACCGCGCCAAGACGCATTTCAAGCTGCCGGTCTCGCTGGTCATCCCCAGGGAAGGCGCCGTCGCCTGGCTCGACGCCTTCTCCATCCCGGTCGGTTCCAAAAACGTCGCCGGCGCCGAGGCCTTCATCAACTACATGATAGACCCGAAATTCTACGTCGAATGGGTCACCAAGGTCGGCGCGCCGGTGTCGGCCAATGCCAAGGCGGTCGCCGCCCTTCCCGAAGACGCCTTCAACCGCAAGGTGATGGGCGACCCCGACGTCGCCAAGCGCATCCAGTTCCAGGCGCCGATCAGCGACGCGCAGCGCGAGGCTTATCTGGCGCTGTGGCAGGAGCTGAAGGTCAATGTGAAGTAACGGGCGGGGTGAAGTAACGGCAAGCTTTCGGGAGGAACATATGGCTGGACAGGTCGCAACCGGTTCGAGGAGCGGATTGCGATCGGCTTTGCCGCTGCTTGTGCCGGCCTATCTCTGGCTGACGGTGGCGATCTTCTTGCCGCTGTCGGCCATGGTGTTTTTCTCCTTCATGACCGAGCTGCCGCTGTCGGGAAAGGCGTGGTCGTTCACGCTGGACAATTATGCCACCTTCTTTGCGCAAGGCCTCTACCGGACGCTGCTGCTGGCCTCGCTCAGGCTCGGGCTCGAGGTGACGCTGTGGTGCGTCGTCATCGGCTATCCCGCGGCCTATGTGCTGGCCAAGGTGTTTAGGGGACGCAGCCGCGAGGCGATCTTCCTGCTCGTCATCCTGCCGTTCTGGTCGAACGGCCTGGTGCGCATCTTCTCCTGGGCGATGGTGCTGCGCGAGGGCGGCATTCTCGACACCGCACTCAACGCCGTGCTGCCGTTCAAGATCAACATCGACCTGATGTATTCCTATCCGGCCGTCATCATCGGCCTGGTCCACTCCTACGTGCCCTACATAGTGCTGACCTGTTACCTGACGCTGCAGGCCATCGACGATTCGCTGATCGAGGCAGGGCGCTCGCTCGGCGCCTCGCGGCTGCAAATGCTGAAACGGGTGATCATTCCGCTGTCGATGCCGGGGCTGGTCGCCGGTGCGGCGCTGATCTTCGTTCCCGTCGTCGGCTCCTTCATGGAACCGCGTATTCTCGGTGGCCGCACCGGCACTTTCTACGGCACGGTCATCGAGGACCAGTTCGTCGCCGTGTTCAACTGGCCGCTGGGTGCGGCGCTGTCCTTTATCCTGCTGGCCGTCGTGCTGGTCATCCTGGCATTGGCGTCGCCGGTGTTGAAGAGGGCCGCGTGATGGCGACGACGCGTATCCTGGAATGGTGTGGGCGCCTCTACATCTGGCTGCTGCTCGCCTTTCTCTACCTCCCGATCATCATCATGGCGCTGATGTCGTTCAACGTCTCGCCCTTCTACCAGTTGCCGTTCGAATGGACGACCGAGTGGTACGCGTCGTTGTGGCAGAACGACCAGCTGATCTCGGCCACCTGGAACAGCGTGGAGATCGCCATCATCACCACCATCATCTCCACGGTGCTCGGCTCGGCGGCATCGCTGGCGCTCTATCGCCATGAATTTCGCGGCAAGAAAGTCCTGCAAGCGCTGCTGTTTCCACCGATCGCCATTCCGTGGCTGATCACCGGCACGGCGATGCTGATCTTCTTCTTCGGCGTCGGCATCGGCCGTGGGCTGTTCGCGATCCTGCTCGGCCATGTGGCGCTGGCGCTGCCCTATGTCATCGTCGTCGTCTCAGCCCGGCTGCAGACCTTTGCGCCGGAGCTGGAAGAGGCGGCGCGATCGCTCGGCGCCAACCAGTGGCAGGTGACTTCGCGGGTCACGCTGCCCTGGATCATGCCGGGCGTCATCGCCGGCGGGCTGTTCGCCTTCGCCGTGTCGTTCGACCAGTTCGTGGTCTCGTACTTCCTGTCGACGCCGGGCCAGACGACCTTGCCGGTCGAGATCTACGCCGCGATCCGCAAGGGTTTCACGCCGGAGATCAATGCCGTCTCGACGATCATCATCGTCGTCTCGATGGCGCTGATGCTGCTCACGGCAAAATTCTTCAAATTCGGCGGAGAGAAATAATGGCCGGCGTGCAGGTAGCGAATTTGTCGCGCAGTTTTGGCGCGCACAAGGCGCTGGACGATGTCTCGATCGATTTCGCCGACGGCGGTTTCTACGCGCTGCTCGGGCCGTCGGGCAGCGGCAAGACCACGCTCCTGCGCCAGATCGCCGGCTTCGATTTCCCCGACTCCGGCCGCATCGCCATCGGCGGCGAGAGCGTCGAGCGGGTGCCGGTCGAGAAGCGGCGCATCGGCATGGTGTTCCAGAACTATGCGCTGTTTCCCAATATGAGCGTCGCCGACAATGTCGCCTTCGGCCTGTCGGTGCGCGGGCAAGCCAAGGCAACGATAGCCAGCGAGGTGCAGCGCGCGCTCGACCTGGTGCAGCTCGGCAAGCTCGGCGGCCGCCGCCCACACCAGCTGTCGGGCGGCCAGCGCCAGCGCGTCGCACTGGCCCGCGCCATCGTCACCAAGCCGCGCGTGCTTCTGCTCGACGAGCCGCTGGGGGCGCTCGACAAGGCGCTGCGCGTCGACATGCAGACCGAGCTGAAGCGCATCCAGCGCGAGATCGGCATCACCACCATCTTCGTCACCCACGACCAGGAAGAAGCGCTGACGATGAGCGACCGCATCGGCATCCTGCGTGACGGCAGGCTGGTGCAGGAGGGGCCGCCCGAGGAGATCTACGACAGGCCGAAGAGCGAGTTCGCCGCCACCTTCCTCGGCGACGCCAACATTTTTCGCGGCGAGAGCACCGGCGCCGGCATCCGGCTGCAGGACGGCACGGCGATTGCCGCCGGGGCAGGCGCGACGCTTGCCGCCGGCGCCAAGGCCAGCTGCGCGGTGCGGCCCGAACGCATCCGCATCGCCACCGATTCGGGGACGTCCGATCCGAACGCCAATATGCTCCGCGGCCAGGTATCCAAGCGCATCTTCGCCGGCAACAACAGCACCTATTTCGTCGATCGCGACGGGCAAACGCTCAAGGTCATCGTGCAGAACACCGGCGTTGAAAGGTTGGCGGAGGGGCAAAAAGTGGTGCTGCGCTGGTCGCCGGAGAGCACGGTGCTGATCGCGGCAAACTGATCTTGCCAGGCGGGCCGCAATCAGTGAGAGCATGGTCGGGCATAGTGCGGGAAAGCGGAACACCCGATGACGCTTGAACTCAGTGCGGGCGACCAGTCGATGCTCGGCGGCGAGCACGGCCGGGCCGTGGCCGCAGCGATGAAGATACTGGTCGCCTTTTCCAACGCCGTCGGCGCGCGCAAATTGTTGGACATTGCCGGCGCGCATATCGACGGCTGCCTCTATCACGGCCAGGCCAGCCTCGATTTCGTCGAAAGGCTGGTCGAGGGCGGCGGCCGCGTCCGCGTGCCAACAACACTCAATGTCGGTTCCTTCGACCTCATCCATCCCGGGCTGGTGAAGATGCCGGCCGCGCAAGAGGTGCCGGCGCGGCGGCTGATGAAGACGCATCTAAAACTCGGCTGCCAGGCGACCTTCACCTGCGCGCCCTATCAGACGCGGTTCCGGCCGGGCTTTGGCGAGCAGATCGCCTGGGGCGAGTCCAACGCAATCGTCTTTGCCAATTCGGTGATCGGTGCGCGGACCAACCGCTATGGCGATTTCATCGATCTGTGCTGCGCGATGACCGGGCGCGCGCCGGCCTGGGGACTGCATTTGACCGATAATCGGCGCGGCCAGATCCTGTTCGAGCTGACCGGTTCTTTCGAACCTGCCGATGCCCTGTTCGTCGGCGTCGGGCTGGTCATCGGGCAAGCGAGTGGCGACCGCATTCCTGTGATATCGGGCCTGCCGCAGCCGCGCGACGAGGATCAGCTGAAGGCGCTTGGCGCGGCGGCGGCAACGACGGGTGCGGTGGCGCTGTTTCATGCGGTCGGCATCACGCCGGAAGCAAGGACGCTCGACGAGGCATTTCGCGGCGTGGCGCCGGAGGCGACGATCCGGATCTGTCGCGCCGACATCGACCAGGCGCTGGCAAAACTGTCGAGCGTCCCCGACGGCGCGCCGCTTGCGGCCGTATCGCTCGGCACGCCGCATTTTTCGCACGAGGAGTGGAAGCGCCTGCTGGCAATGCTGCGCGAGGTGGCGCCGGGCAGGGGCATTCCGATCTACGTCAACACCGGGCGCGCCACTTTCAAGAGATTGCAGGACGAGGGCGAACTTGCCGGCATGGATGCGTTCGGCCTCATTCCGGTTACGGATACCTGCACCTATGTCACCTCGGTGCTCGAGCGTCTCGACGGCGTGGTGATGACCAATTCCGGCAAATGGGCGCATTATGCGCCCGGCAATATCGGCGTGTCGGTGGTCTTCGGCGACCTGGCAGACTGCGTTCGCTCGGCCGCTGCCGGCCGCGTCGTGCGAGGCGCGCGATGAGCCAACAGGACAGTCGAGCGCAGAACAGAGTTGGCACGTTCCAGCTTGCCGGCGAGGCGCAGGGATCGGCGCTGGTGCTGTCGCATGCGCTCAGCTTCTGGGGCGGCGTCGATGCCGAAACGGGCGACATCATCGACCGTTCGCACCCGGGCGGCAACCTCGCCGGCAAGATCCTGGTGATGGCATCCGGGCGGGGATCGTCGTCCTCGTCTTCGGTCCTGGCCGAGGCGATCCGCCGGGGCACGGCGCCGGCCGGCATCATCCTGCAGCGGCCCGATCCGATCCTGGCCGTCGGCGCCATCGTCGCCGAGTTCCTCTACGAAATCAGCATGCCGCTGGTCGTCTGCGACATATCGGGCATTGTCTCCGGCGACCGGATCGCGATCGGCCTCGGCGAGGATGACCGGGCGATCGTCAATATTGGGCAATGATCTAAAGTGAGTGATTGGGAATTGTCGCGTCGAGTCGCGGCTAGCCCCTTCTCCCCGTTTTCCACGGGGAGAAGATGCCGGCAGGCAGATGAGGGGCAGCACCAGCGTCGGAATTTCTACTCAACGTTCGCGCTGCCCCTCACCCTTACCCTCTCCCCGTGAAGAA
Organism: Mesorhizobium sp. WSM4850; assembly: GCF_055811735.1. NCBI lineage: Bacteria > Pseudomonadati > Pseudomonadota > Alphaproteobacteria > Hyphomicrobiales > Phyllobacteriaceae > Mesorhizobium > Mesorhizobium sp. WSM4850. The sequence goes on along the minus strand of NZ_JBVVPV010000009.1, from coordinate 112,202 downwards.
CGGGGAGAGGGGGATCGCCTGCGTTGCATTCGCCATCAAAACAGTCTTTTTCAGCCGGCCATCAGTCCTGCCGTGCCACGTCGCCAGTGGGCCGCCGCCAGCGTCTCGTCGCGGCCAAGCCCGAGCGTGCCGCGCCAGTGTTCGCGAACGATCCTGGCGGCAGCTGCTTCCGCCGCGAACCAGCCGAACGCTGAGCCGGTCGGCCATGCGGAGGCGATCCCGGTCGTCGTCGTCCCGAAGACAACAGTCCGCACGCATTGAGCTCAAGATTACCTTGATCGCCGCAGCGCCACAGCCTGCACCTGCTGGCTCTCTTTCCCGGGTAATCCCGGGACCCTTCCGTTCAGATCTCCGGGATGCTTTCCCTGAAGATCACCTGCAGCCTCGGCTGGTGCAACTCGTAGGGCAAGCCCCTGATCGCGTGGGTCAAGGTGTTGAGCGCTTCGCGGGCCTCGACGCGCGGGTTCTGGTCGATCACTGCATCGAGCGTGCCGTCGAGCAAAAGCTCCTTGGTGCCTTCGGTCACTTCATGGCCGAGAAACACGGTCGACAACGCCCGCACTCGCTCCTTGAGCGCGCGGGCGATGCCGGTGTTGCCGGCGCCGACATTGTAGATCGCGGCCAGGTCCGGATGCCGGTCCAGCAGGGCGGAGGCCTCCGCATAGGCCTTTTCCCGGTCGTCGAGCATCTCGCGCATCTCGACGATCTGCAGATTGGGCGATTCTTCCGTCAATATGTGGCGGAACCCCATCTCGCGTTCCTCATGGCCGCGATAGGAGAGCGAGCCGGCGAACAGCGCGACCTTGCCCGGACGACCGGCGCCCATGAAGCGGTTGAGCAGATAGCCGGCGAGCCGGCCGGCGGCGCGGTTGTCGATGCCGATATAGGCGACCCTCGGCACGTGCAGGATGTCGGACGCTATGGTGACGACCTTGACGCCGCTGGCCGACAGCGAACGGATCGCCTCGCGGACCGTCGGGTGATCGAGCGCGATGACGCCGACGCCCTGCGTCTGGCCGCGCAATTCCTGCAGCAGGCGGGCAAGCCGGTCGGGATTGAAGCCTTCGATCGTGGCGACGCGAACATCGAGGTCTGGCCGCGATTGCGCCTGCGCCTCGATGTGCCGGTGCAGCATCTTGATGAAGGAATTGGTGCCGGCGGGCAGGGCGAAGTCGAGCCGTATCACATCACCGGACAGCGCGTGGCGCGTGGTCGGGCTGTTCGAATTCTCAGCGATGTAGCCCAGCCGCTGCGCCGTTTCCAGCACGACCTCGCGGGTGCGCGCCCTGACCCCGGCGCGGTTGTTGAGCACACGATCGACCGTCGCGGCTGAAACGCCGGCTTCCCGGGCTATGTCTGTCAGGGTGGACCGCACAGTCGATCACCTCACTGCTTGCGCGCTACGCGCATCAAAATCGCGCGCTCAATGGTTCGAATGCCGGACGACGGCTTCATGCCATCCGCGATTCTGATGGGAAATGATGTATCCGGCCTGAGCCGATGCGCAAGCCGGCGCGCTACACCAAATTCGTCGAGCCGGGCCGAAAAGGATCGGCGCGGCACTCGCTCCCTCAAATTCAAGCACTAGGTGCCGTTGGCTGACCTCGCTGGACTGCATCCTCTCCCCTCAATTGCGATGTTATGACGTGTTTTGATTATTTATGATGTTGACAGCCTTCCCATACTGCCGTCAATATCCATCATGAGGGCCGTGGAGGAACAAGGCCCTCGAGGGAGGACTTCCAATGTCTGATATGATCCGCATGTCGCGGCGCCGTCTGCTGGCGTCCGGTGGAAAGGCGGCCGTGCTTGTTGCCGCCGCAGGTATCGCACCGAAATTCATCCGCCCCAGCCGCGCCTACGCGGCCGATGCGCTGGCGCCGGGCATGATCGGCGGCCCGACCGGCTTCGACGGCTCGGAGCGCTATCAATATGGGCCCGACACGCCGGAAGGCCGCGCCATCGAGGCGGCCAAGGCGATGAAGGGGGCCGGCAAGGCCCCGGCCAAGATCGTGCTTGGCCTGTCCGACGGCTCGATCGGCCAACTGACGCAGCAATTTCCCGCCGGCGCGCCCTCGATCAAGGATCTGTGGGAGAAGGAAACCGGCATTCCGATCGAGATCGTCGGCGTGCCGAACGGCCAGGAATTCACCAAGACGATGCAGGACATCTCCACCAAGGGTGGCGCCTATGACATCTACGCGGTGGAATGGAACCGTCTCGGCGACCTCGCCGAAACCGGCGGCATCCTGAAGCTCGACGACTTCGTCGCCCAGTACAAGCCGGAATGGGACGACCCCGAGCGCGGCTATGTCGACGGCGCCAAGGGCGTCTCGCTGCTCAACCAGTATCGCGGCTCGACCTATGGCGTGTCGCTGGACGGCGATTTCCAGACTTGGGTCTATCGCACCGATCTGTTCGGCGACGCGGCCGAGAAGAAAGCCTTCTCCGACAAGCATGGCTATGAACTGGCGCCGCCGAAGACCTGGAAGCAGCATGACGAGATCGCCGCCTTCTTCCATCGCCCGGACAAGGGCCTGTTCGGTTCGACCGATCTGCGCAACCAGGGCTGGGGCTACACCAACTGGTATCAGCGTTATGTTTCAATGGCTTCGCCAAATCAGTTCCTGTTCGACGATACCGGCAAGCCGCTGATCAATTCGCAGCAAGGCATTGCCGCTGTTAACGAGTACATCGCCTCGCTGGCCCACCATTCGCCGGATGCGATCTCTTGGGGCTGGCCGGAGCAGTACGGAAATTTTGCCAAGGGCGGCGCCGCGATGACCTGCGCCTTCTCCAACCTGCCAATTTTTGGACAATGCCGGCAACAAGGATTCAGCCGTCACCGGCAAGATCGGCTCGATGCTGCCGCCCGGCCGCGAGATCGACGGCAAGCTGATCAGCCGCTCGGTGCTGTGGCTCAATCTGTCGGCCTCGGTCTCGTCGCAGGCCAAGAATCCGGAGGCCTGCTACCTGTTCCTGCAGTGGCTCGGTTCGAGCCGCATCTATGCCTGGATGACCGCCAATCCGGGCGGCTATTTCGATCCGTTCCGGTTGTCGGATTTCTCCGACCCGCTGGTCCGCCAGACCTATCACGCCTACCACATGGATGTGGTGCGCGAGACGGTCGCCCGCACCGTGCCGACCATCAACTATCCCGGCGCCACCGCCTTCCACAATGCGCTGGACGAGAACCTCGTTGCCGCGCTGACCAAGGCCAAGACCCCCGAGCAGGCGATGGTCGACACCGAGGCCGAATGGAAGAAGATCGCCCGCCGCACCGGCGAGGAGAAGCTTCTCGAAGCCATCAAGACCAACAAGGAGGCCTGGCCCACCGTTCTCGATCCGATCAGCTGATCTTCCTCCCAGCATACGAATGGAGGGGAGGAGTTTGCTCTTCCCCTCCGCAAACGATGGTACCAGCAAAGCTGCAAAATGAAGCGTTCCGTTCCTTTCGAAATATTCCGCTATGCAGCGATCCTTGCTGCTATGGCGGTGACGCTGGTGCCGATCCTGTGGATGGTCTCGATGGCCTTCAAGCCGATCGCCGAATGGTCGGCGACCGGCGCCGACCTAACCTGGTGGCCGAAGAACCCGACGCTCAGCAATTTCCGCTTCGTCTTCGGTGAATCGACTAACAACCTGATCGTCGCGCTCGACCGTACCGCCCTAAAACCGATCCTGTCATCGCTGCTGTCGGCGGTGTTCGGAACGGCGATCGCCATGTCGGCGGGCACCGCGGCGGCCTACGGGCTGTCGCGCTTCGGCTCGGGCCAGAACCTGCCGCTGGCGCTGATCCAGCTCCGCCTGTTTCCGCCGATGGCGGTGATGACCCCGGTGATGATCATGTGGGCCTTTCTCAACTTTACCGACAGCTGGTGGGGGCTGTCGCTGATCTACGGCATCGTCACGCTGCCCTTTGCGTTCTGGCTGATGAAGACGTTCTTCGACGACATGCCGCGCGAGATCGAGGAAGCGGCGCTGGTCGAGGGCTGCTCGCGATTGCGCGTCTTCACCCGCATCACGCTGCCGATGATGCGCGCGCCGCTGGCCAGTGCCGCGCTGTTCGTCTTCATCCTCAACTGGTCGGACTATCTGATCGCGCTGCTTTTGACGACACGCGAATGGGTGACGGTGCCGGTCTACATGGCCTCGCTGTCGTCTTCGATGACCGGCCAGCTCTACGGTGCCAAGGCGGCACTCGGCCTGATCGCGGCGGTGCCGCCTGTCATCATGGGCATCGCGATCCAGCGCCATTTGGTGCGCGGGCTGACCTTCGGGGCGCTCAAGCAATGAGCGCCGTCACCGCCACGATTCCGGAGGACGTGATGAAAACCGTCCAGGCAAAGCCGACCCTTCGGGACGAAGGGGTAAAGCTCGGTTTCCGGCTGACACTGCCGGCGCAGATCCTGGTGCTGTTCATCGCGGTGTTTCCGCTGTTGATGCAGCTCTATATCAGCCTGACCGACTGGTCGCCGCTGTCCGGCCTCGGCTGGTGGAGCGCCTGGTCGCTGTGGAACAACTTCGCCAACTACACCGACCTTGCCGCCGACGCGCGCTTCTGGAGCGCGCTCAAGAGAACGGCCATCGTCATGATCGTCTGCGTGCCGGCGGAATTCCTGCTCGGCTTGGCACTCGCCACGCTGTTTGCCGACGAGTTCCCGGGCAAGCGGATCTTCTATTCGATCCTGCTGATGCCGATGATGGTGGTGCCGGCGGTGGCCGGCTACATGTTCTTCATGCTGTTCCAGTCGGGCGGACCGGTCAACGACATCCTGTCGGCGCTATCAGGCTTTCCCGTCACCATCGCCTGGCTGTCGGACCCGACGCTAGCGCTCATCGCCGTCATGCTCGCCGACATCTGGCAATGGACGCCGCTGATGTTCCTCATCCTGCTTGCCGGCCTGGTCGGCGTGCCCGAGGACCAGATCAAAGCGGCCACGCTGCTTGGCGCCAATCCCTGGCAGCGCTTCGTCACCATCGTGCTGCCGAAGATGAAGACGATCATCATCATCGCACTGGCAATCAGGGTCATCGAGAACTTCAAGATCTTCGACACGCTCTACATCATGACGGGCGGCGGTCCCGGCGTCGCCACCGAGACCATTTCCGTCTACATCTACAAGCTCACCACCCAGGACCTGATCTGGGGCTATGTCGCGGCGATCGCGCTGGCCATCCTGATCGTGCTGTCCATCGCCGCGGTGTTTGCCATGAAGCGCATGGCCCGCGCGCGGGAGGTACCGGCATGAGTGCGATCCATCTGCAGAACCTGGTCAAGAAGTTCGGCGACTTTACCGCCTTGAAGACGATGGATCTTGCCATCGCCGACGGCGAGTTCATGGCGCTGCTTGGGCCGTCGGGCTGCGGCAAGTCGACGACGATGAACATGATCGCCGGCATGGAAGAGCCGACCAGCGGCAAGATCGTGTTCGGCGAGCGCGACATGGCCGGCGTGCCGATGCCGCGGCGCGGCGTCGGCTTCGTCTTCCAGAACTATGCGATCTTCACCCATATGAGCGTGCGGCAGAACCTCGCCTACGGCCCAAAAATGCGCGGCGCGCCGAGGGCAGAGATCGACCGCCGCGTGGGCGCGATCGCCGAGATGCTTCAACTGACTTCGCTGCTCGACCGCAAGGCCGGCAGGCTGTCGGTCAACATATTGCAGCGCGTGGCGATCGGCCGTTCGGCGATCATGGAGCCGGCGATTTTCCTGCTGGACGAGCCGCTGTCCAATGTCGACGCCGCCTTCCGGGCTGTCATGCGGACCGAATTGAAACAGCTGCAGCGTCAGTTCCGGCAGACCATGGTCTATGTCACCCACGACCAGCTCGAAGCGATGACCATGGCTGATCGCATCGCGGTGATGGACCATGGCGTGCTGCAGCAGGTCGGCACGCCGCTCGAGGTCTACAACGATCCGGCCAGTGTCTTTGTCGCCCGCTTCATCGGTGCGCCGGGCATGAACCTGCTCAAGGGCAGGCCGGCGGAAAGCGGCCGTGGCCTGGTCATCGATCTCGGGCCGATCGGTGTCACGCCGCCGCTGCCGGACAATCTCGCCCCGGCGGTGAGGGCCGCGCGCGAAGATGTGCTCTACGGCTTTCGGCCTGAGCAGGTGATTCTCTCAGACCGCGGCCTGTCGATGCCGGTAACATTCGTCGAGCGCATCGGCGCGCGCACCATCGTCCATTTCGGCCAGGGCGAGAGCACGGTGAAGGCGGTGTTCGACAATGACGTCGGGCTGGCGATCGGGCAGACAGCGGTTGTCGCGCCGGCCCAGGCGTCCGTGCGTGTGTTCGACGCCGCCACCGGCCTTGCCATGAAGGCGGGCTGAGACCATGGCCGATATCGTCTTCCGCAATGTGACGAAACGCTATGGCGACACGCTCGCCGTCGACGACGCCTCGTTCACTGTCAACGACAATGAGTTCTTCTGCTTCTTCGGCCCGCCGCTATCGGGCAAGTCGACGGTGCTGCGTCTGGTGCTCGGGCTGGAGACGCCGGACGCCGGCGAAATCCTGATCGGCGGCAGGCCGGTCAACACGGTGTCGCCGGCCGAACGCAATGTCGCCATGGTGTTCCAGAACCTGGCGCTGTTTCCGCATATGAGCGCGCGCGACAATGTCCGCTTTCCCCTGGTCGAACGCCGGGTCGCCGAGGCCGAAATCGAAAAGCGTGTCGCAGACGTCGCGGCCAAGCTGCATATCGGCCACATCCTGCATAAGCCGCCGGCGCAGCTTTCGGGCGGCGAGCGGCAGCGCGTGGCGATCGCTCGGGCGCTGGTGCGCGACCCCAATGCCTATCTGATGGACGATCCGATCTCGGCGCTCGACGCCAGGCTTCGCGAGGAGACTCGCGTCGAGCTGAAGCGCATCCAGCGCGAGCTCGGCAAGACGCTGATTTATGTCACGCACGACCAGGAAGAGGCGATGTCTGTCGCCGACCGTATCGCCATTCTGGAAAACGGCAGGATCAGGCAGACCGGCGCGCCGGCCGAGATCTATGATCGGCCGGCCAGCACCTATGTCGCGCGGCTGCTCGGTTCGCCGATGATGAACATCTTGAAGTCGGTGCGCGGCGCGGAAGGCATGGAAGCGGCCGAAGGCACGATCCGCATCGCGGACAAGGCCGCGCCGGCCGATGCCGTCGAGATCGGGCTCAGGCCGGAAGACATCAAGGTCCGGCCCTGGCAGGATGGGGAAATATCGGATGATGGAATGTCGGTTGGGCGCGCGGGCCGCCCGGCGCGAGTGTTCGAGGTCGAGCCGCTCGGCGGCTACACCGTGGTGACACTCGCCGCCGGGCAGGCGCGTCTGCGGGCACTGCTGCGCGGCCAGCCCGATATCAGGCCGGACGCGATGGTGGCGATATCCTGCGAGCCGGGCAGGGTGCATTATTTCGGGCAAAGCGGGGCAGCGTTGGCACGATGACAGCGGTTCTAAGAAACGAGCTTCGGGAGGATCAGATGGCTGGCGAAGGAATAGCGGGCAAGGACTTCGAGCCGGACGTTAAAGTCCGCACCAGGGAATACAGGATCGGCTGCGTCGGCGCCGGCATGATCATGGCCGAATGTCACCTTGCGGCCTACCAGGAAGCTGGTTTTCCCGTGGTGTCGATCGCCTCCAGGACCAAGGCCAGCGCCGAGAAGGTCGCCAGGCGCTGGGAGATACCGACCGTCCACGACACGCCGGAACAATTGATCGAGGACAAAAATGTCGAGATCATCGACCTTGCGTTTCCGCCGGACCAGCAGCCGGCACTGATCCGCCATGCGCTGAAGCAGCAGCATATCAAGGCGATCCTGGCGCAAAAGCCGCTGGCGCTGTCGCTCGATGAAGCGGTCAAACTGCGTGACGAGGCGGCCAGGGCCGGCAAGATCCTCTCGGTCAACCAGAACATGCGCTACGACCAGTCGATGCGGGTGCTGAAGCAGATCATCGACAGCGGCGCGCTCGGCGACATCGTCTTCGCCCAGATCGACATGCATGCGATCCCGCACTGGCAGACGTTTCTCGAGGACTACAACCGGCTGACGCTCGCCAATATGAGTGTCCACCATCTCGATGTGCTGCGTTTTCTGTTCGGCGATCCCGACGAGATCACCACGCTGACCCGCAAGGATCCGCGCACGCGCTTCGACCATTCTGACGGCATCACAGTTTCGACGCTGCGGTTTCCGTCCGGCGTGCTCGCTGTGTCGCTGGAGGATGTCTGGTCCGGCCCGCGCCAGGACGGCTACAAGGACGACCAGCACATCAACTGGCGCGTCGACGGCACCAAGGGCGTCGCCAAGGGCACGATCGGCTGGCCGACGGGTTCGGCCTCGACGCTGACCTATGCCTCGACCGAGATCACCGACGGTGAATGGGTCACCCCCAGCTGGAGCACGATGTGGTTCCCGCACGCCTTCATCGGCGTGATGGAGCAACTCCAGCATGCGGTCAAGACGGGTGAGCCGCCGGCACTTTCCGTCGCCGACAACGTCAAGACCATGGCGCTGATCGAAGCCGGCTATCGCTCGATCGACGAGCGCCGCACGGTCAAGCTGTCCGAAATCTCGATAAACCCAATCAACTGAATCGCTTACAGGGAGAATTTCATATCATGATGCAGGCAGGTATCTTCACGGGCTATTTCCCGTACGGCCTCAAGGAAACCGCGCAGAAGATCCGCGCGCTCGATTTCAACACGGTGCAGCTCGACCTGCATTTCAGGGATATCGACCTGTCGGTCGGGCAGATCACCAAGGAAAAGGCCAGGACAGTTCGCGACACGTTTCGCGACCATAACCTGCCGGTGTGCTGCGTGTCGGGCTACACCAACATCATTCATCCGGACATGGGCGAGCGCGAGAGGCGCGTCGGCTATCTCAAGGAGATCATCCGCAATGCGCGCGAATTCGGCACGCCTTACGTGATCTCGGAAACCGGCACCTACAACACCGAATCCGACTGGGTGCACCATCCCAAGAACAAGACCGAGGAAGGTTTTGAGGAATGCCGCAAGGTCATCGCCGACCTTGCCCAGACCGCCTACGACCACGGCGCGGTGTTCCTGCTCGAAACCTATGTCAACAATGTCGTCGGCTCGGTCGAGGAGACGGTGAAGATGTTCGCGCAGGTCGACCATCCCGGCCTCGGCCTGTTGATGGATCCGACCAACTATTTCGAGACCCATAACATCGACAGGATGGACCAGATCCTGAACCAGGTATTCGACACCCTGACCGACAAGATCAAAATAGCCCACGCCAAGGACGTCAAGCGCTCGGGCGGCGACAAGTCGGAGAAGCACGCCGATATCGGCGACGAGGACGCGCTGGAAAGCCACACTTTTCGCGGTGTCGGCGAGATCGAGCTGCCGGCGCCCGGCCTCGGTTCGCTGAACTACGACCTCTATCTCAAGCGTTTGGCCGATAAGCACCCGAACATCCCGGTCATCATCGAGCACCTTTCGGAGGACGACGTGCCGCGCGCCAAGAAATTCCTCGACGAGAAATTCCGCGCCAACGGACTGTGACGGCCACAAAAAAGGGAGGAAGAGAATGTTGAGATTCGTATCGAAAATCGCGGCTGCGGCGACCGTGTTCGCCGGTGTTGCACTGGCTGCACCGGCGCTGGCGCAGGATGCTCAGAAGACGTTCTACCTGCTGTCGCATGGCGGCCCGTCGGACGCCTTCTGGATCGACTGGAATGCAGGCGCGACCAAGGCCTGCGACCAGCTCAAGGTGACCTGCAAGATCTCGTTCAGCGGCGGCGACATGGCGGCGCAGAAGGAGGCCTTCAACTCCGCACTTGCCGCCAAGCCGGACGGCATCGCCACCACCTCGGCGCAGCCCGGCCTATGGAACGAGGAGGTCAAGGCAGCCAAGGCGGCTGGCGTCCCGATCGTGTTCTTCAACACCGACGATCCAGCGACCGGCCGGCAGGCCTATGTCGGCGCCGACATCAGGCAAGCCGGCGTCATCTGGGCGAAATATCTGGTCGACCACAAGATGGTGAAGCAAGGCGACAAGGTGTTCCTGCCGGTGGAAGTGCCGGGCGCCAGCTATCAGCAGCTCGAGACCGAAGGCATCGCCAGCGTCTTCGATCCGCTCGGCATCAAATACGACGTGGTCGATTGCGGCACCGATCCGGCCGGCATCATCGCCAAGATGACCGACTACATGGTCGCCAACAATCCGCCGGCGATCATCGCGCTCGGCGATTCCGTGGCGGCCAGCATCAAGCGGGTGTTCGACGGCGCCGGCGTGCCGGCCGGCACGATCCCGGTCGTAGGTTGGGGCAATTCCCGGGAGACCGCCGAAGCCGTCAAGGCCGGCTTCGTCAACGCGGCTGCCTGGCAGTTTCCGTCGGCGCAGGGCTTCATGCCGGTGGCGCTGCTCGGGCTTGCCGCCGCGGGCGAACCGATCGGCTACGATATCCACACTTTCAGCCTCTACGACGCATCGAGCGTCGAACCGATCCTGAAACTCTACGACAAGTGATTGAGACTGACGCCCGCTGCGCAGGCGGCGGGCGCCGCCCTGAGATATGGTCCAAGCAGTCATGACTATCGCCGCAGAACAGGAAATGCCGCGCTCCAAACGCAGGTCGAGCCTGATCCGCTCGCCGCAATTCTCTTCGCTCGTCATCCTGATTGTCCTGCTGGCGGTGTTCGCGATCGCCGACGGGAACTTCCTGTCGCCGCTCAACATCTCCAACATGATGGCGTTCCTGCCCGAACTCGGCATCATCGCGCTCGGCATGACGCTGCTTCTGACGGCGGGCGAGTTCGACCTTTCGGTCGGCGCCGTGTTCGGCCTGGCGCCGGTCGTCGTCCTGCTTTTGGTGCAGAACGGCGGGTTCGATATCGGCATCGCGCTGCTTGCCGGGCTATTGCTGTGCGTGGCGATCGGCGCCATCAACGGGCTGATCGTCACCAAGATCGGTATCTCCTCCTTCCTGGTGACGCTGTCGATGCTGCTCGTCGTGCGAGGGGCGGCGCTCTACATCACGCAAGGCTTTCCGCTGAAATCCTGGGACCAGCCTGGCTTTTTCGTGACACTGCTGGCCGGCAGCTTCAATATCGGAACGTTCCGTTTCTATACCTCGCTGTGGTGGTTCATCGGCCTGTCGCTGCTGGCGATCTACGTGCTGCACTACGCCAAGCTCGGCAACTGGATCAGCGCCATCGGTTCGAACCGCAACGCTGCGGTTGCGCGCGGCGTGCCGGCCGATGCGGTCAAGGTCTGGCTGTTCATCCTGACCTCAGTGCTGGCGGGTCTGGCCGGCATGATCAGTGCGTTCCGCATCTCGGCCGCCTCGCCGGTAGCCGGCACCGGATACGAGCTCGAAGTGATCGCCATGGTGGTGGTTGGCGGCACGGCGCTGACCGGCGGGCGCGGCACCATCCTGGGCACCATCGTCGGCGCGCTGATGCTGCGCAGCATCCGCAACGGCATCGTACTGGTTGGTGTGCCGGGGCTTGCCTACAATATCTTCGTCGGCGTCATCATCCTTGCCATGCTCATCCTGCACGCTTTGCTGCAGAAGAACGCCGCCAGGAACTGACCATGGAAGTGCTTCGGCTGCACAATCTGCAAAAATCCTTCGGCAGCGTTCGCGCGCTGAAGAGCGCCTCCTTCACCCTCAACGAGGGCGAAGTGGTGGCCTTGCTCGGCGACAATGGCGCCGGCAAATCCACGCTGATCAAGGCGATCTCCGGCGTCTTTCCCGTCGACCGCGGCGACATCTATGTGCGCGGCCAAAAAGTCTCGATCCGCTCGACGCGCGACGCCATGGATCTCGGCATCGAGACGATCCACCAGGATACCTCGTTGGCGCCGGACCTGAGCATCGCGCGCAACCTCTTTCTCGGTCGCGAGCCGGTCAATCTGAAATGGCTGGGCGTGTTCGCGCCGCTCGACCTCGCCAAATTGCGTGATGCCGCCGCGGCACTTTTGAAGCGCGTCGGCATCTCGAAAAAACTCGACGCCGATGCGCTGGTCAGCACATTGTCGGGCGGTGAGCGCCAGTCGATCGCCATTTCGCGGGCCATGCAGTTCGCCGCCAAGGTCATCATCCTTGACGAGCCGACCAACAATCTCGGCGTCGAGGAAACGCACGGTGTGCTGCGTTTCGTCAAGGAGATGCGCGCCGCCGGCCATTCGGTGCTTTTGATCACCCACAATATCCATCATGTCTTCCAGGTCGCCGACCGCATCATCGTCATGCGCCGTGGCGAGATCGTCGCCGAGCAGACGGTCGCCGATACCGATCTGCTGACGGTGGAGAGCATCATCACCGGCGCCGACATGTCGGCCCTGCTCAAGGAGACGAGAGCGAAGTGAAGGAACTGGCCGTCAGATGGTAGAGCTTTACGGCAAGACGCTTTCGCGCCGGCAGGTCTCGGAACGGTCCGGCATGCTGTCGCAGTTCGCCGGCGTGCGGCTGATGACGCTTGGCGACGGGGTGGAGCGCGGCATCCGCATGCTCGAATTCCGCACCGGCTCCGGCCTGCGCTTCACCGCGCTGGTCGACCGGGCGCTCGACATCGCCGATTGCGATTTTAGGGGCCAGGCGATCGGCTGGCATTCGCCGAGCGGCTTTCGCCATCCCGGCCTGCACGAATATGAAGGCGAGGAGGGGCTGGCCTGGGCGCGGTCGTTTTCCGGCCTGCTGCTGACCTGCGGCCTTGACCACATATTGTTCATGAACGAGGTACCCGCCGACAGCTACCATTATCCGCCGAAGAAGACGGTGCGCCATTCGCTGCATGGCCGCGTCAGCACCATCCCGGCGCGATTGACTGGCTATGGCGAGACATGGGACGGCGACCGCTGCGTGCTGTGGGCCGAAGGCATCGTTCAGCAGTCGACGGTGTTCGGCGAGGATCTGCATCTGCTGCGGCGGATCGAGGCCGATGTCGGCGGCAACGAGATCCGGCTTTCGGACCGCGTCGTCAATCACGGTTTTAGCCGCACGCCGCATATGTACTTTTATCACATCAATGTCAGCCATCCGGTGCTCGACGAGGGCTCGCGCTACCTGGCGCCGATCCGCGACGTCGTCTGGGCGGGCCATGCCGGCGAGCGCTATGAAGCGCAGAAGGTCGGCTACCGCACGGCGCCGGCACCGCAACTGGGCTTCACGGAACAGGTCTGGCAGCACGAACTCGGCGCCGACGCCAACGGCGACGTGCCGGTGGCGGTGGTCAACGACCGTCTCGGCCTCGGTCTCGAAGTCGTCACCCGCAAGCACCAGTTGCCTTGCGCCTATGAGTGGCAGAATTTCCAGGCTGGGCATTATGCGCTCGGCATCGAGCCGTCGACGCATCATGTGCTGGGCAATCTGGCAGCGCGCGAGCGCGGCGAGATGATCTGGCTGGAGCACGGCGAAAGCCGTTCGTACGAAGCGGTGTTTCGGGTTCTCGACGGCGCCGGCGAGATCGCCGCCGCCGAGAGCCGGATCGCAGCGATTGCCAGGCAGCCGCGGGAGGATTATCCGCGGCCATCGGGTCATTTTCCTGTTCTCGGAGGCAGGTCGTGACAATGGCGAAGGCGGTGCGAAACACCAGTTGGAAGGCTGGCCTCGGCCGGAGTGGAGAGGGCTCGCGGCGGTTCGAAAATTGGAGGTCACAATGGCTGGCAAGGTGAAACGCGATTACAGCCTGGTCGGCGAAAGCACGCGGATTGCGATCGAAACCGGGCTAGCCTCGGCTGAGTGGTACCATACCGATGTGCCGCGCAAGACGATGAAGGAACTGATGCAACGTTCCGACAGTCCGGCAATCCGCGACACGGCCATCTGGCTGGGCGCCATCCTGGTCTCCGCCGCCGGCGGCGTTTACTTCTGGGGCACCTGGTGGTGCGTGCCGTTCTTCTTCGTCTATGGCGTGCTCTATGCCTCGGCCAGCGACTCGCGCTGGCACGAATGCGGCCACGGCACGGCTTTCCGCACGCGCTGGATGAATGATGTCGTCTACCAGATTGCCAGCTTCATGCTGATGCGCAACCCGGTGACCTGGCGCTGGAGCCATGCCAGGCATCACACCGACACCATCATCGTCGGACGCGATGCCGAGATCGCCGTGATGCGCCCGCCGGACCTGCTGCGCACCGCACTCGCCTTCACCGGTATCCTCGACTTTCGCTATTCGCTCCCGGCACTGGCACGCCAGGCGTTCGGCAAGCTGACGCCGGACGAGAAAAGCTACGTGCCCGAGATGGAACAGCACAAGGCCGTCACTGCCGCGCGCTGGCATATCGCCATCTACATCGCCACAATCGCGCTCGCGGTTTTCATGCAGTCGTGGGTGCCGCTGGTGCTCATCGGCGTGCCGCGCCTCTACGGCACCTGGCACATGGTGCTGACCGGCCTGCTGCAGCACATCGGCCTGGCCGACAATGTCGTCGATCACCGGCTCAACAGCAGGACCGTGTATATGAACCCGATCAGCCGGTTCATCTACTGGAACATGAACTACCACGTCGAGCATCACATGTTTCCGATGGTGCCCTATCACGCGCTGCCCAGGCTGCACGAATTGATCAAGCACGATCTGCCGGAGCCGAACCCGTCGATGTGGCATGCCTATCGCGAGGTTTGGCCGGTCCTGCTCAGGCAGCTCAAATATGAGGACTATTTCCTCAAGCGCGAACTGCCGCCGACGGCACGGCCCTATCGTGGCGAGTTCCACGAAGTGAACATGTCGGCAACAGCTGAATAGCACTGCGCAGCACAGCAAGGCGAAATTTCGGGAGAAAATAGAGATGGCCGATTGGGTCGAGGCGTGCGCTGTGGACGATGTCGACGAAGAGGATGTCATCCGCTTCGATCATGACGGCCGCAGCTTCGCGATCTACCGTTCGCCGGATGACGAATTCTTCGCTACCGACGGCTTTTGCACACATGAAAAGGCGCATCTGGCCGATGGGCTTGTCATGGACGACATCATCGAATGCCCCAAGCACAATGGCCGCTTCAATTACAAGACCGGCCAGGCCAAGGGCGCGCCCGTCTGCGTCAATCTGCAGACCTATCCGGTCAAGGTCGAAGCTGGCAAGGTGATGATCCAGATCGCCTGACCGGCCTTCCGTTCACGTAACAAAGGGGACCAAATCAATGAGCCGGAAAAGACCGACGGTGGCAGACCTGCGCGCTATGAAGGGCAAGCGGCAATTGACCATGCTGCGGGTGCTGACGATGGCCGAGGCCGAGGCCGCCGAACGAGCCGGGGTCGACATAGTCTCGGTGCCGCCGGAACTGGTGCTCGATCCGCAATACCGCGATGCCGCACCCAGCCTGTTCACCATGCCGGGCGACAATTTCTACGAGATCGGCACAGCCGACGATTTCGTCCGCTGGGCGTTTCGGCTCTACAAGGCAAGCGCCGACGCGGTTTATTGCAGCGCCGGCTTTGCCGCTGTCAAACGGCTGGCCGATGACAATATCCCGGTGATCGGCCATGTCGGTCTGATCCCGTCGCGCGCCACCTGGACCGGCGGCTTCAAGGCTGTCGGCAAGACCGCCGACAGCGCCATGCAGATTTTCGAGGCAGTCAAGCAATACGAAGCGGCCGGCGCGATCGGCGCCGAGATCGAAGTGGTGCCGGTCGAGGTGGCCAAGGCGATTTCGGAGCGAACCTCGCTGATCATGCTGTCGATGGGGGCGGGCACCGGCTGCGACGCGCAATATCTGTTCGCCGACGACATCCTTGGCCAGAACCGTGGCCACATGCCGCGCCATTCCAAGGTCTATCGCAATTTCGCCGCCGAATATGACCGCCTGCAGGCGGAACGCATCGCTGCTTTTTCCGAATATGTCGCCGACGTCAACAGCCTGGCCTATCCCGAAGACAAGCATGTGGTGCATATGGACCCGGACCAGCTCGGCCAGTTCATGGAGAAGATCGACGCGGAATGAGACGCACCGGCCAGGATCGGCTGTGACCTTCTCCCCTTGTGGGAGAAGGTGGATCGGTGCGTAGCGCCGAGACGGATGAGGGGTGCTGGGAGAAACGCGGCGAAGAAAATATCGTGGAATTTGAAGTGCTTATGGCTTCGGTGTAGCGATCCTTCCAGCACCTCTCATCCGACCGACAGGTCGCGATACAAGTTTGTTGGGCCAAGTCTGGACGTCGCCGCCCAAATGCTGTTCAAACCGGTGCGTCACCGATTTGCCGGACAATCGCCTGGTCCCAGTGGCGCGGGAAAACCTTTCGTACAGTTCTGCGCATGACCGCCATTCCCGAAAACAAAGCCTTGCCCGAAACCGCGACGGCGGCGCGGCAGGCGCGGCGCGTGGCATTGATCGTCGCCGTCGCCTTCTTCATGCAGCTTCTGGATTCGACGATCATCTCGACATCGTTGCCGCAGATGGGAGAATCCTTCGGCGTGCCGGCAGTGGCGATGAGCATCGGCATCACCGTCTACATGCTGACCATGGCGGTGTTCGTGCCGCTGTCCGGCTGGCTCGCCGACCGCTTCGGCGCGCGCAACATCTTCCTTGTGGCGATCGCCCTGTTCACGCTGGCCTCGATCGCCTGCGGCATCTCGCAGAACCTGACCCAGTTCGTCGCCGCGCGTGCCGTGCAGGGCCTGGGCAGTGCGCTGATGACACCGGTCGGCCGCATCCTGGTGCTGCGCAACGCCTCGAAGTCCGAGCTTCTCAATGCCACCGCGCTGATCACATGGCCGGCGCTGTTTGCGCCGGTGATCGGGCCGGTGCTTGGCGGCTTCATCACCACTTATCTGTCCTGGCACTGGAATTTCTTCATCAACATTCCGCTCGGCGCGGCCGGCCTGGCGCTGGTCGCCCGCTTCATTCCCGGCGACCGCGCTTCCGAAACCAGGCCGCTCGACTGGCCGGGCTTCCTTGTGACCTCGGTCGGGCTTGCCTCAATGCTCTACGGCCTCGAACGCATCGCCCATCCGCAAGACGGCACCTTGCCGACCGTGGCGCTGCTTGGCGCGGGCGTCCTGATCGGCTGGCTGGCCGTGCGGCACCTGGCGCGCGCCAAAAATCCGCTGCTCGACCTTGCGGCATTCAAGGTGCAGACTTTCGCCATATCGACGCTGTCGGCCGGCACCATTTTCCGGGTCTCCATCAACGCCACGCCGTTCCTGCTGCCGCTGCTGTTCCAGGTCGGGTTCGGCCTGAGACCCGTCGATGCCGGCATGCTGATCCTGGCTTATTTCCTCGGCAATCTCGGCATGAAGACGGTGACGACGCCGACGCTGAAGCGCTTCGGTTTCCGTTCGGTGCTGGTCGTCAACGGCGTGATCGCATCGCTGTCGATCATGGCCTGCGCGGCGATATCGCCGCAGACACCGCAAGCGCTGGTGGTGGCGCTGATGCTGATTGCCGGACTGACGCGGTCGATGCAGTTCACCGCGCTCAACACGCTGGCCTTCGCCGATATCGCTTCGGCGCAGCGCAGCTCGGCGGCGACGCTGTCCAGCATGCTGCAGCAGGTGGCGATGCTGTTCGGCGTGGCGGTCGCCGCGGCGCTGCTCAACCTGTCGCAGATCGCCAGGGCCGGGGCGGCGCCCGACCTCGTCGACTTCCGCCTCGCCTTCCTGGCGATCGGCGCCATCGGGCTCGTGGCCTAGTTCCGCTTCCTGGCGCTGCCGCGGGCCGCCGGCGCCGAGGTTTCGGGCCATCGGGCGTGACCTTCTCCCACAATGGTGTTTGGAAGGGGGGCAGCGCGTCACACCGGCCGATATACCTTCTCCGCTGTGTTCCAAAAAATGTCCGCCTCTGCCGCCGCACCATGCTTGGCCACCGCCTCCCGGTGCTTCTTGATCAGTTCGGCGTGGCTGGTCCACAGCTTTTCGATCGGGAAGTTGGAGCCGAACATCAGACGGTCGCTGCCGAGGATTTCGATTGCGTTGTCGACAATGTAGGCGATCAGCGCCGGGTCGTTGCGGTGGACGAAGGTGCCGAGGCCGGACAGCTTGGCGTAGAGGTTTGGCGCTGCTGAAAGCGAGCGCAGGCCGGCCTTCCAGGCTTGCGTGGTTTCCTCCGACATGTCGGTCAGCATGCCGGCATGGGTGAGGATGAAGTTGGTCTCGGGATTTTCGCCGACAAGCGTCAGCCCGTCCTTCATCTGGGCCGGGAAAAGCTGCAGGTCGAAGGACAGGCCATAGTCCTTCAGCCGCGCCACATTGGCCCGCACCTTCGGGTCGACGACCTGATCGGCGGACGCGGCAAAGCGGAAGGCCGGCGTTTCGTGCCAGTGCAATTGCATGCGCACGCCGCGCAGCAGGGGGTACTTGATCAGTCGGTCGATCTGATGGCGTACATCGTCCACCGTCATGTCGGCATAGCCGACGATGGCGTGCGGCCAACCGGTTTCGTCAGCCGTCGTCTGCAGCAAGGCGACTTCTTTCTCGAAATCCTCCTTGGCCCAGTTGGTCTGGACATAGACCGCCTTCTCGACATCAGAGCCTTGCTGGTCGGCGAGGAATTCCTCGATCGGGTAGTCGCGTCGGATCGGCTCGTAGGGACCGAAGATGCGCGGCACCATCGGCCCGCGCAGCCAGGGCTGATCCTCCTGGCGCCAGATATGGAAATGCGCGTCGATCGCCTTTTTCATCATGAAACCCTTTTCCAGATTGCTGCCGCCGCCGGAGCGGGGCGGGCGAGCGACAGGATGAAATCGGTGAGACCGGCGATCGAAGAACCGTCGACCAGATCGTCGAGCACCGGCAGGATGGCGCGAAGTGCTGCCGTCGCCGGCCGGAAACGCGGATCGCCGGCCAGCGGCGTCGCCAGCGACAGGCGGAAGGCGCGGGCGCTCAGCCGGCGCATCGCCATTTCCAGCTCGGCATGGTCGCCGCGCTCCAGCGCATCCGACAGGATGACCACCGCCGCCCCGCGCGCAAGTGAGGAGAACCGCGGCACCGACAGGAAGGCGAGCAGCGTCGGTCCCATGCGGGTGCCGCCATCCCAGTCGTCGACCAATGCTGCCACCCGCGCCAGCGCCTGGTCGCGGTCGCGAATACGCAGCGCCGTGGTGATGCGGGTCAGCCGCGTGCCGAAGGTGAAAATTTCAGCCCGGTCCGCGCCTTGCACCGCCGCATGCGCCAGCTTGAGATAGTCCGATGTGTAGAGCTTCATCGAGCCGGACACGTCGATCAGCAGCAAAAGCTTGCGCGACACGGTCTGCCGGCGGCGCAGCAGCGGCGACGGAATATCGCCGTCGGCACTGACGATTTCGCGCAGCGAGCGGCGCAGATCGAGCTTGCCGCGTGCGTGCGTGCGAACGGTTCGGAAGGAGCGGCGGGCGGGCAGGGCGCTAGCGAGCTTGCGGCGGAAAGCGGCAAGCCCGTCGCCGACGCGCTGGAAGTCGCGGGCGCTCAACTGTTCGGCGCCAGACGATAGCGCGCCGCCTTCCTCCTGGCGCGCCACCTCGTTCTCTTCGTCGCTGGCGCCGCCGTCGTCCTTGATGCGGGTTTCCTCGTCGGCCTCGCCTTCGACCACGGCCGCGGTGTTGCCGTAGAAATAGCTTTGGAAATGCGCCTCGAATTCGTCGCGGCGGTCGGGCGGCGGCGCCAGCGTGGCAAGCGCGGCCTCGTGGATATCGGCCATCGAGCGGGGCCCGAGCAGCGTCACCGCCTGCATGAAGCCTGACACCTGCTCGGGCGCCACCGGAAAGCCGTAGCGGCGCAGCAGCCGGCCAAAACCGAGGAGAGGTGCTGCGGCGCGGGGTAGGGCCGCGGGGCTCACGCCAATGCCTCCTCGACGATCCGGCCAAGCTCGGGCGCGATGTAGGACAGGTCCTCCTCATCCTTGATCAGCACGCCGATGGCGCGGCGGAACGCTTCCGGCCATGGGCTGCCGCCCTTTTCGAGGATCGTCGCGGCGTTGGCCCATTCGACCGCTTCGGCGATGCCCGGCGGCTTGGCCAGCGGGCGGGCGCGGATGTCGCGCACGGCGGCAGCCACGGCGCGCGCCGTGGCGTTGGCGACGTCGCCGGCGCGCAGCATGATGATTTCGGCCTCGCGCTCGGCGTCGGGATAGGTGATCCAGTGGTAGACGCAGCGCCGCCGCAGCGCCTCCGCCAGTTCGCGGGTGCGGTTCGAGGTCAGGACGACGATCGGCTGCGCTTTGGCGCGGATGGTGCCGCGCTCGGGAATGCTGATCTGGAAGTCGGACAGGAATTCCAGCAGCAGCGCTTCGAACTCATGGTCGGAACGGTCGATCTCGTCGACCAGCAGCACGCGCTTTTCCGGCGCCTTCAGCACCTGCAGCAGCGGCCGCGCGATCAAAAAGCGGTCGTCATAGATGTCGACCTCATGCTCGCCGGCATGGCGGATGGCGAGCAACTGGCGCTGGTAGTTCCATTCGTATAGCGCGTGTGCGGCGTCGATGCCTTCGTAGCATTGCAGCCGCACCAGGTCGCGCCCGAGCAGTTCGGCTATCGCCTTGGCCGCTTCTGTCTTGCCGACGCCCGGCGCGCCTTCGAGCAGCAGCGGCTTGCCCAGCCGGATCGCCAGGAAAATGGCGGTGGCCAGGCTTTCATCGGCCAGATAGCGCGAGGCGGCGAGGCGCGATGCCACCGCCTCCGGCGAGATCACGACAGTGTCGGCGCTTCCAGTCCGGGCGCTTCTTTTGGGCATTTCCAGCACTCAGTTCGAGGCTTGCGCCTTCAGCGCCCGCAGGATGCGTTCCGGCGTGATCGGCAGCGTGTCGATGCGCACGCCGACGGCGTCGAAGACCGCGTTGGCGACCGCCGGGATTTGCGGGTTGGCGCACATTTCGCCCGGCCCCTTGGCGCCAAAGGGTCCGTCGGCCGAGGGCCTCTCCAGCACGATGATCTCGGTTTGCGCAAGATCGCCTGGTCCCGGCATCAGATACTGGTTGAAGTCGGTGCCGCCATGATCGCGGTCGGGGTAATAGGGTTCCGTCGTCTCGTAGAGCGCGTGGCTGATGCCCATCCACGAGCCACCGACGAGCTGCTGCTCGACCATTTTCGGGTTCAGCGCGCGGCCGATCTCAAAGACGTTCTTCACCGTCAGCACGGTGACCTCGCCGGTTTCGTCGTCGACCTCGACCTCGACCACCGTGCAGGCATGCGCGTAGCAGGTCGACGGTTTCATCGCGCCGGTTTCTTTTTCCGGATAGGAGCGCGGGATCAAGAACATGCCGCGGCCGGAAATCGAGCGGCCGCGCTTGAAATGCGCCGACAGCGCCACATCGAAGATCGAGATCGATCTTTGCGGCGCGCCCTTGACCAGGATGTTGCCCTGGCCGTCGGTCTCGAGGTCCGAGGCGTTCACTTCCAGTTCCTCTGCCGCCACTTCCAGCATCACCTGGCGGGCTTCCCTGGCCGCCTGGATGACGGCGTTGCCGGCGCGGTGGGTGCCGCGCGAGGCGAAGGTGCCCATGCAGTGCGGGCCGGTGTCGGTGTCGGCGGTGTCGACGACGACGCGGTCGGTCGGTACGCCGATCGTCTCGGCACAGATCTGCGCCATGATCTGCTTCATGCCCTGGCCGAGATCGACGCTCGACAGCGTTACCATGAAATTGCCGGTCGGCGTCGAATGGACCAGCGCCTGGGTTGGATCGCCACCGAGGTTCATGCCTGTCGGATAGTTGATCGCGGCGACGCCGCGCCCGCGCCTGATCGCCATTTCAAGCTCCCTTCGCGTAGGACGACATCGCCATGAATTTGTCCGCCACCGGCCAGTTGGCGGCGCGCGAGGCTTCCTGCATGCACTCGATCAGCGCCGCGCCCTCGGTCGGCTGGCGGTGCGCCTTGATGTCGCCGTCGCGGTAGGCATTGATGAAGCGGAACTCGAGCGGGTCCATGCCGATCAGCCGGGCGAGCTTGTCCATCTGCACCTCAAGCGCGAAATCGCCGATGGTGACGCCGAAGCCGCGCATGGCGGAGGAGGGGGTGCGGTTGGTGTAGACGCAGTAGGTGTCGATCCAGACATTCGGGATGGTGTAAGGGCCGGGATAGTGGCCGGCGCCCTTCTGCGCGCCATAGGGCGAATGGCGCGAATAGGCCCCGGCATCGGTGTAGCCGGTGACTTTTCTGGCGACGATGCGGCCATCCTTCATGACGCCGTCCTTGATGACGACCTTTTCGGCGGCGCGCGGCGAGGAAATCTGCATCTCCTCCTCACGGCTGTAGATGAAGGAGACCGGCCGCCCGGTCAGCTTGGCGCCGAGGATGGCGATCGGCTCGACGATGACGTCGACCTTGCCGCCAAAGCCGCCGCCGACGGTGCCGCCGACGAAATGCAGTCTGTTGCCCGGCATCTGCAGGATGATCGAGGCGTTGTCGAGGGTGAAGAACATCGCCTGCGTGTTGGTGTAGCAGGTAAAGCGGTCGTTGCCCTCCGGCGCGACGATGCAGCCGGTCGTCTCGGTCGGCGCGTGCTCGATCGGCGACGATTGATAGGTCTGCTCGAGCACGTGATCGGCGCCGGCGAAACCGGCCTCGACATCGCCGAAGCGCACCTTGCGGCATTCGCCGCTGTCATAGAGGTAATAATTCCGGCCGTGATATTCGTTGACAACAGGCGCGCCGGGCTTCAGCGCTTCTTCCATGTCGAAGACGGCCGGCAGCACCTCGTAGTCGACCTTGACCTTGGCCGCCGCCTCCTGGGCGGCACGCTCGGTCTCGGCCAGCACCGCCACCACGGCTTCGCCCTTCCAGCGCACCTTGCCGTCGGCCAGCACCGTCTCGTCCTCCGGCCCGATCTGGATCAGGATCAGGATGGTGTAGACATTGTGCGGCACGTCCTTGGCGGTCAGGATTTTCACCACGCCCGGATGCTTTTCCGCCTCTGAAGTGTCGATGCTGCGGATGCGGGCGTGATGATGCGGGCTGCGCACCATCTTCAGATGCAGCATGCCTGGAAAACTGCGGTCGGCGAAATAGGCGGTCTTGCCGGTGACATGACCGGGCGAATCGGAGCGCGGCCGTGGCTGGCCGATCTCGTGCAGATCGTCCGTGCGCTGGTCGGCGAAATAGCTCTTGCGGAGTTCCATTTTTTCGCCTCCCCTCAAGCTGCGTTCTGCGAATTGGACCGCGCGGCGGTCAGCACCGCCTGGATGATCGGCTCGTAGCCGGTGCAGCGGCAGATATTGCCCGACAGCGCCTCGACCACCTCGTCGCGGCTGGGGTCCGCCGTGTGGTCGAGCAGAACCTTGGCGGCCATGATCATGCCTGGCGTGCAGAAGCCGCATTGCGTGGCGAAGGCGTCGAGGAAGGCGCGCTGCAAAGGATGCAGCACGCCGCCTTGCGAAAGCCCCGATGTCGTGGTGATCGCCGCACCGTTGCAGGTTTCGGCCAGCGTCAGGCAGGACAGCCGAAGCTCGCCGTCGATGATGACCGAGCAGGCGCCGCATGTGCCCTGATGGCAGCCGCCCTTTGGCGAGGTGTCGCCGATCTTGTCGCGCAGCGCATTGAGCAGCGTCGTGCCGCTGTCGATGAATTCGGCCTTCTCCGCGCCGTTGAGCGTGAACTGAACCGGGATCTTTGTCATCTTTTACTCCTTGCGCCGCAGCTTGGCTGACTTGCCCGCCATTGGCTTTCAGGCGAGCAAAAGCCGGCCGAGATGGACCGGCAGGACTTCGTTGCGATACCAGGCACTGGCGATCGGATCGGTAATCGGCGAGGTGCCGTCGTTCGCGACGGCCAGCGCCGGCGCGATGCCGTCGCTCGTGAGTTTCCTGCCGAGCAGCGCCTTCTCCGCCGCCTTGGCGCGCATCGGCCGGTCGGCCATGCAGCCAAGCGCGATGTGCGCCGATGACATGGTTCCGTCCGGCGCTCGTTCCAGCACGGCGGCGATGCTCAGCACCGAGACGCCCTTCGGCTTGACCCTCGATATTTTCAGGAAGCGAAAGCCGCCTTCCAGTGGCAAGCTGAAGCCGACCGAAGTGACGATGGCGTGATTGTCTTCGCGTCTTGCCAGGAAGGTTTCGATCGGCACCTCGCCGTCATCGGTGCCGACGGTTGCGCCCAGTGCCAGCAGCGCGACGGTGAAATCGCCATAGGGCGCCGGGGCGAAGAGATTGCCGCCGATGGTCGCCATGTTGCGGATCGCCGGGCCGCCGACGGCGCGCGCCGCGCGGGCAAGGGAAGACAGATCCGGGTGACGGGCGATCGCCGCCATGGTCACCGAAGCGCCGATGCGGACCTCCCTGCCGGAAACAGTGATGGCCGACAGCGCCGGTTCGGTCGACCTGATGAGGCCGGAGACCGAAACGTCGCCTTCATTGGCGGCGCGCACGACCAGCGTGCCGCCGCCGAGATAGCGGGTGCCGGCGGCTTTCAGCGCCGCACTGGCGTCCTTGACCGTCGAGAAAGTCTGCAGTGCAAGCGCCATGGAACTGTCCTTTTTATGAGCCCATTCAGCTCAACCCTGGCCGGCGAAATGGGTCTTAAGGGCGTTAAAGCCGCCCTGGAAGACGTTGGCGCCCATGCCTTCGGCCAATTTGTCAGCTTCCTCGGGAGCCGCGTCGAAGCTTGCGGTCCATTCGGCATAGGTGCGGTCGCCATCGGTCACCCGGCGCAGCTGCAGCGTCGCCTTGTGGTTGGTCAGCGGTTGCGGCGTCTCCAGGATGGAGTAGCTGACGAGGAAATTGTCGTCGGAGAAGTCGAGCAGCTTCTCGCGGATGCGAGCGCCGCTGGCGAGCTGGAAATTGCGCACGCAGCCGACTGCGCTGGTGTCCTTGCCGTCCTCGATATGGCTCTCGACCATGCGCGGGTGCCAGCTCGGCAACCCATTGAAATCGCGTATGCGCGCCCAGACCTTTTCGACCGGTGCGTCGATGACGCTGGAGACGGTGACTTTCGCCATATGATCATTTCCTTGCAATAGCTGTGTCGCGAGGGTAGGGCGGCGAGCCCGGCAGCACTTATCAATGCGTCTTGAGCGCCTATCAATAAGTCTGAAAAAACTGGCACGCTGAAAAAACGGCAGCCTGAAAAAAACGGGCAGTCTGAAAACGGGCAGTCTGAAAATGGCTCAGGAGATGGCTCGCGCTGCCTCGCGATAGAGTGTCGGCGGAACGCCGACATGGTCGCGGAAGAATCGCGAGAAATTGCCCTGCGTGGTGAAGCCGAGATTGCAGGCGACCGAGATCAATGGTTCCTGCGACCACTGCAACTGCCGCACCGCTTCCTCCATGCGCAGCGTGTTCCAGTAGACATTGGGCGTCAGATTGGTCTGCTCCTTGAACAGCGCGAAGAAATGCGGCCGCGACAGGCCGACGCTGCGCGCCACCTCGTCGAAGCAGATGCGTTCGCAGACATTGGCCTTCATCAGCTGGATCGCCTTGCGGACACGAAAATCCTGCACGCTGTGGACGCGGGCGCGCGCCACTTGTGGCGCCGAGGCGTCGGCGGCGTCGAGCACGCTGTCGATGAAGCGCTCGATCTCGTAATTGGCGATGTCGTCGATGCTCTCATTGTCGCTGAGATGGTCGAGAAGATTGGCTGCCGCCTTGTGCAGCCACGGCTCCAGCGTGATCGCCGGTGCCGAAAACAGCGGCGCGGTCGACCGCAGGTCGCGGCGCCGGCGTGCCCAGTCCGGATCGATGTAGAAGGCGAGGAACAGGCCGGGCCGGCCGTCGCGGGATAAAGCGTGGCTGTGCGGCTGGAAGGAATTGATGCCAGCGGCGGTGCCGGGCCCAAGCCGCACCGTCTCGCGGCCGATGGTCATCTCGCCGGCCGTGCCTTCCAGCCAGATGATGATATGCGCCTCGACATGGGCATGGGTGACGAAGTCGCTGGCGACGTTCAGGACAGAAACATGTCCGAACCGGCCCCAGTAGAGCCTGATCGCTTCCGTCATGGGTATATCCTCCCGCAGGCGACTGGCCTCCCTTCGCCTGCAATCGGGATAGTGCTGCTCAGTCCGGGTCCGCGTCAAGGCGCATGTGCGCGCCTGGCGCACGCCACGCGGCGCGCCGGCCGATTTTCAGACTGAGCGATAGCAACGACAACGAATTGCGCGTGACCGCGGCCTATTCGTTGCGCCGGAAATTGCGGAGCCGGTCGAACAGGACCGCCATCAGAATGGCACCGCCGATGAACACCCCCTGCCAGAAGGCGTTGATGCCGAGCAGGCCAAGGCTGTTGCGGATCACTTCGATCAGCGCCGCGCCGACGACGGCGCCAAAGGCCGTGCCCATGCCGCCGGCCAGGTTGGCGCCGCCGATGACGGTGGCGGCGATGACCTGAAGCTCCATGCCGTTGCCGAGATTGGTGGTGACTGCGCCCAGCCAGCCGGTCTGGATGATGCCGGCAAGGCCCGCTGCCAGCGCCGAGATCATGTAGACAGCGACCTTGATCTGGCGCACCGGAACGCCGGTCAGCGTCGCCGCATGCTCGTTGCCGCCGATGGCGAAGATGTGCCGGCCGAATTTCGTCCAGCGCAGGACGAAGCCGGTGATCAGCGCCAGCACGATCATGTAGAGCACCGGATTGGCGATGCCGAACACAAAGGCGCCGCCGCCCAGCGCCAGAAGCTTGTCGTGGTCGGGCCCGAACTGGAAGACGACGGTGTTGTTGGAGGCGACCATGGCCAGGCTGCGCGCGATCGACAGCATGCCGAGCGTCACCACGAAGGGCGGAAACCCGAGATAGGCGATCAGGATGCCGTTGAAGGCGCCGATGATCAGCGCCGTCGCGATCGCAGCGGCAATGCCGACCTCGATGCCGTAGCCGGCATGCATGGTCACGGCGAGCACCATCGAACACAGGCAAAGCACCGAGCCGACCGACAGGTCGATGCCGCCGGTGATGATGACGAAGGTCATGCCGAGCGCGACGATGGCGACGAAGGTGATGTTGCGGGTGATGTTGTAGAGGTTCTTCGTCGTGGCGAAGGAATCGGTGGCGACGGACAGGAACAGGCAGGCGAGGATGACCGCGATCACCACCCAGAAGGTCTGGCTGGCAAACACCCTGGTCAGCAAAGTGTGCTGTTTCTGCGCGATCGTCTGGTCAAGAGTTACTGCCATCGTCGACCTTTATCTGCTTGCGTGGTGAAACCGGCTGGCATCAAACCTGTTCGATGGCGCCGGTGATGAGCCCGGTGACTTCCTCGGGCGAACTCGACGCGATCGTCTTGTCGGCGACCTTGCGGCCGCGCCGCATGACGATGACGCGGTCGGCAACGTCAAAGACGTCGGGCATGCGGTGGCTGATCAGCACGACGGCAATGCCCTGGTCGCGCAAATGGCGGATCAGGTTCAGCACCTCGGCGACCTGCCGGACCGAGATCGCCGCCGTCGGCTCGTCCATCAACACGATCTTGGCCTGCGAAAGCATGGTGCGGGCGATCGCCACCGCCTGGCGCTGGCCGCCCGACATCTGCTTGACCAGATCGCGCGGGCGGGTTTCGGATTTCAGCACGGCAAAGATCTGGCCGGCGCGCTTGTACATGGCGGCGTAGTCGAGGATGCGAAACGGCCCGACGCCGCGGCGCAGCTCGCGGCCGAGATAGACATTGGCGGCGGCCGTCAGATTGTTGCACAACGCCAGATCCTGATGGACGATCTCGATGCCGTGCTGGCGCGCCTCCACCGGCTTGTGCAGGATCAG
Source organism: Mesorhizobium sp. WSM4850 (assembly GCF_055811735.1). Taxonomy (NCBI): domain Bacteria; kingdom Pseudomonadati; phylum Pseudomonadota; class Alphaproteobacteria; order Hyphomicrobiales; family Phyllobacteriaceae; genus Mesorhizobium; species Mesorhizobium sp. WSM4850. The sequence goes on along the minus strand of NZ_JBVVPV010000009.1, from coordinate 84,650 downwards.
CTCCTTGCCGTCCATCTGCATCGTGCCATGGCTTGGGCGGAAGTTGCCGGCGATCATCTTGACCAGCGTCGACTTGCCGGCGCCGTTGTCGCCCATCAGCCCGACCACCTGTCCGGCCTCGATCGACAGCGAAACGTCGTTGACGGCCTGGATGGCGCCAAAATGTTTTGAGATGTTGGCGAGTTCGAGAACCGGCACCAGTCTGCTTCCTCCGTGCTTTCGGCCTGCGGTCCTGCCGCGGCCTCGCTCTTCCCAGCTCCTCCCGGGAACCGCGCTTTCGCCCATTTACGCATATGCCCCCCTGCCGTCAACAGCGGCTTCTTTCGAAAAATCCGTTTTGTAGGACAAATAGCAATTGACGTCCGTCGCAAGCCGATATTAGCTAGGCGTCGGAGGAGATTATGCCGATCTCCTGCTCCGGCTCGCCGGGGCTGAGCAGGCGGAGGTTTATCGGTCGAGGATCTGGCAGCGTCCCTATCGCGCTGGTCTGCAACCGCATCTGGAAATTCTTATCGGCCCGGCTTGACGACACGAGCGCTCGCGAAACGAACCTCTGTCATCGCGCATCCGGGCTGGTCTGTGTGGCGGGCACGCCGTGTCCGTCTGTTTCAAGGGAGGACTGAAATGAGGAAGTCACTATTGCTCGCTGCCGTCGCCATGCTGGCGCTGGGCGCCGGGCCGGCTTTGGCCAAGAAACAGCTCGTCATCGTGGTGAAGGGGCTCGACAATCCGTTCTTCGAGGCCATCAACCAAGGTTGCCAGAAATGGAACAAGGAAAACGCCGACTCGGAGTATGAGTGCTTCTACACCGGTCCGGCATCGACCTCGGACGAAGCCGGCGAAGCCCAGATCGTCCAGGACATGCTGAGCAAGCCGGACACGGTGGCGATGGCGATTTCGCCGTCCAACGCACCGCTGATCGCGCAGACGATCAAAAGCGCCAATCCGTCGATCCCGATCATGACGCTCGACGCCGACCTCAGCAAGGAAGATGCGGCGCTGCGCAAGACCTATCTCGGCACCGACAACTACCTGATGGGCTACAAGATCGGCGAGTACATCAAGAAGGCCAAGCCCGACGGCGGCAAGATCTGCACCATCCAGGGCAATCCCGCGGCCGACAACATCCTGCGCCGCGCCCAGGGCATGCGTGACGCGCTTACAGGCCAGAAGGATCTCCCGGCGCTCGCCGGCGAGGGCGGCTGGACCGAGGTCGCCGGCTGCCCGGTGTTCACCAATGACGACGGTGCCAAGGGCGTGCAGGCGATGACCGATATCCTCGCCGCCAATCCCGATCTCGACGCCTTCGGCATCATGGGCGGCTGGCCGCTGTTCGGTGCGCCGCAGCCCTATCGCGACCTGTTCAAGCCGATGGCCGACAAGATCGCCAAGAACGAGTTCGTCATCGGCGCCGCCGATACGATCGGTGAGGAAGTGGCCATTGCCAAGGAGGGCTTGGTGACCGCATTGGTCGGCCAGCGGCCGTTCGAGATGGGCTACAAGGCGCCCTCGGTGATGATCGACCTGGTCGAAGGCAAGCCTGTCGCCGATCCGGTCTTCACCGGTCTCGACGAGTGCACCAAGGATACGGTCGATACCTGCATCCAGAAGTAGGTTCGCAGTTTTCGGGGCGTCCGCTCGACGGGCGCCACGTCACGCCGGTTCACGAAAATCTACGAGGTGACGTGGCTGGGGCGAACCGCTCCTGCTTTGCCGCGCCTTGAGTTCAGCCTGTGCCGGGGAACATGGATGTCGGACGCCAGATCGAAAAAGCGACTTACCACGGTCAAGGGACGGGCTACGGTCAAGGCACGGGTCACGGTCAAGGCACGGGCCCAAGTCAAGCCGCCGGCCGTCCGTCCAACCGGCGCCCGCCGGACCGACGCGGCGCTGATCCCCGGATCGAGCGTGCATGCGTCGCTGGCCAACGAGATCGGCCTCAGGATCGTGCGCGGCGATTATCCGCCGGGAACCATCCTTCCCAACGAGGCCAAATGGTCCGAGACTTTCGACGTCAGCCGCTCGGCGGTGCGCGAAGCGATAAAAATGCTGATGGCCAAGAGCCTGCTGGCCTCACGCCCCAAGATCGGCAGCTGGGTCGAGCCGAAAGAGCGCTGGAACCTGCTCGATCGCGACGTGCTCGCCTGGTATGCGACAGCGCCCGATCGCGAAATGTTCCTGCGCACTGTCCAGGAATTCCGTCACATCATCGAGCCGGAAGCCAGCGCTTTTGCGGCGATCCGGCGCAGCGACGAGCAGATGGCCGAGATCAGCCAGGCCTGCCGGGAGATGGGCGAGGCGGCGACATTGCCGGAGCGCACCCGCGCCGACACGCGTTTTCACCTGGCTATCCTGCGCGCCTCGGGCAATGACCTCCTGGTGCCGCTCGGCGTGCTGATCGAATCGGCGCTCGATCATCTCTTCGTTTTCGTCACGCGCGAAACCAGCGACCAGCCTCGGGCGCAGGCGCTGCATGAGGCGATCGAGAAGAACATCCGCCTCCGGCGGCCGGCGGCAGCCCGCACCGCGGTGCACCGACTGCTCGCCAACACCGACGAGGTTATCGGGCGGTCGCGGCGGTAAGGTCAAACGCAATCGCTCTGAACGGCCAGGGAGCGGCGACTTGGAAGACTCACGTCGGGCCTGAAACCCCATATGCTTCGTTGACCTCCTCAGAGCGAGGAACGAACCCATTTGCCAGCACTCTTGCTGAGGAGTATCCTTTTGCGCAAAGCTGGCGGTGAGTGTCGGTTGAGAGGGGGAGCATGGCCAGACTTGTCGCACTCTACAAGACTCCGAAAGACGTGGTCGCCTTCGACCGTTACTATGTTTCGACCCACATTCCTCTGGCCAAAGCCATTCCCGGCTTGAGGAAATACGAAATCAGTGATGGCGGCGTCCATTCACCGGGTGGGGCCTCAGGCTATCATCTTGTTGCTACGCTCTACTTCGATTCCGTTGCGGATATTCAAGCGGCCTTAGCGTCCCCCGAGGGTCGGGCCACGGCGGCTGATCTTGGCAATTTTGCAGATGGCGGAGTGGAGCTAATGCTCTTTGAGACTAGGGAAGTCTGAACCTCGCACAATCCGTCCCCAGCAAAGTTTCAACCGAATTTCGGTTGTCGTTCCGCTGTTCGTCATGGGCTCAGTTGCGCCATGACCATTCATTCGCGCCGCCCTGGACGAACGGCAACTCATGGCGGGCCACACACCCGGGCATATGTCGGTGTTAGTGGCGTCGGGCGGCGTTACGATGTTGATCACAGGCGATGCCCTCGCCAATATCCACTTCGCGTTCGATCACCCGGATTGGCAGATGATTTGGGGCCATGATCGCGAACTCGGCATCAAGACGCGCAAATCCCTGCTGGGCCGCGCGGCTCACGATCGGCTTCTCGTTACCGGCTACCACTATCCGGTCCCGGGCGTCGGCCATGTCGTGAAGGAGGGCGATGGCTTTCGCTGCCTGCCGGCGGACTGGGTCTGGGATAGAGAAACCTGACCTGTTTGCGTTTCCTGGGCGATCTGCTGTCGGCGGATGTCACGCCTAAACGTCGATTGACACGGATCGCGGTTCTCAACGACGTCCCGTGGAAAAGCCACTGTCACCAACCGATCCGCCATCAAGTGGCCGTCAAGGCGGGACTGGAAATCCGCTGGGGCGCGTGAGCCATCGAAGAGGGCTTCTGAAGCATTGATGGCGTTTTCCGAGCGCCCACTTGGTGTATTAGATGTCGGATGTCATCTGCAGTATGACCGTAGATTGCCATGATCGTCAGGATGATCGGCTCGCTCAGGAGATCGTCAAGCGTAGGTTCACACTCTCGCGTCATGGGTCGCCTCAAAATTCTTGTTTATTCCCGCACCTTCTCCTCGAACGATGACAGTGAGACGGCGTTCGGGAAATTCCTCAAAAAGAGGTAGTCTGCATCGTCATTGTCGACGACTGATATGGGTGCAGGTTGCCGCCATCGTTACGCGCGAAACCAGCGACCAGCCTCGGGCGCAGGCGCTGCATGAGGCAATCGAGAAGAACATCCGTCTCCGGCGTCCGGCGGCTGCAAGGAGTGCCGTGCACAGGCTGCTCGCCAATACTGACGAGTTATCGGGCGGTCGCGGCGGTGATTTATACCGCAGAGTCGGCGCTGCCCCTCACCCTTACCCTCTCCCCGTGAAGAACGGGGAGAGGGGACGCCAGCGCTGGAGCTTGTCCCTTCTCCCCGTTTTCACGGGGAGAAGGTGGCGGCAGCCGGATGAGGGGCAGCGCCAACTTTGATCAGATAGAGCGAGCCGATCGCCTCAAATCGTCTGCTTCTCCCCATCCTTCGTCGGCGTCAAATCGACGCCGTTGACCTTGCCGATATGCGTCGCCAGCATCGGCACATACTGATCGGCGGGCCCAGCGGCGAATGCGCCGGCGAAGGCGTTCTTGGTGGCATTGCCGAGCGGGTTGGCGATGCCGGCGGCACCGGCCATCGATTCGAGATAGGTGAGGTCCTTGAAAGCGTTGGCGATGGTGAATTTGTGCGCGTCACGGTCGCCTTCAAGCGTCCAGCGCATAAAAGTCTGGTAGAAGCCGCAATCCATGCGGCCGTTGCGGATGACGCTGTCGAAGCGCGGCGGCGAGATGCCGACCTTTTCGGCCAGCGCCAGCGCCTCGGAATAGATCGCCGCATAGCCCAGCGAGATGAAATTATTGAGCAGCTTCATACGGTGGCCGTCGCCGGTGTCACCGATATGGACGATACGTCCGGCCCAGGTGTCGAGCACTGGCTTCAGCCGGGCAAAGACCGCGTCGGATGCACCGACCATGGCGTCCAGCGTGCCTTCCCAGGCCTCCTTCGGCGTGCGGCTGAGCGGGGCATCGACATAGTCGACGCCGATCGCCTTGAGTTCGGCGGCAAGCGCCACCGTCGAAGTGGGATCCGAAGTCGAGCAATCGACGACCACCGAACCCTGCTTCAGGCCCTCCTTGAGGCCGCCCGGCCCGCGGATGATGGCCTCGACCTCGCGCGAGCCGGTGACGCAGATGAAGACGATATCGGATGCCGCTGCCACCTCGCGCGAGGTCGCGGCTTCCTTCGCGCCCCGGCCGAGCATGTCTTGCGCCGGCGCGCGGTTCTTGCGGCCGAGAAACGTCAGGGAATAGCCCTTGTCGACGATGTTCTTCGCGATCCCGTGTCCCATCAGGCCCAGTCCGATGAAGCCGATCTTTTCGTTCGCGGCGGTGGTGTTCATGGCGTGTAATCCTGTGTTGCGGTCTCGATGACGGCGCTGCACTTCGACAGGCGAATTGTTGAAGCGGGTTTTCGCCGCAGGCGGTTGGCAGGCGATTGCGGAATGCCATATTGTCTGACAATACACATGTATTCCAGGGAATGTGGAGAGCAAAATGACGAAGCGGATCATGTTCACCGGCGGCAGCGGCAAGGCGGGGCGTCATGTCGTGCAGTATCTGGTCGAGCAGGGCTGCCAGGTGCTCAACATCGACACCAAGCCGCTCGACAATCCCAAGGTGCGCACCTTGATCACCGACATCACCGACAGCGGGCAGGTGTTCAATGCGCTGTCGAGCTATATCGGCCTGCATGAATTCGACCCGTCGCTGCGCGCGCAGCCGGTCGATGCCGTGGTGCACTTCGCGGCGATCCCGCGCATCATGATCACGCCCGACAACGAGGTGTTCCGCATCAACGCGCTCGGCACCTACAATGTCATCGAGGCGGCGGTGAAACTCGGCATCCGCAAGGTGGTGATCGCCTCCAGCGAGACGACCTATGGGCTGGTTTTTGCCAACGAGCCGCGCGACCCGACACATTTCCCGCTCGACGAGGACTACGACGTCGATCCAATGGACAGTTATGCGCTGTCGAAGATCGTCAACGAGAAGACGGCGCGCGCCTTCGCGCTGCGCAGCGGCATCGACATCTACGCCTTGCGCATCGGCAACGTCATCGAGCCGAATGAATATTCGCTGTTCCCGAAATGGTTCGCCGATCCAGGTTTCCGCAAGCGGATCGCCTGGAGCTATATCGACGCGCGCGACCTCGGCCAGATCACCCTGCGCGCCATCGAGACGGACGGGCTCGGCTATCAGGTGTTCAACGCCGCCAATGACGACACCTCGTCCGACCTGCCGACGGCCGAACTGTTGAAGCGGTTCTATCCCGGCGTGCCGGTCAAGGGCGAGCTCGGCGAATACGAGACGCTGCTTTCGAACCGCAAGGCGCGGGATATGCTCGGCTTCCGCCCGGAACACAGCTGGCGGAAATACGTCAAGACGGCATGACGAGGCTGATGCATCCCGGCTGATCTGTGCACAGAAGCAGGCTTTGCCGCCCGAGGCTTGTCCGGTGCTTGACAGCTTTCGCAATCCGGACTTTGTGAACGCATGCGGGACGGCAAGCCGAATAAGCGAAAAACACCGGCCAGGGCGGCGTCGGCCGAGCGCCCGGCTGCCGTTCGCCGTGCCGATACGGCGCGCATGCCTGGGGCGAGCGTGCATGCGTCGCTGGCCAACGAAATCGGTCTCAGGATCGTCCGCGGCGACTATCCGCCGGGAACCATCCTGCCCAACGAGGCCAAATGGTCCGAGACTTTCGACGTCAGCCGCTCGGCGGTGCGCGAAGCGATAAAAATGCTGATGGCCAAGAGCCTTTTGGCGTCGCGTCCAAAGATCGGCAGCTGGGTCGAGCCGAAAGAGCGCTGGAACCTGCTCGATCGCGACGTGCTGGCCTGGTACGCGACCTCGCCCGACCGCGAGGTGTTCCTGAAAACGGTGCAGGAGTTCCGCCACATCATCGAGCCGGAAGCGACCGCCTTTGCCGCGATGCGGCGCACAGACGAGCAGATGGCCGAGATCAGCCGGGCCTGCCGGGAGATGGGCGCGGCGGCGACGCTGCAGGAGCGCACCCGCGCCGACACGCGGTTTCACCTGGCGATCCTGCGCGCCTCCGGTAACGACCTCCTGGTGCCGCTCGGCGTGCTGATCGAATCGGCGTTCGATCATCTGTTCGCCTATACGACGCGGGAACTGGACGATCTGCAGCACGCGCAGAAGCTGCACGAGGCGATCGAAAGGAACATCCGCCTGCAGCGGCCGGATGCGGCACGCAACGCGGTGCGCAAGCTGTTGGCCAATACAGATAGCGTCATCAAGTCGCGCTGATATAGCGCGGGACCACTGCAGCGCTTCATCTTCTTTCTCCACCGCCCGCAATTTCGCCGTTCGCAATCTCCCCGTTCGCGATCGCCGCCGGGCCACAGCCGCCAATCTCCAAGATTTGAGATTAGCCGCAGGGTCCCATGCCTTCGTCATCCTGGGGCGAAGCAAGGAGCGAAGCGACGCCGCGCAGACCCCAGGATCCATGCCGTTACCTTGGAGCACTGCTGCGGTGCAGGACCTTTGATCGCGGAGGGACAGCGCCCCCCTCTGTCCTGCCGGACATCTCCCCCACAAGGAGGGAGATTGGCTTCATCACTGATTCCGCCAATCACCAACCTTGCGGACGCTGTCCGCGAAGCTGCCGATCTCCCCCAAGTGGGGGAGATGTCGAGTCTTGGCAAAGAGGGCAGGACAGAGGGGGGCGCTGTCCCTCCGCGATCAAAGGTCCTGCACCGCAGCAGTGCTCCAAGGTAACGGCATGGATCCTGGGGTCTGCGCGGCGTCGCTTCGCTCCTTGCTTCGCCCCAGGATGACGAAGGCATGGGACCCTGCGGCTAATCTCAAATCTTGGAGATTGGCGGCTGTGGCCCGGCGGCGATCGCGAACGGGGAGATTGCGAACGGCGAAATTGCGGGCGGTGGAGAAAGAAGATGAAGCGCTGCAGTGGTCCCGCGCTATATCAGCGCGACTTGATGACGCTATCTGTATTGGCCAACAGCTTGCGCACCGCGTTGCGTGCCGCATCCGGCCGCTGCAGGCGGATGTTCCTTTCGATCGCCTCGTGCAGCTTCTGCGCGTGCTGCAGATCGTCCAGTTCCCGCGTCGTATAGGCGAACAGATGATCGAACGCCGATTCGATCAGCACGCCGAGCGGCACCAGGAGGTCGTTACCGGAGGCGCGCAGGATCGCCAGGTGAAACCGCGTGTCGGCGCGGGTGCGCTCCTGCAGCGTCGCCGCCGCGCCCATCTCCCGGCAGGCCCGGCTGATCTCGGCCATCTGCTCGTCTGTGCGCCGCATCGCGGCAAAGGCGGTCGCTTCCGGCTCGATGATGTGGCGGAACTCCTGCACCGTTTTCAGGAACACCTCGCGGTCGGGCGAGGTCGCGTACCAGGCCAGCACGTCGCGATCGAGCAGGTTCCAGCGCTCTTTCGGCTCGACCCAGCTGCCGATCTTTGGACGCGACGCCAAAAGGCTCTTGGCCATCAGCATTTTTATCGCTTCGCGCACCGCCGAGCGGCTGACGTCGAAAGTCTCGGACCATTTGGCCTCGTTGGGCAGGATGGTTCCCGGCGGATAGTCGCCGCGGACGATCCTGAGACCGATTTCGTTGGCCAGCGACGCATGCACGCTCGCCCCAGGCATGCGCGCCGTATCGGCACGGCGAACGGCAGCCGGGCGCTCGGCCGACGCCGCCCTGGCCGGTGTTTTTCGCTTATTCGGCTTGCCGTCCCGCATGCGTTCACAAAGTCCGGATTGCGAAAGCTGTCAAGCACCGGACAAGCCTCGGGCGGCAAAGCCTGCTTCTGTGCACAGATCAGCCGGGATGCATCAGCCTCGTCATGCCGTCTTGACGTATTTCCGCCAGCTGTGTTCCGGGCGGAAGCCGAGCATATCCCGCGCCTTGCGGTTCGAAAGCAGCGTCTCGTATTCGCCGAGCTCGCCCTTGACCGGCACGCCGGGATAGAACCGCTTCAACAGTTCGGCCGTCGGCAGGTCGGACGAGGTGTCGTCATTGGCGGCGTTGAACACCTGATAGCCGAGCCCGTCCGTCTCGATGGCGCGCAGGGTGATCTGGCCGAGGTCGCGCGCGTCGATATAGCTCCAGGCGATCCGCTTGCGGAAACCTGGATCGGCGAACCATTTCGGGAACAGCGAATATTCATTCGGCTCGATGACGTTGCCGATGCGCAAGGCGTAGATGTCGATGCCGCTGCGCAGCGCGAAGGCGCGCGCCGTCTTCTCGTTGACGATCTTCGACAGCGCATAACTGTCCATTGGATCGACGTCGTAGTCCTCGTCGAGCGGGAAATGTGTCGGGTCGCGCGGCTCGTTGGCAAAAACCAGCCCATAGGTCGTCTCGCTGGAGGCGATCACCACCTTGCGGATGCCGAGTTTCACCGCCGCCTCGATGACATTGTAGGTGCCGAGCGCGTTGATGCGGAACACCTCGTTGTCGGGCGTGATCATGATGCGCGGGATCGCCGCGAAGTGCACCACGGCATCGACCGGCTGCGCGCGCAGCGACGGGTCGAATTCATGCAGGCCGATATAGCTCGACAGCGCATTGAACACCTGCCCGCTGTCGGTGATGTCGGTGATCAAGGTGCGCACCTTGGGATTGTCGAGCGGCTTGGTGTCGATGTTGAGCACCTGGCAGCCCTGCTCGACCAGATACTGCACGACATGACGCCCCGCCTTGCCGCTGCCGCCGGTGAACATGATCCGCTTCGTCATTTTGCTCTCCACATTCCCTGGAATACATGTGTATTGTCAGACAATATGGCATTCCGCAATCGCCTGCCAACCGCCTGCGGCGAAAACCCGCTTCAACAATTCGCCTGTCGAAGTGCAGCGCCGTCATCGAGACCGCAACACAGGATTACACGCCATGAACACCACCGCCGCGAACGAAAAGATCGGCTTCATCGGACTGGGCCTGATGGGACACGGGATCGCGAAGAACATCGTCGACAAGGGCTATTCCCTGACGTTTCTCGGCCGCAAGAACCGCGCGCCGGCGCAAGACATGCTCGGCCGGGGCGCGAAGGAAGCCGCGACCTCGCGCGAGGTGGCAGCGGCATCCGATATCGTCTTCATCTGCGTCACCGGCTCGCGCGAGGTCGAGGCCATCATCCGCGGGCCGGGCGGCCTCAAGGAGGGCCTGAAGCAGGGTTCGGTGGTCGTCGATTGCTCGACTTCGGATCCCACTTCGACGGTGGCGCTTGCCGCCGAACTCAAGGCGATCGGCGTCGACTATGTCGATGCCCCGCTCAGCCGCACGCCGAAGGAGGCCTGGGAAGGCACGCTGGACGCCATGGTCGGTGCATCCGACGCGGTCTTTGCCCGGCTGAAGCCAGTGCTCGACACCTGGGCCGGACGTATCGTCCATATCGGTGACACCGGCGACGGCCACCGTATGAAGCTGCTCAATAATTTCATCTCGCTGGGCTATGCGGCGATCTATTCCGAGGCGCTGGCGCTGGCCGAAAAGGTCGGCATCTCGCCGCCGCGCTTCGACAGCGTCATCCGCAACGGCCGCATGGATTGCGGCTTCTACCAGACTTTTATGCGCTGGACGCTTGAAGGCGACCGTGACGCGCACAAATTCACCATCGCCAACGCTTTCAAGGACCTCACCTATCTCGAATCGATGGCCGGTGCCGCCGGCATCGCCAACCCGCTCGGCAATGCCACCAAGAACGCCTTCGCCGGCGCATTCGCCGCTGGGCCCGCCGATCAGTATGTGCCGATGCTGGCGACGCATATCGGCAAGGTCAACGGCGTCGATTTGACGCCGACGAAGGATGGGGAGAAGCAGACGATTTGAGGCGATCGGCTCGCTCTATCTGATCAAAGTTGGCGCTGCCCCTCATCCGGCTGCCGCCACCTTCTCCCCGTGAAAACGGGGAGAAGGGACAAGCTCCAGCGCTGGCGTCCCCTCTCCCCGTTCTTCACGGGGAGAGGGTAAGGGTGAGGGGCAGCGCCGACTCTGCGGTATAAATCACCGCCGCGACCGCCCGATAACTCGTCAGTATTGGCGAGCAGCCTGTGCACGGCACTCCTTGCAGCCGCCGGACGCCGGAGACGGATGTTCTTCTCGATTGCCTCATGCAGCGCCTGCGCCCGAGGCTGGTCGCTGGTTTCGCGCGTAACGATGGCGGCAACCTGCACCCATATCAGTCGTCGACAATGACGATGCAGACTACCTCTTTTTGAGGAATTTCCCGAACGCCGTCTCACTGTCATCGTTCGAGGAGAAGGTGCGGGAATAAACAAGAATTTTGAGGCGACCCATGACGCGAGAGTGTGAACCTACGCTTGACGATCTCCTGAGCGAGCCGATCATCCTGACGATCATGGCAATCTACGGTCATACTGCAGATGACATCCGACATCTAATACACCAAGTGGGCGCTCGGAAAACGCCATCAATGCTTCAGAAGCCCTCTTCGATGGCTCACGCGCCCCAGCGGATTTCCAGTCCCGCCTTGACGGCCACTTGATGGCGGATCGGTTGGTGACAGTGGCTTTTCCACGGGACGTCGTTGAGAACCGCGATCCGTGTCAATCGACGTTTAGGCGTGACATCCGCCGACAGCAGATCGCCCAGGAAACGCAAACAGGTCAGGTTTCTCTATCCCAGACCCAGTCCGCCGGCAGGCAGCGAAAGCCATCGCCCTCCTTCACGACATGGCCGACGCCCGGGACCGGATAGTGGTAGCCGGTAACGAGAAGCCGATCGTGAGCCGCGCGGCCCAGCAGGGATTTGCGCGTCTTGATGCCGAGTTCGCGATCATGGCCCCAAATCATCTGCCAATCCGGGTGATCGAACGCGAAGTGGATATTGGCGAGGGCATCGCCTGTGATCAACATCGTAACGCCGCCCGACGCCACTAACACCGACATATGCCCGGGTGTGTGGCCCGCCATGAGTTGCCGTTCGTCCAGGGCGGCGCGAATGAATGGTCATGGCGCAACTGAGCCCATGACGAACAGCGGAACGACAACCGAAATTCGGTTGAAACTTTGCTGGGGACGGATTGTGCGAGGTTCAGACTTCCCTAGTCTCAAAGAGCATTAGCTCCACTCCGCCATCTGCAAAATTGCCAAGATCAGCCGCCGTGGCCCGACCCTCGGGGGACGCTAAGGCCGCTTGAATATCCGCAACGGAATCGAAGTAGAGCGTAGCAACAAGATGATAGCCTGAGGCCCCACCCGGTGAATGGACGCCGCCATCACTGATTTCGTATTTCCTCAAGCCGGGAATGGCTTTGGCCAGAGGAATGTGGGTCGAAACATAGTAACGGTCGAAGGCGACCACGTCTTTCGGAGTCTTGTAGAGTGCGACAAGTCTGGCCATGCTCCCCCTCTCAACCGACACTCACCGCCAGCTTTGCGCAAAAGGATACTCCTCAGCAAGAGTGCTGGCAAATGGGTTCGTTCCTCGCTCTGAGGAGGTCAACGAAGCATATGGGGTTTCAGGCCCGACGTGAGTCTTCCAAGTCGCCGCTCCCTGGCCGTTCAGAGCGATTGCGTTTGACCTTACCGCCGCGACCGCCCGATAACCTCGTCGGTGTTGGCGAGCAGTCGGTGCACCGCGGTGCGGGCTGCCGCCGGCCGCCGGAGGCGGATGTTCTTCTCGATCGCCTCATGCAGCGCCTGCGCCCGAGGCTGGTCGCTGGTTTCGCGCGTGACGAAAACGAAGAGATGATCGAGCGCCGATTCGATCAGCACGCCGAGCGGCACCAGGAGGTCATTGCCCGAGGCGCGCAGGATAGCCAGGTGAAAACGCGTGTCGGCGCGGGTGCGCTCCGGCAATGTCGCCGCCTCGCCCATCTCCCGGCAGGCCTGGCTGATCTCGGCCATCTGCTCGTCGCTGCGCCGGATCGCCGCAAAAGCGCTGGCTTCCGGCTCGATGATGTGACGGAATTCCTGGACAGTGCGCAGGAACATTTCGCGATCGGGCGCTGTCGCATACCAGGCGAGCACGTCGCGATCGAGCAGGTTCCAGCGCTCTTTCGGCTCGACCCAGCTGCCGATCTTGGGGCGTGAGGCCAGCAGGCTCTTGGCCATCAGCATTTTTATCGCTTCGCGCACCGCCGAGCGGCTGACGTCGAAAGTCTCGGACCATTTGGCCTCGTTGGGAAGGATGGTTCCCGGCGGATAATCGCCGCGCACGATCCTGAGGCCGATCTCGTTGGCCAGCGACGCATGCACGCTCGATCCGGGGATCAGCGCCGCGTCGGTCCGGCGGGCGCCGGTTGGACGGACGGCCGGCGGCTTGACTTGGGCCCGTGCCTTGACCGTGACCCGTGCCTTGACCGTAGCCCGTCCCTTGACCGTGGTAAGTCGCTTTTTCGATCTGGCGTCCGACATCCATGTTCCCCGGCACAGGCTGAACTCAAGGCGCGGCAAAGCAGGAGCGGTTCGCCCCAGCCACGTCACCTCGTAGATTTTCGTGAACCGGCGTGACGTGGCGCCCGTCGAGCGGACGCCCCGAAAACTGCGAACCTACTTCTGGATGCAGGTATCGACCGTATCCTTGGTGCACTCGTCGAGACCGGTGAAGACCGGATCGGCGACAGGCTTGCCTTCGACCAGGTCGATCATCACCGAGGGCGCCTTGTAGCCCATCTCGAACGGCCGCTGGCCGACCAATGCGGTCACCAAGCCCTCCTTGGCAATGGCCACTTCCTCACCGATCGTATCGGCGGCGCCGATGACGAACTCGTTCTTGGCGATCTTGTCGGCCATCGGCTTGAACAGGTCGCGATAGGGCTGCGGCGCACCGAACAGCGGCCAGCCGCCCATGATGCCGAAGGCGTCGAGATCGGGATTGGCGGCGAGGATATCGGTCATCGCCTGCACGCCCTTGGCACCGTCGTCATTGGTGAACACCGGGCAGCCGGCGACCTCGGTCCAGCCGCCCTCGCCGGCGAGCGCCGGGAGATCCTTCTGGCCTGTAAGCGCGTCACGCATGCCCTGGGCGCGGCGCAGGATGTTGTCGGCCGCGGGATTGCCCTGGATGGTGCAGATCTTGCCGCCGTCGGGCTTGGCCTTCTTGATGTACTCGCCGATCTTGTAGCCCATCAGGTAGTTGTCGGTGCCGAGATAGGTCTTGCGCAGCGCCGCATCTTCCTTGCTGAGGTCGGCGTCGAGCGTCATGATCGGGATCGACGGATTGGCGCTTTTGATCGTCTGCGCGATCAGCGGTGCGTTGGACGGCGAAATCGCCATCGCCACCGTGTCCGGCTTGCTCAGCATGTCCTGGACGATCTGGGCTTCGCCGGCTTCGTCCGAGGTCGATGCCGGACCGGTGTAGAAGCACTCATACTCCGAGTCGGCGTTTTCCTTGTTCCATTTCTGGCAACCTTGGTTGATGGCCTCGAAGAACGGATTGTCGAGCCCCTTCACCACGATGACGAGCTGTTTCTTGGCCAAAGCCGGCCCGGCGCCCAGCGCCAGCATGGCGACGGCAGCGAGCAATAGTGACTTCCTCATTTCAGTCCTCCCTTGAAACAGACGGACACGGCGTGCCCGCCACACAGACCAGCCCGGATGCGCGATGACAGAGGTTCGTTTCGCGAGCGCTCGTGTCGTCAAGCCGGGCCGATAAGAATTTCCAGATGCGGTTGCAGACCAGCGCGATAGGGACGCTGCCAGATCCTCGACCGATAAACCTCCGCCTGCTCAGCCCCGGCGAGCCGGAGCAGGAGATCGGCATAATCTCCTCCGACGCCTAGCTAATATCGGCTTGCGACGGACGTCAATTGCTATTTGTCCTACAAAACGGATTTTTCGAAAGAAGCCGCTGTTGACGGCAGGGGGGCATATGCGTAAATGGGCGAAAGCGCGGTTCCCGGGAGGAGCTGGGAAGAGCGAGGCCGCGGCAGGACCGCAGGCCGAAAGCACGGAGGAAGCAGACTGGTGCCGGTTCTCGAACTCGCCAACATCTCAAAACATTTTGGCGCCATCCAGGCCGTCAACGACGTTTCGCTGTCGATCGAGGCCGGACAGGTGGTCGGGCTGATGGGCGACAACGGCGCCGGCAAGTCGACGCTGGTCAAGATGATCGCCGGCAACTTCCGCCCAAGCCATGGCACGATGCAGATGGACGGCAAGGAGCTGATCCTGCACAAGCCGGTGGAGGCGCGCCAGCACGGCATCGAGATCGTCCATCAGGATCTGGCGTTGTGCAACAATCTGACGGCCGCCGCCAATGTCTATCTCGGCCGCGAGCTGCGCCGCGGCGTCGGGCCGTTTCGCATCCTCGACTACGCCGCCATGTACAAGCGCGCCGGCCAGATCTTTGCCGTGCTGAAATCCGAAACCCGCCCGCGCGATCTGGTCAAGCAGATGTCGGGCGGCCAGCGCCAGGCGGTGGCGATCGCCCGCACCATGCTTTCGCAGGCCAAGATCGTGTTGATGGACGAGCCGACGGCGGCGATCTCGGTCCGGCAGGTCGCCGAGGTGCTGAACCTGATCCGCCATTTGCGCGACCAGGGCATTGCCGTCGTGCTGATCAGCCACCGCATGCCCGACGTCTTTGACGTTGCCGACCGCGTCATCGTCATGCGGCGCGGCCGCAAGGTCGCCGACAAGACGATCGCGTCGAGTTCGCCCGAGGAAGTCACCGGGCTCATCACCGGCGCCATCGAACAGGTTTGATGCCAGCCGGTTTCACCACGCAAGCAGATAAAGGTCGACGATGGCAGTAACTCTTGACCAGACGATCGCGCAGAAACAGCACACTTTGCTGACCAGGGTGTTTGCCAGCCAGACCTTCTGGGTGGTGATCGCGGTCATCCTCGCCTGCCTGTTCCTGTCCGTCGCCACCGATTCCTTCGCCACGACGAAGAACCTCTACAACATCACCCGCAACATCACCTTCGTCGCCATCGTCGCGCTCGGCATGACCTTCGTCATCATCACCGGCGGCATCGACCTGTCGGTCGGCTCGGTGCTTTGCCTGTGTTCGATGGTGCTCGCCGTGACCATGCATGCCGGCTACGGCATCGAGGTCGGCATTGCCGCTGCGATCGCGACGGCGCTGATCATCGGCGCCTTCAACGGCATCCTGATCGCCTATCTCGGGTTTCCGCCCTTCGTGGTGACGCTCGGCATGCTGTCGATCGCGCGCAGCCTGGCCATGGTCGCCTCCAACAACACCGTCGTCTTCCAGTTCGGGCCCGACCACGACAAGCTTCTGGCGCTGGGCGGCGGCGCCTTTGTGTTCGGCATCGCCAATCCGGTGCTCTACATGATCGTGCTGGCGCTGATCACCGGCTTCGTCCTGCGCTGGACGAAATTCGGCCGGCACATCTTCGCCATCGGCGGCAACGAGCATGCGGCGACGCTGACCGGCGTTCCGGTGCGCCAGATCAAGGTCGCTGTCTACATGATCTCGGCGCTGGCAGCGGGCCTTGCCGGCATCATCCAGACCGGCTGGCTGGGCGCAGTCACCACCAATCTCGGCAACGGCATGGAGCTTCAGGTCATCGCCGCCACCGTCATCGGCGGCGCCAACCTGGCCGGCGGCATGGGCACGGCCTTTGGCGCCGTCGTCGGCGCGGCGCTGATCGAAGTGATCCGCAACAGCCTTGGCCTGCTCGGCATCAACGCCTTCTGGCAGGGGGTGTTCATCGGCGGTGCCATTCTGATGGCGGTCCTGTTCGACCGGCTCCGCAATTTCCGGCGCAACGAATAGGCCGCGGTCACGCGCAATTCGTTGTCGTTGCTATCGCTCAGTCTGAAAATCGGCCGGCGCGCCGCGTGGCGTGCGCCAGGCGCGCACATGCGCCTTGACGCGGACCCGGACTGAGCAGCACTATCCCGATTGCAGGCGAAGGGAGGCCAGTCGCCTGCGGGAGGATATACCCATGACGGAAGCGATCAGGCTCTACTGGGGCCGGTTCGGACATGTTTCTGTCCTGAACGTCGCCAGCGACTTCGTCACCCATGCCCATGTCGAGGCGCATATCATCATCTGGCTGGAAGGCACGGCCGGCGAGATGACCATCGGCCGCGAGACGGTGCGGCTTGGGCCCGGCACCGCCGCTGGCATCAATTCCTTCCAGCCGCACAGCCACGCTTTATCCCGCGACGGCCGGCCCGGCCTGTTCCTCGCCTTCTACATCGATCCGGACTGGGCACGCCGGCGCCGCGACCTGCGGTCGACCGCGCCGCTGTTTTCGGCACCGGCGATCACGCTGGAGCCGTGGCTGCACAAGGCGGCAGCCAATCTTCTCGACCATCTCAGCGACAATGAGAGCATCGACGACATCGCCAATTACGAGATCGAGCGCTTCATCGACAGCGTGCTCGACGCCGCCGACGCCTCGGCGCCACAAGTGGCGCGCGCCCGCGTCCACAGCGTGCAGGATTTTCGTGTCCGCAAGGCGATCCAGCTGATGAAGGCCAATGTCTGCGAACGCATCTGCTTCGACGAGGTGGCGCGCAGCGTCGGCCTGTCGCGGCCGCATTTCTTCGCGCTGTTCAAGGAGCAGACCAATCTGACGCCCAATGTCTACTGGAACACGCTGCGCATGGAGGAAGCGGTGCGGCAGTTGCAGTGGTCGCAGGAACCATTGATCTCGGTCGCCTGCAATCTCGGCTTCACCACGCAGGGCAATTTCTCGCGATTCTTCCGCGACCATGTCGGCGTTCCGCCGACACTCTATCGCGAGGCAGCGCGAGCCATCTCCTGAGCCATTTTCAGACTGCCCGTTTTCAGACTGCCCGTTTTTTTCAGGCTGCCGTTTTTTCAGCGTGCCAGTTTTTTCAGACTTATTGATAGGCGCTCAAGACGCATTGATAAGTGCTGCCGGGCTCGCCGCCCTACCCTCGCGACACAGCTATTGCAAGGAAATGATCATATGGCGAAAGTCACCGTCTCCAGCGTCATCGACGCACCGGTCGAAAAGGTCTGGGCGCGCATACGCGATTTCAATGGGTTGCCGAGCTGGCACCCGCGCATGGTCGAGAGCCATATCGAGGACGGCAAGGACACCAGCGCAGTCGGCTGCGTGCGCAATTTCCAGCTCGCCAGCGGCGCTCGCATCCGCGAGAAGCTGCTCGACTTCTCCGACGACAATTTCCTCGTCAGCTACTCCATCCTGGAGACGCCGCAACCGCTGACCAACCACAAGGCGACGCTGCAGCTGCGCCGGGTGACCGATGGCGACCGCACCTATGCCGAATGGACCGCAAGCTTCGACGCGGCTCCCGAGGAAGCTGACAAATTGGCCGAAGGCATGGGCGCCAACGTCTTCCAGGGCGGCTTTAACGCCCTTAAGACCCATTTCGCCGGCCAGGGTTGAGCTGAATGGGCTCATAAAAAGGACAGTTCCATGGCGCTTGCACTGCAGACTTTCTCGACGGTCAAGGACGCCAGTGCGGCGCTGAAAGCCGCCGGCACCCGCTATCTCGGCGGCGGCACGCTGGTCGTGCGCGCCGCCAATGAAGGCGACGTTTCGGTCTCCGGCCTCATCAGGTCGACCGAACCGGCGCTGTCGGCCATCACTGTTTCCGGCAGGGAGGTCCGCATCGGCGCTTCGGTGACCATGGCGGCGATCGCCCGTCACCCGGATCTGTCTTCCCTTGCCCGCGCGGCGCGCGCCGTCGGCGGCCCGGCGATCCGCAACATGGCGACCATCGGCGGCAATCTCTTCGCCCCGGCGCCCTATGGCGATTTCACCGTCGCGCTGCTGGCACTGGGCGCAACCGTCGGCACCGATGACGGCGAGGTGCCGATCGAAACCTTCCTGGCAAGACGCGAAGACAATCACGCCATCGTCACTTCGGTCGGCTTCAGCTTGCCACTGGAAGGCGGCTTTCGCTTCCTGAAAATATCGAGGGTCAAGCCGAAGGGCGTCTCGGTGCTGAGCATCGCCGCCGTGCTGGAACGAGCGCCGGACGGAACCATGTCATCGGCGCACATCGCGCTTGGCTGCATGGCCGACCGGCCGATGCGCGCCAAGGCGGCGGAGAAGGCGCTGCTCGGCAGGAAACTCACGAGCGACGGCATCGCGCCGGCGCTGGCCGTCGCGAACGACGGCACCTCGCCGATTACCGATCCGATCGCCAGTGCCTGGTATCGCAACGAAGTCCTGCCGGTCCATCTCGGCCGGCTTTTGCTCGCCTGAAAGCCAATGGCGGGCAAGTCAGCCAAGCTGCGGCGCAAGGAGTAAAAGATGACAAAGATCCCGGTTCAGTTCACGCTCAACGGCGCGGAGAAGGCCGAATTCATCGACAGCGGCACGACGCTGCTCAATGCGCTGCGCGACAAGATCGGCGACACCTCGCCAAAGGGCGGCTGCCATCAGGGCACATGCGGCGCCTGCTCGGTCATCATCGACGGCGAGCTTCGGCTGTCCTGCCTGACGCTGGCCGAAACCTGCAACGGTGCGGCGATCACCACGACATCGGGGCTTTCGCAAGGCGGCGTGCTGCATCCTTTGCAGCGCGCCTTCCTCGACGCCTTCGCCACGCAATGCGGCTTCTGCACGCCAGGCATGATCATGGCCGCCAAGGTTCTGCTCGACCACACGGCGGACCCCAGCCGCGACGAGGTGGTCGAGGCGCTGTCGGGCAATATCTGCCGCTGCACCGGCTACGAGCCGATCATCCAGGCGGTGCTGACCGCCGCGCGGTCCAATTCGCAGAACGCAGCTTGAGGGGAGGCGAAAAAATGGAACTCCGCAAGAGCTATTTCGCCGACCAGCGCACGGACGATCTGCACGAGATCGGCCAGCCACGGCCGCGCTCCGATTCGCCCGGTCATGTCACCGGCAAGACCGCCTATTTCGCCGACCGCAGTTTTCCAGGCATGCTGCATCTGAAGATGGTGCGCAGCCCGCATCATCACGCCCGCATCCGCAGCATCGACACTTCAGAGGCGGAAAAGCATCCGGGCGTGGTGAAAATCCTGACCGCCAAGGACGTGCCGCACAATGTCTACACCATCCTGATCCTGATCCAGATCGGGCCGGAGGACGAGACGGTGCTGGCCGACGGCAAGGTGCGCTGGAAGGGCGAAGCCGTGGTGGCGGTGCTGGCCGAGACCGAGCGTGCCGCCCAGGAGGCGGCGGCCAAGGTCAAGGTCGACTACGAGGTGCTGCCGGCCGTCTTCGACATGGAAGAAGCGCTGAAGCCCGGCGCGCCTGTTGTCAACGAATATCACGGCCGGAATTATTACCTCTATGACAGCGGCGAATGCCGCAAGGTGCGCTTCGGCGATGTCGAGGCCGGTTTCGCCGGCGCCGATCACGTGCTCGAGCAGACCTATCAATCGTCGCCGATCGAGCACGCGCCGACCGAGACGACCGGCTGCATCGTCGCGCCGGAGGGCAACGACCGCTTTACCTGCTACACCAACACGCAGGCGATGTTCTTCACCCTCGACAACGCCTCGATCATCCTGCAGATGCCGGGCAACAGACTGCATTTCGTCGGCGGCACCGTCGGCGGCGGCTTTGGCGGCAAGGTCGACGTCATCGTCGAGCCGATCGCCATCCTCGGCGCCAAGCTGACCGGGCGGCCGGTCTCCTTCATCTACAGCCGTGAGGAGGAGATGCAGATTTCCTCGCCGCGCGCCGCCGAAAAGGTCGTCATCAAGGACGGCGTCATGAAGGATGGCCGCATCGTCGCCAGAAAAGTCACCGGCTACACCGATGCCGGGGCCTATTCGCGCCATTCGCCCTATGGCGCGCAGAAGGGCGCCGGCCACTATCCCGGCCCTTACACCATCCCGAATGTCTGGATCGACACCTACTGCGTCTACACCAACCGCACCCCCTCCTCCGCCATGCGCGGCTTCGGCGTCACCATCGGCGATTTCGCGCTTGAGGTGCAGATGGACAAGCTCGCCCGGCTGATCGGCATGGACCCGCTCGAGTTCCGCTTCATCAATGCCTACCGCGACGGCGACATCAAGGCGCACCGCCAGCCGACCGAGGGCGCGGCGCTGATCGAGTGCATGCAGGAAGCCTCGCGCGCCGCCAACTGGCCGGTGGCGGACAAATTCATGGCGATGTCGTCCTACGCGAAGGGAGCTTGAAATGGCGATCAGGCGCGGGCGCGGCGTCGCCGCGATCAACTATCCGACAGGCATGAACCTCGGTGGCGATCCAACCCAGGCGCTGGTCCATTCGACGCCGACCGGCAATTTCATGGTAACGCTGTCGAGCGTCGATCTCGGCCAGGGCATGAAGCAGATCATGGCGCAGATCTGTGCCGAGACGATCGGCGTACCGACCGACCGCGTCGTCGTCGACACCGCCGACACCGACACCGGCCCGCACTGCATGGGCACCTTCGCCTCGCGCGGCACCCACCGCGCCGGCAACGCCGTCATCCAGGCGGCCAGGGAAGCCCGCCAGGTGATGCTGGAAGTGGCGGCAGAGGAACTGGAAGTGAACGCCTCGGACCTCGAGACCGACGGCCAGGGCAACATCCTGGTCAAGGGCGCGCCGCAAAGATCGATCTCGATCTTCGATGTGGCGCTGTCGGCGCATTTCAAGCGCGGCCGCTCGATTTCCGGCCGCGGCATGTTCTTGATCCCGCGCTCCTATCCGGAAAAAGAAACCGGCGCGATGAAACCGTCGACCTGCTACGCGCATGCCTGCACGGTGGTCGAGGTCGAGGTCGACGACGAAACCGGCGAGGTCACCGTGCTGACGGTGAAGAACGTCTTTGAGATCGGCCGCGCGCTGAACCCGAAAATGGTCGAGCAGCAGCTCGTCGGTGGCTCGTGGATGGGCATCAGCCACGCGCTCTACGAGACGACGGAACCCTATTACCCCGACCGCGATCATGGCGGCACCGACTTCAACCAGTATCTGATGCCGGGACCAGGCGATCTTGCGCAAACCGAGATCATCGTGCTGGAGAGGCCCTCGGCCGACGGACCCTTTGGCGCCAAGGGGCCGGGCGAAATGTGCGCCAACCCGCAAATCCCGGCGGTCGCCAACGCGGTCTTCGACGCCGTCGGCGTGCGCATCGACACGCTGCCGATCACGCCGGAACGCATCCTGCGGGCGCTGAAGGCGCAAGCCTCGAACTGAGTGCTGGAAATGCCCAAAAGAAGCGCCCGGACTGGAAGCGCCGACACTGTCGTGATCTCGCCGGAGGCGGTGGCATCGCGCCTCGCCGCCTCGCGCTATCTGGCCGATGAAAGCCTGGCCACCGCCATTTTCCTGGCGATCCGGCTGGGCAAGCCGCTGCTGCTCGAAGGCGCGCCGGGCGTCGGCAAGACAGAAGCGGCCAAGGCGATAGCCGAACTGCTCGGGCGCGACCTGGTGCGGCTGCAATGCTACGAAGGCATCGACGCCGCACACGCGCTATACGAATGGAACTACCAGCGCCAGTTGCTCGCCATCCGCCATGCCGGCGAGCATGAGGTCGACATCTATGACGACCGCTTTTTGATCGCGCGGCCGCTGCTGCAGGTGCTGAAGGCGCCGGAAAAGCGCGTGCTGCTGGTCGACGAGATCGACCGTTCCGACCATGAGTTCGAAGCGCTGCTGCTGGAATTCCTGTCCGACTTCCAGATCAGCATTCCCGAGCGCGGCACCATCCGCGCCAAAGCGCAGCCGATCGTCGTCCTGACCTCGAACCGCACCCGCGAACTGGCGGAGGCGCTGCGGCGGCGCTGCGTCTACCACTGGATCACCTATCCCGACGCCGAGCGCGAGGCCGAAATCATCATGCTGCGCGCCGGCGACGTCGCCAACGCCACGGCGCGCGCCGTGGCTGCCGCCGTGCGCGACATCCGCGCCCGCCCGCTGGCCAAGCCGCCGGGCATCGCCGAAGCGGTCGAATGGGCCAACGCCGCGACGATCCTCGAAAAGGGCGGCAGCCCATG
Source organism: Mesorhizobium sp. WSM4850 (assembly GCF_055811735.1). Classification (NCBI taxonomy): domain Bacteria; kingdom Pseudomonadati; phylum Pseudomonadota; class Alphaproteobacteria; order Hyphomicrobiales; family Phyllobacteriaceae; genus Mesorhizobium; species Mesorhizobium sp. WSM4850. The sequence continues at coordinate 61,902 of NZ_JBVVPV010000009.1, read as the reverse complement.
GCCGGAAGCGTTCCGCCGCGCCATCGGCGTGCTGATCAAGGATGAGGAGGACCTGTCCTACATCGCGCCCGAGCTTGGCCGGATCGTCGAGGAGGCATTGGCGTGAGCCCCGCGGCCCTACCCCGCGCCGCAGCACCTCTCCTCGGTTTTGGCCGGCTGCTGCGCCGCTACGGCTTTCCGGTGGCGCCCGAGCAGGTGTCAGGCTTCATGCAGGCGGTGACGCTGCTCGGGCCCCGCTCGATGGCCGATATCCACGAGGCCGCGCTTGCCACGCTGGCGCCGCCGCCCGACCGCCGCGACGAATTCGAGGCGCATTTCCAAAGCTATTTCTACGGCAACACCGCGGCCGTGGTCGAAGGCGAGGCCGACGAGGAAACCCGCATCAAGGACGACGGCGGCGCCAGCGACGAAGAGAACGAGGTGGCGCGCCAGGAGGAAGGCGGCGCGCTATCGTCTGGCGCCGAACAGTTGAGCGCCCGCGACTTCCAGCGCGTCGGCGACGGGCTTGCCGCTTTCCGCCGCAAGCTCGCTAGCGCCCTGCCCGCCCGCCGCTCCTTCCGAACCGTTCGCACGCACGCACGCGGCAAGCTCGATCTGCGCCGCTCGCTGCGCGAAATCGTCAGTGCCGACGGCGATATTCCGTCGCCGCTGCTGCGCCGCCGGCAGACCGTGTCGCGCAAGCTTTTGCTGCTGATCGACGTGTCCGGCTCGATGAAGCTCTACACATCGGACTATCTCAAGCTGGCGCATGCGGCGGTGCAAGGCGCGGACCGGGCTGAAATTTTCACCTTCGGCACGCGGCTGACCCGCATCACCACGGCGCTGCGTATTCGCGACCGCGACCAGGCGCTGGCGCGGGTGGCAGCATTGGTCGACGACTGGGATGGCGGCACCCGCATGGGACCGACGCTGCTCGCCTTCCTGTCGGTGCCGCGGTTCTCCTCACTTGCGCGCGGGGCGGCGGTGGTCATCCTGTCGGATGCGCTGGAGCGCGGCGACCATGCCGAGCTGGAAATGGCGATGCGCCGGCTGAGCGCCCGCGCCTTCCGCCTGTCGCTGGCGACGCCGCTGGCCGGCGATCCGCGTTTCCGGCCGGCGACGGCAGCACTTCGCGCCATCCTGCCGGTGCTCGACGATCTGGTCGACGGTTCTTCGATCGCCGGTCTCACCGATTTCATCCTGTCGCTCGCCCGCCCCGCTCCGGCGGCGGCAGCAATCTGGAAAAGGGTTTCATGATGAAAAAGGCGATCGACGCGCATTTCCATATCTGGCGCCAGGAGGATCAGCCCTGGCTGCGCGGGCCGATGGTGCCGCGCATCTTCGGTCCCTACGAGCCGATCCGACGCGACTACCCGATCGAGGAATTCCTCGCCGACCAGCAAGGCTCTGATGTCGAGAAGGCGGTCTATGTCCAGACCAACTGGGCCAAGGAGGATTTCGAGAAAGAAGTCGCCTTGCTGCAGACGACGGCTGACGAAACCGGTTGGCCGCACGCCATCGTCGGCTATGCCGACATGACGGTGGACGATGTACGCCATCAGATCGACCGACTGATCAAGTACCCCCTGCTGCGCGGCGTGCGCATGCAATTGCACTGGCACGAAACGCCGGCCTTCCGCTTTGCCGCGTCCGCCGATCAGGTCGTCGACCCGAAGGTGCGGGCCAATGTGGCGCGGCTGAAGGACTATGGCCTGTCCTTCGACCTGCAGCTTTTCCCGGCCCAGATGAAGGACGGGCTGACGCTTGTCGGCGAAAATCCCGAGACCAACTTCATCCTCACCCATGCCGGCATGCTGACCGACATGTCGGAGGAAACCACGCAAGCCTGGAAGGCCGGCCTGCGCTCGCTTTCAGCAGCGCCAAACCTCTACGCCAAGCTGTCCGGCCTCGGCACCTTCGTCCACCGCAACGACCCGGCGCTGATCGCCTACATTGTCGACAACGCAATCGAAATCCTCGGCAGCGACCGTCTGATGTTCGGCTCCAACTTCCCGATCGAAAAGCTGTGGACCAGCCACGCCGAACTGATCAAGAAGCACCGGGAGGCGGTGGCCAAGCATGGTGCGGCGGCAGAGGCGGACATTTTTTGGAACACAGCGGAGAAGGTATATCGGCCGGTGTGACGCGCTGCCCCCCTTCCAAACACCATTGTGGGAGAAGGTCACGCCCGATGGCCCGAAACCTCGGCGCCGGCGGCCCGCGGCAGCGCCAGGAAGCGGAACTAGGCCACGAGCCCGATGGCGCCGATCGCCAGGAAGGCGAGGCGGAAGTCGACGAGGTCGGGCGCCGCCCCGGCCCTGGCGATCTGCGACAGGTTGAGCAGCGCCGCGGCGACCGCCACGCCGAACAGCATCGCCACCTGCTGCAGCATGCTGGACAGCGTCGCCGCCGAGCTGCGCTGCGCCGAAGCGATATCGGCGAAGGCCAGCGTGTTGAGCGCGGTGAACTGCATCGACCGCGTCAGTCCGGCAATCAGCATCAGCGCCACCACCAGCGCTTGCGGTGTCTGCGGCGATATCGCCGCGCAGGCCATGATCGACAGCGATGCGATCACGCCGTTGACGACCAGCACCGAACGGAAACCGAAGCGCTTCAGCGTCGGCGTCGTCACCGTCTTCATGCCGAGATTGCCGAGGAAATAAGCCAGGATCAGCATGCCGGCATCGACGGGTCTCAGGCCGAACCCGACCTGGAACAGCAGCGGCAGCAGGAACGGCGTGGCGTTGATGGAGACCCGGAAAATGGTGCCGGCCGACAGCGTCGATATGGCGAAAGTCTGCACCTTGAATGCCGCAAGGTCGAGCAGCGGATTTTTGGCGCGCGCCAGGTGCCGCACGGCCAGCCAGCCGATCAGGACGCCCGCGCCAAGCAGCGCCACGGTCGGCAAGGTGCCGTCTTGCGGATGGGCGATGCGTTCGAGGCCGTAGAGCATTGAGGCAAGCCCGACCGAGGTCACAAGGAAGCCCGGCCAGTCGAGCGGCCTGGTTTCGGAAGCGCGGTCGCCGGGAATGAAGCGGGCGACCAGCGCCAGGCCGGCCGCGCCGAGCGGAATGTTGATGAAGAAATTCCAGTGCCAGGACAGATAAGTGGTGATGAAGCCGCCAAGCACCGGCCCGATCACCGGCGCAAACAGCGCCGGCCATGTGATCAGCGCGGTGGCATTGAGAAGCTCGGACTTCGAGGCGTTGCGCAGCACCAGGATGCGGCCGACCGGTGTCATCAGCGCACTGCCCAGGCCCTGCACGGCACGCGCGGCGACGAACTGGGTCAGGTTCTGCGAGATGCCGCAGGCGATCGAGGCCAGCGTGAACAGGGCGATCGCCACAAGGAAGATGTTGCGCGCGCCGAAGCGGTCGGCGAGCCAGCCGGACAGCGGCACGAACACCGCCATGGTCAGCATGTAGACGGTGATGCCGATGCTCATCGCCACTGCCGGCACGCCGAAGGATTCTCCCATCTGCGGCAACGATGTCGAGATGATCGTCGAATCCAGAAGCTGCATGAAGAAGGCGACGGCGACGATCAATGCCACGCGCCGCGCCTGCCGCGCCGCCGTCGCGGTTTCGGGCAAGGCTTTGTTTTCGGGAATGGCGGTCATGCGCAGAACTGTACGAAAGGTTTTCCCGCGCCACTGGGACCAGGCGATTGTCCGGCAAATCGGTGACGCACCGGTTTGAACAGCATTTGGGCGGCGACGTCCAGACTTGGCCCAACAAACTTGTATCGCGACCTGTCGGTCGGATGAGAGGTGCTGGAAGGATCGCTACACCGAAGCCATAAGCACTTCAAATTCCACGATATTTTCTTCGCCGCGTTTCTCCCAGCACCCCTCATCCGTCTCGGCGCTACGCACCGATCCACCTTCTCCCACAAGGGGAGAAGGTCACAGCCGATCCTGGCCGGTGCGTCTCATTCCGCGTCGATCTTCTCCATGAACTGGCCGAGCTGGTCCGGGTCCATATGCACCACATGCTTGTCTTCGGGATAGGCCAGGCTGTTGACGTCGGCGACATATTCGGAAAAAGCAGCGATGCGTTCCGCCTGCAGGCGGTCATATTCGGCGGCGAAATTGCGATAGACCTTGGAATGGCGCGGCATGTGGCCACGGTTCTGGCCAAGGATGTCGTCGGCGAACAGATATTGCGCGTCGCAGCCGGTGCCCGCCCCCATCGACAGCATGATCAGCGAGGTTCGCTCCGAAATCGCCTTGGCCACCTCGACCGGCACCACTTCGATCTCGGCGCCGATCGCGCCGGCCGCTTCGTATTGCTTGACTGCCTCGAAAATCTGCATGGCGCTGTCGGCGGTCTTGCCGACAGCCTTGAAGCCGCCGGTCCAGGTGGCGCGCGACGGGATCAGACCGACATGGCCGATCACCGGGATATTGTCATCGGCCAGCCGTTTGACAGCGGCAAAGCCGGCGCTGCAATAAACCGCGTCGGCGCTTGCCTTGTAGAGCCGAAACGCCCAGCGGACGAAATCGTCGGCTGTGCCGATCTCGTAGAAATTGTCGCCCGGCATGGTGAACAGGCTGGGTGCGGCATCGCGGTATTGCGGATCGAGCACCAGTTCCGGCGGCACCGAGACTATGTCGACCCCGGCTCGTTCGGCGGCCTCGGCCTCGGCCATCGTCAGCACCCGCAGCATGGTCAATTGCCGCTTGCCCTTCATAGCGCGCAGGTCTGCCACCGTCGGTCTTTTCCGGCTCATTGATTTGGTCCCCTTTGTTACGTGAACGGAAGGCCGGTCAGGCGATCTGGATCATCACCTTGCCAGCTTCGACCTTGACCGGATAGGTCTGCAGATTGACGCAGACGGGCGCGCCCTTGGCCTGGCCGGTCTTGTAATTGAAGCGGCCATTGTGCTTGGGGCATTCGATGATGTCGTCCATGACAAGCCCATCGGCCAGATGCGCCTTTTCATGTGTGCAAAAGCCGTCGGTAGCGAAGAATTCGTCATCCGGCGAACGGTAGATCGCGAAGCTGCGGCCGTCATGATCGAAGCGGATGACATCCTCTTCGTCGACATCGTCCACAGCGCACGCCTCGACCCAATCGGCCATCTCTATTTTCTCCCGAAATTTCGCCTTGCTGTGCTGCGCAGTGCTATTCAGCTGTTGCCGACATGTTCACTTCGTGGAACTCGCCACGATAGGGCCGTGCCGTCGGCGGCAGTTCGCGCTTGAGGAAATAGTCCTCATATTTGAGCTGCCTGAGCAGGACCGGCCAAACCTCGCGATAGGCATGCCACATCGACGGGTTCGGCTCCGGCAGATCGTGCTTGATCAATTCGTGCAGCCTGGGCAGCGCGTGATAGGGCACCATCGGAAACATGTGATGCTCGACGTGGTAGTTCATGTTCCAGTAGATGAACCGGCTGATCGGGTTCATATACACGGTCCTGCTGTTGAGCCGGTGATCGACGACATTGTCGGCCAGGCCGATGTGCTGCAGCAGGCCGGTCAGCACCATGTGCCAGGTGCCGTAGAGGCGCGGCACGCCGATGAGCACCAGCGGCACCCACGACTGCATGAAAACCGCGAGCGCGATTGTGGCGATGTAGATGGCGATATGCCAGCGCGCGGCAGTGACGGCCTTGTGCTGTTCCATCTCGGGCACGTAGCTTTTCTCGTCCGGCGTCAGCTTGCCGAACGCCTGGCGTGCCAGTGCCGGGAGCGAATAGCGAAAGTCGAGGATACCGGTGAAGGCGAGTGCGGTGCGCAGCAGGTCCGGCGGGCGCATCACGGCGATCTCGGCATCGCGTCCGACGATGATGGTGTCGGTGTGATGCCTGGCATGGCTCCAGCGCCAGGTCACCGGGTTGCGCATCAGCATGAAGCTGGCAATCTGGTAGACGACATCATTCATCCAGCGCGTGCGGAAAGCCGTGCCGTGGCCGCATTCGTGCCAGCGCGAGTCGCTGGCCGAGGCATAGAGCACGCCATAGACGAAGAAGAACGGCACGCACCACCAGGTGCCCCAGAAGTAAACGCCGCCGGCGGCGGAGACCAGGATGGCGCCCAGCCAGATGGCCGTGTCGCGGATTGCCGGACTGTCGGAACGTTGCATCAGTTCCTTCATCGTCTTGCGCGGCACATCGGTATGGTACCACTCAGCCGAGGCTAGCCCGGTTTCGATCGCAATCCGCGTGCTTTCGCCGACCAGGCTGTAATCGCGTTTCACCTTGCCAGCCATTGTGACCTCCAATTTTCGAACCGCCGCGAGCCCTCTCCACTCCGGCCGAGGCCAGCCTTCCAACTGGTGTTTCGCACCGCCTTCGCCATTGTCACGACCTGCCTCCGAGAACAGGAAAATGACCCGATGGCCGCGGATAATCCTCCCGCGGCTGCCTGGCAATCGCTGCGATCCGGCTCTCGGCGGCGGCGATCTCGCCGGCGCCGTCGAGAACCCGAAACACCGCTTCGTACGAACGGCTTTCGCCGTGCTCCAGCCAGATCATCTCGCCGCGCTCGCGCGCTGCCAGATTGCCCAGCACATGATGCGTCGACGGCTCGATGCCGAGCGCATAATGCCCAGCCTGGAAATTCTGCCACTCATAGGCGCAAGGCAACTGGTGCTTGCGGGTGACGACTTCGAGACCGAGGCCGAGACGGTCGTTGACCACCGCCACCGGCACGTCGCCGTTGGCGTCGGCGCCGAGTTCGTGCTGCCAGACCTGTTCCGTGAAGCCCAGTTGCGGTGCCGGCGCCGTGCGGTAGCCGACCTTCTGCGCTTCATAGCGCTCGCCGGCATGGCCCGCCCAGACGACGTCGCGGATCGGCGCCAGGTAGCGCGAGCCCTCGTCGAGCACCGGATGGCTGACATTGATGTGATAAAAGTACATATGCGGCGTGCGGCTAAAACCGTGATTGACGACGCGGTCCGAAAGCCGGATCTCGTTGCCGCCGACATCGGCCTCGATCCGCCGCAGCAGATGCAGATCCTCGCCGAACACCGTCGACTGCTGAACGATGCCTTCGGCCCACAGCACGCAGCGGTCGCCGTCCCATGTCTCGCCATAGCCAGTCAATCGCGCCGGGATGGTGCTGACGCGGCCATGCAGCGAATGGCGCACCGTCTTCTTCGGCGGATAATGGTAGCTGTCGGCGGGTACCTCGTTCATGAACAATATGTGGTCAAGGCCGCAGGTCAGCAGCAGGCCGGAAAACGACCGCGCCCAGGCCAGCCCCTCCTCGCCTTCATATTCGTGCAGGCCGGGATGGCGAAAGCCGCTCGGCGAATGCCAGCCGATCGCCTGGCCCCTAAAATCGCAATCGGCGATGTCGAGCGCCCGGTCGACCAGCGCGGTGAAGCGCAGGCCGGAGCCGGTGCGGAATTCGAGCATGCGGATGCCGCGCTCCACCCCGTCGCCAAGCGTCATCAGCCGCACGCCGGCGAACTGCGACAGCATGCCGGACCGTTCCGAGACCTGCCGGCGCGAAAGCGTCTTGCCGTAAAGCTCTACCATCTGACGGCCAGTTCCTTCACTTCGCTCTCGTCTCCTTGAGCAGGGCCGACATGTCGGCGCCGGTGATGATGCTCTCCACCGTCAGCAGATCGGTATCGGCGACCGTCTGCTCGGCGACGATCTCGCCACGGCGCATGACGATGATGCGGTCGGCGACCTGGAAGACATGATGGATATTGTGGGTGATCAAAAGCACCGAATGGCCGGCGGCGCGCATCTCCTTGACGAAACGCAGCACACCGTGCGTTTCCTCGACGCCGAGATTGTTGGTCGGCTCGTCAAGGATGATGACCTTGGCGGCGAACTGCATGGCCCGCGAAATGGCGATCGACTGGCGCTCACCGCCCGACAATGTGCTGACCAGCGCATCGGCGTCGAGTTTTTTCGAGATGCCGACGCGCTTCAAAAGTGCCGCGGCGGCATCACGCAATTTGGCGAGGTCGAGCGGCGCGAACACGCCCAGCCATTTCAGATTGACCGGCTCGCGACCGAGAAAGAGGTTGCGCGCGATGCTCAGGTCCGGCGCCAACGAGGTATCCTGGTGGATCGTCTCGATGCCGAGATCCATGGCGTCGCGCGTCGAGCGGATCGAGACTTTTTGGCCGCGCACATAGATGTCGCCGCGGTCGACGGGAAAGACGCCGGAGATCGCCTTGATCAGCGTGGATTTGCCGGCGCCATTGTCGCCGAGCAAGGCCACCACTTCGCCCTCGTTGAGGGTGAAGGAGGCGCTCTTCAGCGCGCGAACGCTGCCGAAGGATTTTTGCAGATTGTGCAGCCGAAGCACTTCCATGGTCAGTTCCTGGCGGCGTTCTTCTGCAGCAAAGCGTGCAGGATGAGCATGGCAAGGATGATGACGCCGACGAAGATATTGTAGGCAAGCCCCGGCACACCAACCAGTACGATGCCGTTGCGGATGCTGCGCAGCATCAGCGCGCCGACGATGGTGCCCAGGATGGTGCCGCGCCCGCCGGTCAGCGCCGTGCCGCCAACCACCACCATGGCGATCACTTCGAGCTCGTATCCGGTGCCGGCTACCGGCGAGGCGGCCGAGATGCGGAACGCACTGATCATGCCGGCCAGACCCGCCAGCACTGAGGTCAGGATGAACAGCCAGACCTTGACCGCATCGGCCGGCACGCCGCGCGCAACCGCAGCGTTGCGGTTCGAACCGATGGCGCTGATCCAGTTGCCGAGCTTGGCGTAGTGCAGCACGTAGATCGCCAGCAGCGACAGGCCGATGAACCACCACAGCGAGGTATAGAAACGGAACGTTCCGATATTGAAGCTGCCGGCCAGCAGTGTCACGAAAAAGCCAGGCTGGTCCCAGGATTTCAGCGGAAAGCCTTGCGTGATGTAGAGCGCCGCCCCTCGCACGACGAGCAGCATCGACAGCGTCACCAGGAAGGAGGAGATACCGATCTTGGTGACGATCAGCCCGTTGATGGCGCCGATCGCCACGCACAGCAATAGCCCGGCAAGCAGCGCGATGCCGATATCGAACCCGCCGTTCTGCACCAAAAGCAGGACGACGACCGGCGCCAGGCCGAACACGGCGCCGACCGAAAGGTCGAACTCGCCCGCCGTCAGAAGCAGCGTCATGCCGAGCGCGATGATGCCGAGTTCGGGCAGGAACGCCATCATGTTGGAGATGTTGAGCGGCGACAGGAAGTTCCCGTCGGCGATCGCGAACACCGCCAGCAGGACAATCAGGATGACGAGCGAAGAGAATTGCGGCGAGCGGATCAGGCTCGACCTGCGTTTGGAGCGCGGCATTTCCTGTTCTGCGGCGATAGTCATGACTGCTTGGACCATATCTCAGGGCGGCGCCCGCCGCCTGCGCAGCGGGCGTCAGTCTCAATCACTTGTCGTAGAGTTTCAGGATCGGTTCGACGCTCGATGCGTCGTAGAGGCTGAAAGTGTGGATATCGTAGCCGATCGGTTCGCCCGCGGCGGCAAGCCCGAGCAGCGCCACCGGCATGAAGCCCTGCGCCGACGGAAACTGCCAGGCAGCCGCGTTGACGAAGCCGGCCTTGACGGCTTCGGCGGTCTCCCGGGAATTGCCCCAACCTACGACCGGGATCGTGCCGGCCGGCACGCCGGCGCCGTCGAACACCCGCTTGATGCTGGCCGCCACGGAATCGCCGAGCGCGATGATCGCCGGCGGATTGTTGGCGACCATGTAGTCGGTCATCTTGGCGATGATGCCGGCCGGATCGGTGCCGCAATCGACCACGTCGTATTTGATGCCGAGCGGATCGAAGACGCTGGCGATGCCTTCGGTCTCGAGCTGCTGATAGCTGGCGCCCGGCACTTCCACCGGCAGGAACACCTTGTCGCCTTGCTTCACCATCTTGTGGTCGACCAGATATTTCGCCCAGATGACGCCGGCTTGCCTGATGTCGGCGCCGACATAGGCCTGCCGGCCGGTCGCTGGATCGTCGGTGTTGAAGAACACGATCGGGACGCCAGCCGCCTTGGCTGCCTTGACCTCCTCGTTCCATAGGCCGGGCTGCGCCGAGGTGGTGGCGATGCCGTCCGGCTTGGCGGCAAGTGCGGAGTTGAAGGCCTCCTTCTGCGCCGCCATGTCGCCGCCGCTGAACGAGATCTTGCAGGTCACCTTGAGCTGGTCGCAGGCCTTGGTCGCGCCTGCATTCCAGTCGATCCAGAAGGCGTCCGACGGGCCGCCATGCGACAGCAGGTAGAACGTCTTCTGAGCATCCTGCGCCAGCGCCGGTGCAGCCAGTGCAACACCGGCGAACACGGTCGCCGCAGCCGCGATTTTCGATACGAATCTCAACATTCTCTTCCTCCCTTTTTTGTGGCCGTCACAGTCCGTTGGCGCGGAATTTCTCGTCGAGGAATTTCTTGGCGCGCGGCACGTCGTCCTCCGAAAGGTGCTCGATGATGACCGGGATGTTCGGGTGCTTATCGGCCAAACGCTTGAGATAGAGGTCGTAGTTCAGCGAACCGAGGCCGGGCGCCGGCAGCTCGATCTCGCCGACACCGCGAAAAGTGTGGCTTTCCAGCGCGTCCTCGTCGCCGATATCGGCGTGCTTCTCCGACTTGTCGCCGCCCGAGCGCTTGACGTCCTTGGCGTGGGCTATTTTGATCTTGTCGGTCAGGGTGTCGAATACCTGGTTCAGGATCTGGTCCATCCTGTCGATGTTATGGGTCTCGAAATAGTTGGTCGGATCCATCAACAGGCCGAGGCCGGGATGGTCGACCTGCGCGAACATCTTCACCGTCTCCTCGACCGAGCCGACGACATTGTTGACATAGGTTTCGAGCAGGAACACCGCGCCGTGGTCGTAGGCGGTCTGGGCAAGGTCGGCGATGACCTTGCGGCATTCCTCAAAACCTTCCTCGGTCTTGTTCTTGGGATGGTGCACCCAGTCGGATTCGGTGTTGTAGGTGCCGGTTTCCGAGATCACGTAAGGCGTGCCGAATTCGCGCGCATTGCGGATGATCTCCTTGAGATAGCCGACGCGCCTCTCGCGCTCGCCCATGTCCGGATGAATGATGTTGGTGTAGCCCGACACGCAGCACACCGGCAGGTTATGGTCGCGAAACGTGTCGCGAACTGTCCTGGCCTTTTCCTTGGTGATCTGCCCGACCGACAGGTCGATATCCCTGAAATGCAGGTCGAGCTGCACCGTGTTGAAATCGAGCGCGCGGATCTTCTGCGCGGTTTCCTTGAGGCCGTACGGGAAATAGCCCGTGAAGATACCTGCCTGCATCATGATATGAAATTCTCCCTGTAAGCGATTCAGTTGATTGGGTTTATCGAGATTTCGGACAGCTTGACCGTGCGGCGCTCGTCGATCGAGCGATAGCCGGCTTCGATCAGCGCCATGGTCTTGACGTTGTCGGCGACGGAAAGTGCCGGCGGCTCACCCGTCTTGACCGCATGCTGGAGTTGCTCCATCACGCCGATGAAGGCGTGCGGGAACCACATCGTGCTCCAGCTGGGGGTGACCCATTCACCGTCGGTGATCTCGGTCGAGGCATAGGTCAGCGTCGAGGCCGAACCCGTCGGCCAGCCGATCGTGCCCTTGGCGACGCCCTTGGTGCCGTCGACGCGCCAGTTGATGTGCTGGTCGTCCTTGTAGCCGTCCTGGCGCGGGCCGGACCAGACATCCTCCAGCGACACAGCGAGCACGCCGGACGGAAACCGCAGCGTCGAAACTGTGATGCCGTCAGAATGGTCGAAGCGCGTGCGCGGATCCTTGCGGGTCAGCGTGGTGATCTCGTCGGGATCGCCGAACAGAAAACGCAGCACATCGAGATGGTGGACACTCATATTGGCGAGCGTCAGCCGGTTGTAGTCCTCGAGAAACGTCTGCCAGTGCGGGATCGCATGCATGTCGATCTGGGCGAAGACGATGTCGCCGAGCGCGCCGCTGTCGATGATCTGCTTCAGCACCCGCATCGACTGGTCGTAGCGCATGTTCTGGTTGACCGAGAGGATCTTGCCGGCCCTGGCCGCCTCGTCACGCAGTTTGACCGCTTCATCGAGCGACAGCGCCAGCGGCTTTTGCGCCAGGATCGCCTTGATATGCTGCTGCTTCAGCGCATGGCGGATCAGTGCCGGCTGCTGGTCCGGCGGAAACGCAAGGTCGATGATCTCGACATTTTTGTCCTCGATCAATTGTTCCGGCGTGTCGTGGACGGTCGGTATCTCCCAGCGCCTGGCGACCTTCTCGGCGCTGGCCTTGGTCCTGGAGGCGATCGACACCACGGGAAAACCAGCTTCCTGGTAGGCCGCAAGGTGACATTCGGCCATGATCATGCCGGCGCCGACGCAGCCGATCCTGTATTCCCTGGTGCGGACTTTAACGTCCGGCTCGAAGTCCTTGCCCGCTATTCCTTCGCCAGCCATCTGATCCTCCCGAAGCTCGTTTCTTAGAACCGCTGTCATCGTGCCAACGCTGCCCCGCTTTGCCCGAAATAATGCACCCTGCCCGGCTCGCAGGATATCGCCACCATCGCGTCCGGCCTGATATCGGGCTGGCCGCGCAGCAGTGCCCGCAGACGCGCCTGCCCGGCGGCGAGTGTCACCACGGTGTAGCCGCCGAGCGGCTCGACCTCGAACACTCGCGCCGGGCGGCCCGCGCGCCCAACCGACATTCCATCATCCGATATTTCCCCATCCTGCCAGGGCCGGACCTTGATGTCTTCCGGCCTGAGCCCGATCTCGACGGCATCGGCCGGCGCGGCCTTGTCCGCGATGCGGATCGTGCCTTCGGCCGCTTCCATGCCTTCCGCGCCGCGCACCGACTTCAAGATGTTCATCATCGGCGAACCGAGCAGCCGCGCGACATAGGTGCTGGCCGGCCGATCATAGATCTCGGCCGGCGCGCCGGTCTGCCTGATCCTGCCGTTTTCCAGAATGGCGATACGGTCGGCGACAGACATCGCCTCTTCCTGGTCGTGCGTGACATAAATCAGCGTCTTGCCGAGCTCGCGCTGGATGCGCTTCAGCTCGACGCGAGTCTCCTCGCGAAGCCTGGCGTCGAGCGCCGAGATCGGATCGTCCATCAGATAGGCATTGGGGTCGCGCACCAGCGCCCGAGCGATCGCCACGCGCTGCCGCTCGCCGCCCGAAAGCTGCGCCGGCGGCTTATGCAGGATGTGGCCGATATGCAGCTTGGCCGCGACGTCTGCGACACGCTTTTCGATTTCGGCCTCGGCGACCCGGCGTTCGACCAGGGGAAAGCGGACATTGTCGCGCGCGCTCATATGCGGAAACAGCGCCAGGTTCTGGAACACCATGGCGACATTGCGTTCGGCCGGCGACACCGTGTTGACCGGCCTGCCGCCGATCAGGATTTCGCCGGCGTCCGGCGTCTCCAGCCCGAGCACCAGACGCAGCACCGTCGACTTGCCCGATAGCGGCGGGCCGAAGAAGCAGAAGAACTCATTGTCGTTGACAGTGAACGAGGCGTCGTCGACGGCGAGCGTGTCGCCATAGCGTTTCGTCACATTGCGGAAGACGATATCGGCCATGGTCTCAGCCCGCCTTCATGGCAAGGCCGGTGGCGGCGTCGAACACACGCACGGACGCCTGGGCCGGCGCGACAACCGCTGTCTGCCCGATCGCCAGCCCGACGTCATTGTCGAACACCGCCTTCACCGTGCTCTCGCCCTGGCCGAAATGGACGATGGTGCGCGCGCCGATGCGCTCGACGAATGTTACCGGCATCGACAGGCCGCGGTCTGAGAGAATCACCTGCTCAGGCCGAAAGCCGTAGAGCACATCTTCGCGCGCGGCCCTCACCGCCGGGGCGAGATTGTCCGGCAGCGGCGGCGTGACACCGATCGGCCCGAGATCGATGACCAGGCCACGGCCGCTTTCCGCCGGCCTGCCCTTGAGCAGGTTCATGCCCGGCGCACCGATGAAGCGGGCGACAAAGACACTGGCCGGATCGTTGTAGACCTCGAGCGGCGTGCCGACCTGCTGCAGCACGCCATGGTCCATCACCGCGATGCGATCAGCCATGGTCATCGCTTCGAGCTGGTCGTGGGTGACATAGACCATGGTCTGCCGGAACTGACGCTGCAGCTGTTTCAATTCGGTCCGCATGACAGCCCGGAAGGCGGCGTCGACATTGGACAGCGGCTCGTCCAGCAGGAAAATCGCCGGCTCCATGATCGCCGAACGGCCGATCGCCACGCGCTGCAATATGTTGACCGACAGCCTGCCGGCCTTGCGGTCGAGCAGCGAAGTCAGTTGAAGCATCTCGGCGATCGCGCCCACGCGGCGGTCGATCTCTGCCCTCGGCGCGCCGCGCATTTTTGGGCCGTAGGCGAGGTTCTGCCGCACGCTCATATGGGTGAAGATCGCATAGTTCTGGAAGACGAAGCCGACGCCGCGCCGCGGCATCGGCACGCCGGCCATGTCGCGCTCGCCGAACACGATCTTGCCGCTGGTCGGCTCTTCCATGCCGGCGATCATGTTCATCGTCGTCGACTTGCCGCAGCCCGACGGCCCAAGCAGCGCCATGAACTCGCCGTCGGCGATGGCAAGATCCATCGTCTTCAAGGCGGTAAAGTCGCCGAACTTCTTGACCAGGTTCTGCAGATGGATCGCACTCATGCCGGTACCTCCCGCGCGCGGGCCATGCGCTTCATGGCAAACACCGCGGCGATGGACAGCACGATCAGGATGGCCAGCGCGATCGCCGCGACATAGCCCCAGATCAGGTCCTGGGTGGTGAGCTTGTAGATGTAGACGGAAATGGTCTCGGTGGCGACGCCGGGACCGCCGCCCGTCATGATGTAGAGCGTGTCGAAGATCTTGAAGTTCTCGATGACCCTGATTGCCAGTGCGATGATGATGATCGTCTTCATCTTCGGCAGCACGATGGTGACGAAGCGCTGCCAGGGATTGGCGCCAAGCAGCGTGGCCGCTTTGATCTGGTCCTCGGGCACGCCGACCAGGCCGGCAAGCAGGATGAGGAACATCAGCGGCGTCCATTGCCAGATGTCGGCGAGCATGACGGCGATGAGCGCTAGCGTCGGGTCCGACAGCCAGGCGATGGTGACGGGAAAGCCTGATAGCGCCGACAGGATGTCGTTGACCGGTCCGCCCGACTGGAACAGCATGAAGAACATGTAGCCGGCCACCGCCGGCACCACCATCATCGGCATCAGCAGGATCGAATAGAAGATCCGCTTGCCCGGGAACTCGTCGGCAAACAGCGTGGCGAGTGCCAAGCCGAGCAGGAATTCCGCCGGCACGCAGACGATCATGACGATGGCCGTTCTCTTGAGCGCGCTCCAGAAGCGCGCGTCGGCGGCAAGGTCGGTGTAGTTGGCGAAGTTGTTCCACAGCGACCAGGCGCTCCACCAGCCGAGGCCGGACAGCGGCGACCAGTCGGTCAGGCTGATATAGAGCTGCATCAACAGCGGAAACACCGCGATGAACAGCACCAGGATCTGCGCCGGCAGTGTCAGCCGGAAACCGAGCTTTACCCCTTCGTCCCGAAGGGTCGGCTTTGCCTGGACGGTTTTCATCACGTCCTCCGGAATCGTGGCGGTGACGGCGCTCATTGCTTGAGCGCCCCGAAGGTCAGCCCGCGCACCAAATGGCGCTGGATCGCGATGCCCATGATGACAGGCGGCACCGCCGCGATCAGGCCGAGTGCCGCCTTGGCACCGTAGAGCTGGCCGGTCATCGAAGACGACAGCGAGGCCATGTAGACCGGCACCGTCACCCATTCGCGTGTCGTCAAAAGCAGCGCGATCAGATAGTCCGACCAGTTGAGGATGAAGACGAACAGCGCGGCACTGGCCAGCGGCGCGCGCATCATCGGCAGCGTGATGCGGGTGAAGACGCGCAATCGCGAGCAGCCCTCGACCAGCGCCGCTTCCTCGATCTCGCGCGGCATGTCGTCGAAGAACGTCTTCATCAGCCAGAACGCAAAGGGCAGCGTGACGATGCCGTAGATCAGCGACAGCCCCCACCAGCTGTCGGTAAAGTTGAGAAAGGCCCACATGATCATCACCGGGGTCATCACCGCCATCGGCGGAAACAGGCGGAGCTGGATCAGCGCCAGCGGCAGGTTCTGGCCCGAGCCGAAGCGCGACAGCCCGTAGGCCGCCGCGGTGCCCGCCGACATGGCGATCGCCGTTCCGAACACCGCCGACAGCAGCGATGACAGGATCGGTTTTAGGGCGGTACGGTCGAGCGCGACGATCAGGTTGTTAGTCGATTCACCGAAGACGAAGCGGAAATTGCTGAGCGTCGGGTTCTTCGGCCACCAGGTTAGGTCGGCGCCGGTCGCCGACCATTCGGCGATCGGCTTGAAGGCCATCGAGACCATCCACAGGATCGGCACCAGCGTCACCGCCATAGCAGCAAGGATCGCTGCATAGCGGAATATTTCGAAAGGAACGGAACGCTTCATTTTGCAGCTTTGCTGGTACCATCGTTTGCGGAGGGGAAGAGCAAACTCCTCCCCTCCATTCGTATGCTGGGAGGAAGATCAGCTGATCGGATCGAGAACGGTGGGCCAGGCCTCCTTGTTGGTCTTGATGGCTTCGAGAAGCTTCTCCTCGCCGGTGCGGCGGGCGATCTTCTTCCATTCGGCCTCGGTGTCGACCATCGCCTGCTCGGGGGTCTTGGCCTTGGTCAGCGCGGCAACGAGGTTCTCGTCCAGCGCATTGTGGAAGGCGGTGGCGCCGGGATAGTTGATGGTCGGCACGGTGCGGGCGACCGTCTCGCGCACCACATCCATGTGGTAGGCGTGATAGGTCTGGCGGACCAGCGGGTCGGAGAAATCCGACAACCGGAACGGATCGAAATAGCCGCCCGGATTGGCGGTCATCCAGGCATAGATGCGGCTCGAACCGAGCCACTGCAGGAACAGGTAGCAGGCCTCCGGATTCTTGGCCTGCGACGAGACCGAGGCCGACAGATTGAGCCACAGCACCGAGCGGCTGATCAGCTTGCCGTCGATCTCGCGGCCGGGCGGCAGCATCGAGCCGATCTTGCCGGTGACGGCTGAATCCTTGTTGCCGGCATTGTCCAAAAATTGGCAGGTTGGAGAAGGCGCAGGTCATCGCGGCGCCGCCCTTGGCAAAATTTCCGTACTGCTCCGGCCAGCCCCAAGAGATCGCATCCGGCGAATGGTGGGCCAGCGAGGCGATGTACTCGTTAACAGCGGCAATGCCTTGCTGCGAATTGATCAGCGGCTTGCCGGTATCGTCGAACAGGAACTGATTTGGCGAAGCCATTGAAACATAACGCTGATACCAGTTGGTGTAGCCCCAGCCCTGGTTGCGCAGATCGGTCGAACCGAACAGGCCCTTGTCCGGGCGATGGAAGAAGGCGGCGATCTCGTCATGCTGCTTCCAGGTCTTCGGCGGCGCCAGTTCATAGCCATGCTTGTCGGAGAAGGCTTTCTTCTCGGCCGCGTCGCCGAACAGATCGGTGCGATAGACCCAAGTCTGGAAATCGCCGTCCAGCGACACGCCATAGGTCGAGCCGCGATACTGGTTGAGCAGCGAGACGCCCTTGGCGCCGTCGACATAGCCGCGCTCGGGGTCGTCCCATTCCGGCTTGTACTGGGCGACGAAGTCGTCGAGCTTCAGGATGCCGCCGGTTTCGGCGAGGTCGCCGAGACGGTTCCATTCCACCGCGTAGATGTCATAGGCGCCACCCTTGGTGGAGATGTCCTGCATCGTCTTGGTGAATTCCTGGCCGTTCGGCACGCCGACGATCTCGATCGGAATGCCGGTTTCCTTCTCCCACAGATCCTTGATCGAGGGCGCGCCGGCGGGAAATTGCTGCGTCAGTTGGCCGATCGAGCCGTCGGACAGGCCAAGCACGATCTTGGCCGGGGCCTTGCCGGCCCCCTTCATCGCCTTGGCCGCCTCGATGGCGCGGCCTTCCGGCGTGTCGGGCCCATATTGATAGCGCTCCGAGCCGTCGAAGCCGGTCGGGCCGCCGATCATGCCCGGCGCCAGCGCATCGGCCGCGTAGGCGCGGCTGGGGCGGATGAATTTCGGTGCGATACCTGCGGCGGCAACAAGCACGGCCGCCTTTCCACCGGACGCCAGCAGACGGCGCCGCGACATGCGGATCATATCAGACATTGGAAGTCCTCCCTCGAGGGCCTTGTTCCTCCACGGCCCTCATGATGGATATTGACGGCAGTATGGGAAGGCTGTCAACATCATAAATAATCAAAACACGTCATAACATCGCAATTGAGGGGAGAGGATGCAGTCCAGCGAGGTCAGCCAACGGCACCTAGTGCTTGAATTTGAGGGAGCGAGTGCCGCGCCGATCCTTTTCGGCCCGGCTCGACGAATTTGGTGTAGCGCGCCGGCTTGCGCATCGGCTCAGGCCGGATACATCATTTCCCATCAGAATCGCGGATGGCATGAAGCCGTCGTCCGGCATTCGAACCATTGAGCGCGCGATTTTGATGCGCGTAGCGCGCAAGCAGTGAGGTGATCGACTGTGCGGTCCACCCTGACAGACATAGCCCGGGAAGCCGGCGTTTCAGCCGCGACGGTCGATCGTGTGCTCAACAACCGCGCCGGGGTCAGGGCGCGCACCCGCGAGGTCGTGCTGGAAACGGCGCAGCGGCTGGGCTACATCGCTGAGAATTCGAACAGCCCGACCACGCGCCACGCGCTGTCCGGTGATGTGATACGGCTCGACTTCGCCCTGCCCGCCGGCACCAATTCCTTCATCAAGATGCTGCACCGGCACATCGAGGCGCAGGCGCAATCGCGGCCAGACCTCGATGTTCGCGTCGCCACGATCGAAGGCTTCAATCCCGACCGGCTTGCCCGCCTGCTGCAGGAATTGCGCGGCCAGACGCAGGGCGTCGGCGTCATCGCGCTCGATCACCCGACGGTCCGCGAGGCGATCCGTTCGCTGTCGGCCAGCGGCGTCAAGGTCGTCACCATAGCGTCCGACATCCTGCACGTGCCGAGGGTCGCCTATATCGGCATCGACAACCGCGCCGCCGGCCGGCTCGCCGGCTATCTGCTCAACCGCTTCATGGGCGCCGGTCGTCCGGGCAAGGTCGCGCTGTTCGCCGGCTCGCTCTCCTATCGCGGCCATGAGGAACGCGAGATGGGGTTCCGCCACATATTGACGGAAGAATCGCCCAATCTGCAGATCGTCGAGATGCGCGAGATGCTCGACGACCGGGAAAAGGCCTATGCGGAGGCCTCCGCCCTGCTGGACCGGCATCCGGACCTGGCCGCGATCTACAATGTCGGCGCCGGCAACACCGGCATCGCCCGCGCGCTCAAGGAGCGAGTGCGGGCGTTGTCGACCGTGTTTCTCGGCCATGAAGTGACCGAAGGCACCAAGGAGCTTTTGCTCGACGGCACGCTCGATGCAGTGATCGACCAGAACCCGCGCGTCGAGGCCCGCGAAGCGCTCAACACCTTGACCCACGCGATCAGGGGCTTGCCCTACGAGTTGCACCAGCCGAGGCTGCAGGTGATCTTCAGGGAAAGCATCCCGGAGATCTGAACGGAAGGGTCCCGGGATTACCCGGGAAAGAGAGCCAGCAGGTGCAGGCTGTGGCGCTGCGGCGATCAAGGTAATCTTGAGCTCAATGCGTGCGGACTGTTGTCTTCGGGACGACGACGACCGGGATCGCCTCCGCATGGCCGACCGGCTCAGCGTTCGGCTGGTTCGCGGCGGAAGCAGCTGCCGCCAGGATCGTTCGCGAACACTGGCGCGGCACGCTCGGGCTTGGCCGCGACGAGACGCTGGCGGCGGCCCACTGGCGACGTGGCACGGCAGGACTGATGGCCGGCTGAAAAAGACTGTTTTGATGGCGAATGCAACGCAGGCGATCCCCCTCTCCCCGTTCTTCACGGGGAGAGGGTAAGGGTGAGGGGCAGCGCGAACGTTGAGTAGAAATTCCGACGCTGGTGCTGCCCCTCATCTGCCTGCCGGCATCTTCTCCCCGTGGAAAACGGGGAGAAGGGGCTAGCCGCGACTCGACGCGACAATTCCCAATCACTCACTTTAGATCATTGCCCAATATTGACGATCGCCCGGTCATCCTCGCCGAGGCCGATCGCGATCCGGTCGCCGGAGACAATGCCCGATATGTCGCAGACGACCAGCGGCATGCTGATTTCGTAGAGGAACTCGGCGACGATGGCGCCGACGGCCAGGATCGGATCGGGCCGCTGCAGGATGATGCCGGCCGGCGCCGTGCCCCGGCGGATCGCCTCGGCCAGGACCGAAGACGAGGACGACGATCCCCGCCCGGATGCCATCACCAGGATCTTGCCGGCGAGGTTGCCGCCCGGGTGCGAACGGTCGATGATGTCGCCCGTTTCGGCATCGACGCCGCCCCAGAAGCTGAGCGCATGCGACAGCACCAGCGCCGATCCCTGCGCCTCGCCGGCAAGCTGGAACGTGCCAACTCTGTTCTGCGCTCGACTGTCCTGTTGGCTCATCGCGCGCCTCGCACGACGCGGCCGGCAGCGGCCGAGCGAACGCAGTCTGCCAGGTCGCCGAAGACCACCGACACGCCGATATTGCCGGGCGCATAATGCGCCCATTTGCCGGAATTGGTCATCACCACGCCGTCGAGACGCTCGAGCACCGAGGTGACATAGGTGCAGGTATCCGTAACCGGAATGAGGCCGAACGCATCCATGCCGGCAAGTTCGCCCTCGTCCTGCAATCTCTTGAAAGTGGCGCGCCCGGTGTTGACGTAGATCGGAATGCCCCTGCCCGGCGCCACCTCGCGCAGCATTGCCAGCAGGCGCTTCCACTCCTCGTGCGAAAAATGCGGCGTGCCGAGCGATACGGCCGCAAGCGGCGCGCCGTCGGGGACGCTCGACAGTTTTGCCAGCGCCTGGTCGATGTCGGCGCGACAGATCCGGATCGTCGCCTCCGGCGCCACGCCGCGAAATGCCTCGTCGAGCGTCCTTGCTTCCGGCGTGATGCCGACCGCATGAAACAGCGCCACCGCACCCGTCGTTGCCGCCGCCGCGCCAAGCGCCTTCAGCTGATCCTCGTCGCGCGGCTGCGGCAGGCCCGATATCACAGGAATGCGGTCGCCACTCGCTTGCCCGATGACCAGCCCGACGCCGACGAACAGGGCATCGGCAGGTTCGAAAGAACCGGTCAGCTCGAACAGGATCTGGCCGCGCCGATTATCGGTCAAATGCAGTCCCCAGGCCGGCGCGCGCCCGGTCATCGCGCAGCACAGATCGATGAAATCGCCATAGCGGTTGGTCCGCGCACCGATCACCGAATTGGCAAAGACGATTGCGTTGGACTCGCCCCAGGCGATCTGCTCGCCAAAGCCCGGCCGGAACCGCGTCTGATAGGGCGCGCAGGTGAAGGTCGCCTGGCAGCCGAGTTTTAGATGCGTCTTCATCAGCCGCCGCGCCGGCACCTCTTGCGCGGCCGGCATCTTCACCAGCCCGGGATGGATGAGGTCGAAGGAACCGACATTGAGTGTTGTTGGCACGCGGACGCGGCCGCCGCCCTCGACCAGCCTTTCGACGAAATCGAGGCTGGCCTGGCCGTGATAGAGGCAGCCGTCGATATGCGCGCCGGCAATGTCCAACAATTTGCGCGCGCCGACGGCGTTGGAAAAGGCGACCAGTATCTTCATCGCTGCGGCCACGGCCCGGCCGTGCTCGCCGCCGAGCATCGACTGGTCGCCCGCACTGAGTTCAAGCGTCATCGGGTGTTCCGCTTTCCCGCACTATGCCCGACCATGCTCTCACTGATTGCGGCCCGCCTGGCAAGATCAGTTTGCCGCGATCAGCACCGTGCTCTCCGGCGACCAGCGCAGCACCACTTTTTGCCCCTCCGCCAACCTTTCAACGCCGGTGTTCTGCACGATGACCTTGAGCGTTTGCCCGTCGCGATCGACGAAATAGGTGCTGTTGTTGCCGGCGAAGATGCGCTTGGATACCTGGCCGCGGAGCATATTGGCGTTCGGATCGGACGTCCCCGAATCGGTGGCGATGCGGATGCGTTCGGGCCGCACCGCGCAGCTGGCCTTGGCGCCGGCGGCAAGCGTCGCGCCTGCCCCGGCGGCAATCGCCGTGCCGTCCTGCAGCCGGATGCCGGCGCCGGTGCTCTCGCCGCGAAAAATGTTGGCGTCGCCGAGGAAGGTGGCGGCGAACTCGCTCTTCGGCCTGTCGTAGATCTCCTCGGGCGGCCCCTCCTGCACCAGCCTGCCGTCACGCAGGATGCCGATGCGGTCGCTCATCGTCAGCGCTTCTTCCTGGTCGTGGGTGACGAAGATGGTGGTGATGCCGATCTCGCGCTGGATGCGCTTCAGCTCGGTCTGCATGTCGACGCGCAGCGCCTTGTCGAGCGCCCCCAGCGGCTCGTCGAGCAGAAGCACGCGCGGCTTGGTGACGATGGCGCGGGCCAGTGCGACGCGCTGGCGCTGGCCGCCCGACAGCTGGTGTGGGCGGCGGCCGCCGAGCTTGCCGAGCTGCACCAGGTCGAGCGCGCGCTGCACCTCGCTGGCTATCGTTGCCTTGGCTTGCCCGCGCACCGACAGGCCGAAGGCGACATTGTCGGCGACGCTCATATTGGGAAACAGCGCATAGTTCTGGAACACCATGCCGATGCGCCGCTTCTCGACCGGCACCCGCTCGACGCTCTCGCCGCCGATGGCGATGCGGCCGGAGTCGGGGAAATCGAAGCCGGCGATCTGGCGCAGGAGCGTGGTCTTGCCGCTGCCCGACGGCCCGAGCAGCGCGTAGAAACCGCCGTCGGCGAAATCGATCGAGACATCGTCCAGCGCCTTGTGCGCGCCAAAACTGCGCGACAAATTCGCTACCTGCACGCCGGCCATTATTTCTCTCCGCCGAATTTGAAGAATTTTGCCGTGAGCAGCATCAGCGCCATCGAGACGACGATGATGATCGTCGAGACGGCATTGATCTCCGGCGTGAAACCCTTGCGGATCGCGGCGTAGATCTCGACCGGCAAGGTCGTCTGGCCCGGCGTCGACAGGAAGTACGAGACCACGAACTGGTCGAACGACACGGCGAAGGCGAACAGCCCGCCGGCGATGACGCCCGGCATGATCCAGGGCAGCGTGACCCGCGAAGTCACCTGCCACTGGTTGGCGCCGAGCGATCGCGCCGCCTCTTCCAGCTCCGGCGCAAAGGTCTGCAGCCGGGCTGAGACGACGACGATGACATAGGGCAGCGCCAGCGCCACATGGCCGAGCAGGATCGCGAACAGCCCACGGCCGATGCCGACGCCGAAGAAGAAGATCAGCATCGCCGTGCCGGTGATCAGCCACGGAATGGCGATCGGTGGAAACAGCAGCGCTTGCAGGACTTTCTTGCCGCGAAATTCATGGCGATAGAGCGCCAGCGATGCCGCCGAGCCGAGCACCGTGGAGATGATGGTGGTGATGATGGCGATCTCCACGCTGTTCCAGGTGGCCGAGATCAGCTGGTCGTTCTGCCACAACGACGCGTACCACTCGGTCGTCCATTCGAACGGCAACTGGTAGAAGGGCGAGACGTTGAACGACATCAGCGCCATGATGATGATCGGGAGGTAGAGAAAGGCGAGCAGCAGCCAGATGTAGAGGCGCCCACACCATTCCAGGATACGCGTCGTCGCCATCACGCGGCCCTCTTCAACACCGGCGACGCCAATGCCAGGATGACCAGCACGACGGCCAGCAGGATAAAGGACAGCGCCGCACCCAGCGGCCAGTTGAACACGGCGACGAACTGGTCCTCGATGACCGTGCCGTAGAAAGTGCCGGTGCGGCCACCGAGAATACGCGGTTCCATGAAGGAGCCGACGACGGGAACGAAGATCAGCGCCGCACCGGCGACCAGCCCCGGCATCGACAGCGGAATGATCACCCGTTTCAGCATTTGCAGCCGCGAGGCGCCGAGCGAGCGCCCTGCCTCGATCAGCGAATCGTCGATGGCCTGCAGCGTCAGGTAACAGGTCAGCACTATGTAGGGCACGTAGGAGTGGACCAGGCCGATGATGACGGCCGGATAGGAATACATCAGGTCGATGTTGATCTTGAACGGCAGCACGGCGTTGAGTGCGGTGTCGAGAATGCCGCCCTCGCGCAGCACCATCGCCCAGGAGAAGATGCGCACCAGGCCGTTCGACCAGAACGGCAGGATGACGAGCAGGAAGATCGCCTCGCGGCTGCGTCCCCTAAACACCTTGGCCAGCACATAGGCCGCGGGATAGCCGATGACGACGCACCACAGCGTCACCTCGAGCCCGAGCCTGAGCGAGGCCAGCAGCAGCGTCCGGTAGAGGCCTTGCGCAAAGAAGGTGGCATAATTGTCCAGCGTGAACGACCACGCCTTTCCCGACAGCGGCAGCTCGGTCATGAAGGAGAAAAACACCATGGCCGACAGCGGCAAGAAGATCGCCACCGTCAGCCAGAGATAGGCCGGCACAAGCAGCGGCAAAGCCGATCGCAATCCGCTCCTCGAACCGGTTGCGACCTGTCCAGCCATATGTTCCTCCCGAAAGCTTGCCGTTACTTCACCCCGCCCGTTACTTCACATTGACCTTCAGCTCCTGCCACAGCGCCAGATAAGCCTCGCGCTGCGCGTCGCTGATCGGCGCCTGGAACTGGATGCGCTTGGCGACGTCGGGGTCGCCCATCACCTTGCGGTTGAAGGCGTCTTCGGGAAGGGCGGCGACCGCCTTGGCATTGGCCGACACCGGCGCGCCGACCTTGGTGACCCATTCGACGTAGAATTTCGGGTCTATCATGTAGTTGATGAAGGCCTCGGCGCCGGCGACGTTTTTGGAACCGACCGGGATGGAGAAGGCGTCGAGCCAGGCGACGGCGCCTTCCCTGGGGATGACCAGCGAGACCGGCAGCTTGAAATGCGTCTTGGCGCGGTCGGCCGAGCCGCTCCAATAAGTGCCGATGTCGATCTGATTGGAGGCGACCATCTGGTTCCAGTCGTTTTCCGAGCTCCAGAACGTCTCGATCTGCGGCATCAGCGAGGCCAGCTTCGCCTTGACCGCCTCCATATCCTTGATGTCGTTGATGTTCTGGCCGGTGGCGATGGCGCCGAACTGGACCGCCTCGACCGCGTCATCGCGGATGGTGACGCGGCCCTTATGCGCCTCGTTCCACATCTCGGCGATGCTGGTCGGCGGCGTCTCGAAGGCTTTCTCGTTGATGGCGAGCGCGGTCAAGCCCCACACCCATGGCACGCCATAGACCTTGCCATCGCGGGCGAGCATCAGCGAGCCTGCCTTGTCCGCGCTGATGTCGGCATAGTTGGGGATTTTCGAGACGTCGATCGGCTGGATCAGCTTTTCCGCCATCGCCTGGTCGTTGAAGGCGGCGTTGATCATGACGACGTCGTAGAGGCCGGGATTGGTCCTCAGCTTGGTCAGCATTTCCTGTTCGGAATTGAAAAAATCGTTGACGACCTTGTTGCCGGTCGCCTTCTCGAAAGCGGCGATTGCCCAGGGCTCGTCGGCGCCGTAGCCCTTCCAGTTGAGCACATGCACCTCGTCGGCGCTGGCGACCAGTGCGGAAGCGAAGACGGCGGTTGCCGTCAGAAAAGCAGTCAGTTTGGGCATGCGCATGTTCGTTCCTCTCATTGTTTGCCCGGTTGGGGCTTGTTGCGTCATTTAGGCTGTCATAAATGGGCCTTTTGCTTCCGGCCGTGCACGGATCGATCGTCATGGCTGAGGAATGTCTGGATCTCCTCGTCGGTCGGCGCCGACGATCCGCCATGGCGGGTGACCGAGAGCGCCGCCGCCGCATTGGCGTAACTTGCCGCTTCGAAGGGCGGCACGCCGCGCGACAGCGCGCTGACGAAGGCGCCGATATGGGTGTCGCCGGCGCCGTTGGTATCGACGGCGGCGACCTTGAAACCGGGCACGGCCTGCGCGGTGCCGTCAGCCAGTCGCACGAAGCAGCCTTCCGCCCCGGCGCGGATGATGACCGCCTCGGCGGTCGGGCAGTGATTGGAAAGAAGCCGGGCGGCAATGGCCTCGACAGCGCCGGGGCCGACGATCTCGCCCGCTTCCGTTGTGTTGCAGCTCAGCCAGTTCGTGCGCGCCAGCACCCGGTCGAGAATAGCGCGCGGAATCTCCGATATGACAGGCGTCGGATCGAAGACGAAGGGAATTTCCGCCGGCAGCGCCTCGATCCAGTCGGCCAGCGCGTCGCGGCTCCCGACATAGCTCAGCGTATAGCCGGAGGCGAACACCCAATCATCAGGCGCAACCCGGACGGCCGCCATCATGCCGAGGCTGAGCACGCTCTCGGCGCCAGGCCATGACACGAAGGTGCGCTCGGCGTCGCCGCTGATCATGGCGACGCAATTGCCGCTGTCCATCAAAGGCCATGGGTGCGTCAGCGTTGCGATGCCCTCGGCGGCAAAAGCGGCACGCAGGAAATCGCCATTCGGTCCGCTGCCGAGCTGGCCGCCGAAGACGACCTTCATGCCGGTGCGACTGGCCGCAACCATCATGTTGAAGCCGCCGCCGGCGACCTGGGCAAAGCTCGATGCGGTCTTTTCGGTGCCGGGCGCCGGCAAGGCGTCGATGCGGTAGACATAGTCGACCACCGCGCTGCCGACATGGACGAGACGCCCGCTCATGTCAGGCTGAGCTCCGCTCATGCCGCCGCATCCTTGGCCGCGCTGCTTTTCGCCATCCGCGCCGCGACCAGGTCGGCGGCGAGCGCGTGCACCTGCGCCATGTCGAGGCCTCTGAGCCGGGCGATGTATTCCCTTGGCAATCGGCAAAAGCCGACGCAGGCGCCTGCCATGCCGGCGGCGATGGCGCCGATCGTGTCGGTGTCGCCGCCGAGATTGGCGCTGATGACGGCCGCCCGCCAGGGATCGCCGCCGGCGATTTCCAGCACGGCGAAGGCCGCCGGAACCGATTCCTGGCTGGCGACGCCGGTGCCGACCAGGTCGACGATCAGCCGGATGCCGGCGGAGACGGCCTTGCCGCGAACCAGGCCCCTCGCCCAGTCGATGCGCGCGGCGATATCGCCGCCGCTGGTCCAGTGACCGTGTTCTGCGCCCTGCCTGGCCGCCACGACCGCGCGATCCAAGGCGGCGCGCCAATCGCCGCCGGCAACGCCACAGCTGACGGCGGCGGCAACGGCAGCCGCCGCGGCAATGGCGATCGAGGTGTTGTGCGTGGCGCGGCAGGTTTCCGCAACCTTGGCGACTAGCGCGCCGAGCGGCTCCGGCGGCATCATGATGCCGACCGGCGCGATGCGCATCGCCGCGCCATTGGTGTCGCCGCTGCGCCCTGCCTCCTCGGCCGGCACGCCGTCATTGATGGCGTCGATGGCGCGCTTGGTCGAAGGTCCGAGCAGATCGTAGCTGCCGCGCGCCTTGACCTCGCGCTCCCAGTCGAGCAGCGCCTTGACCCAGCGCGTGTGGTCGAAGCCGTCGCCTGAAGCGACCAGGATGCGGCCGAGCAGCAGCGCCTGTTCGGTGTCGTCGGTGACGGTGCCGGCGGACAGGCCCTTCGACACCGGATGGTCGGCGGCGGGCGCGACGAAACCCTCGACAGGACCGTAGAGCTCGACGATGCGGGCCGGCGACAAAAGCTGCGTCGGCATGCCGAGCGCATCGCCCAGCGCCCCGCCGACAAGCGCACCCATCGCCCGGTCGATCGCCGCGGCCATCTCCATGCTCAGAACTCCAGGTGAAGCGCGAAATGCGCCGGATTGAGCAGGCTGGTGACATATTCGATGGCGCGGCCGTCGGCGGCGCGCGTCAGGCGCCGCGTGCGCAGGAACGGCGCGTCCGGCGCGCAGTCGAGAATGGCCGCGTCCTCGGCGCTCAGCATCTCGATATCGACCCACTCCTCGCCGTGATCGGGGACAAGCCCCGCCGCGCGCAGCGTCTGGTGCAGCGAGCCCTCGCGCAGGCCGCGCAGCGGCACGTCCTCCAGTTCGGGCGACAGCGGCAGGCGGCTGCGCTCGATCGAGATGGCGTGGCCGTCATCGGCGTTTGAGCGCACCCGGTCGACGGCGATGAAGAACGGGCTTTCGACGCCGAGTGTGGCGGCGAGCTCGGTATCCTGCATGACTTCGAGCCTGAGCGTGCGCGTCTCGGCATTGGCGCCGGCATTGGCCAGCGCCCGCGACCAGCCGACGGCGTCGTCGACCGGCAGGCCGTCGAAGGTGACGAACGAGCCGATGCCGACCTTGGTGGTGATCAGCCCGCGGCTCGACAGTTCCTCGAGACCCTTGCGGATGGTGTTGCGGCTGACGGAGAAGCGCTGGACAAGCTCGTTCTCGCTCTGCAGGCGGTCGCCGAAGCCGAGCACGCCGGAGCGAATCTCGTGCTCGAGGACGGTGGCGATCCGTTCCGGCTTGCCGGTTCCGGGAGACGACAGGGTCGTGCGACGCGCCATGGAATACCTGTTCAGTAAACCTGTATAATCCTGTTCAATAACGGGATAGGCAAGCCATGTCAACGGCTCGCGGCCGGCACGTTTTTGGGTTCCCGGCATGCCGGGCAAGATTGCCCTGCTGATCACGACGGCCCCTCCCGATCACGACGGCCCCTCCTGGTCACGACGGTTGGTCGCAGGCTGCAATTTTATGGGAACCTCCACCACCCCCGAGCGGTTTTTTCTGTAGTAGCGATGCGGCGACGACCGAAAAAATGGAGACAAATGGAGGCAAATCATGCTTACGAAGTTACTCGCGGCGTCCGTGCTCGGCGCTGGTCTGGCCACGTCTGCGATGGCCCAGAGCACAGCCGACCCAGCCGACACAGAGGCTGGCATGGCTCCCGGCAGCGGCAGGAGCGTCGTCATCGACCCGGCCCCGGTCGATCCGACCCTGGCTGAGCCGGATACGGTCGATACCGGGATTACCGGCAGCATCATTGCCGGCCCCGACGGCACGAATTCCAATGCCGATCGGAACTGCCCGCCAAGCCCGCAGGGCGCCATGCCTGATGCCACGCACAAGGCTCCCGGCACGGTTTCACCCACCGTCAACGACAGGCACTGCGGCCAGTAGCCGAGATCGATTTCGGGACCAGCGCTTCGGCCGCGGGACAGTGCTTCGTCCCGCGGCCGAAGCGTTATGTGCGAAACCTTTGATGGCAGAGCGAGGCGCGCCCCTCTGTCCTGCCGGACATCTCCCCCACGTGGGGGAGATTGGCTGTCATCACTGATTTCGCCCATCACAAAAGTCGCAAGAAGAGTGCCGTCGTCGAAGCTGCCAATCTCCCCCACGTGGGGGAGATGTCCGGCGGCAGAGGGGGGCGCCGTAGAGCACTACATCAGATGGCGGCTAGCACTTGCGCGGCCGGGCAGTCTTTGAACTGGTCACCTTGCCGGCCGCCGGCTCCTTCGGCCGAGCCGGCGCCTTTGGCCGAGCAGTCTTGGTTTTGGGTCCGCTTTCCTCACCGTCGATCTCGGCGGCGGCCTGGTTCCAGTGCTGCTGATGCGCGCCGTCGGGCCGGCCGGCCTGCTCCCAGATCGCGTGAGCCCGCCGGCGAATGCGTTCCTGCCTGTCGTCCGTCACTGTTGCCTCCTCGGCTCAAATCGGTGAGCGACAACTTCTAGCTGAATTTTCGACCGGCGTCTTGGGGGCTTCGGCCCAGATCGGGTCGGCCAGAGTCGGGTCGGCCTGAGTCTGGACGGCCTGAGTCTGGCCCGCCTAAATCGGACAGGACCACGACCCCGAGGAGTGCCGCCTTTTTGGTGATCAGCCCTGCCAGATCCGCGTCCGAGCGCTCCGTTCCGGTTTGCTCACGCACGGCTGCAATCAACGCCTTCATCGACAACAGGGCAGAGCCCCGTTCGGCAAGCAGCTTGTCGACGGATGCGGCCACATCGCGTGATTCGACATGCGGCAACATGGAAATGGCTCCTTCCGTCCCGCCACGAAGACGATCGACAGCCGGCTGCCTGCCGGCGAGCCGCCGCTCTTCCCGCGTCTTCCCGGGAGAGCGGCGGGTGAAGGTCAGTCGATGACCTGCACGATCCTGCGGGTGCCGGGATCGACCAGCACGGTGCGATCGTCGACGACTACGTATCTGTATTCGACGTCGGGAACCTCGTGAAGTTCAACCGTGTCGGGCAACGTGGAACCGACGTTGAGTTCCACGCCCAGGAGGCTGATCGACGCCAGCGGGTGCCTCTCCACATATTGGCGGACGACCGTCTGCTGCTCGGGCGTGATAATCACCTGGTCTGCGGTGGCGACGCCGACACCGGCCAGCAAAGTCAGCCCGGCGGCGGCAGGAACAAGGTGGATTTTCATCGTCTTCTCCTGTCTGGTTTGCGGGCTCTGCTGTCCACAGTCGGGACGACTCAGCCCAAAAGCCAACGTTTGACGAAACCGTCTTGTTCCGTGAGCGGCGACTAATTGATCGCCGCCTTGGCTGGCAGTGGCCCGCGATCTTGGTCGCCCAAGCGCGCGGGCCGATCGGTTTTGCCCGATCAGCAGCGATACCGGAGGGGGGGTGATATCGACTGCTTCGAGAAGAACATTTAGCGATAACTAATGTTCCGCCCTACGGTAAAAATCCCTGCCGGCGCCGGCACGTCAGGCGCGAAAACGGCAAATGCCCCCAATCTATGGTTTCGGCGGCTGCGCCGGGACCTCGCCGGGCTTGAGCACCGGTGTCCTGCCCTGGTCTGGCGGCGGTGCGGCCATGCCCTGATCGCCGGTCGGCGGCGGCAGCAGCACGCCGTTGCAGGGGTCAAGCGTGTCGGTCAGGCTGTTGCTGTCACCGTTGTTGACGGGCGGCTGCTGCTGACCGTTCTGCGGCTGCGCCTGGCAGTGGCCGGCAGGCGCCTGGTCTTGTGTCTCGTCATCCGTCTGGGCGGCAACCGGTGCCCCCAACGCCAGTGCCCCGAGCAGCGTGATTGGCAGGAATGCGAAAGATTTCATGTCGAACGCCTCCGCGCGAACGATCGCCTCCTTGCCAAAGCCGGTTGGCGGCGATTGGTTCCCGCCTGCAGCAAGCCGCCCGGCTCAATCGCGCCGGCGCGGCATGTTGGGGAATCGTTAATCAGCGATTGCTACTATAGCGGAATGACCAAGAACCTCGGAAACGCCGAAAGAAGTTCCCCAAGGGAGCCGGCAAGGAGCTCCGCTCTAAGCCGGCTGGCGCCAGCCTTGTTTCCCCTGGCAGTCGTCGCGCTTGGCTACCTGGTCGGCTGGCAGTTCTTCGGCTTCTAGAGCGTCGGCCCCGGTGCAGAGCCTTTGATGTCCGTGCTCCACGGCGCCCCCCTCTGTCCTGCCGGACATCTCCCCCTCAAGGGGGGAGATTGGCTGTGATCGGCGCCTTCACCAATCACCAACGTTGCAGGAATGAGTGCGGAGGCCGAAGCTGCTGATCTCCCCCCTTGAGGGGGAGATGCCCGGCAGGGCAGGGGGGGGTCGGTTCGACTGGGCGCGGCCTCTTCTCTTGCGGCAGTGGAGGATGGCTCTCGACGCGAGGCGACCCCCTCTGGCCTGCCCTCTTTACCAAAACTTGGAGATCAGCAGCTTCGGCCACTAGTCCGGGAAATCGAACACCGGTTCCTCGCATCGATGGACCCGGCATTGACCGTCAAGCGTCCTGACATAGGCGGCGACAGGCACTTCGGGCCAGTCGCATTCATTGCCGTATTGGCGGACATATCGATCATAGGTGTTGCGGCCGGTGGTCAGGACGATCGCGCGCCGGCTCTGGATCAGCTGCTGCGCCTCGTCGCATGTCATGGTGCGCGCATCCGGCCGGCCGTAAGCCATGCTTGTGGCGGCGAGCAGGATCCCTGCGGCTGTCGAGACGATTGGGCGAGCTGGCATGGTAGATCCTCTCAAGGGTCGTGCCCAACGCGCACCTTCGCCCGTGGTTCCGCAACCTTCGGCTTTTAGCGCATCGGCCCACCTTGGTGGTCGCACGAAGAGACGTCGCGGGAAGAGACCTTGGATCAGGCGTCGGCTGCTTCTAGCACCAATCTCCAACGCTGGCGATTAACCATACACTACTACACCTTCGTCATCCTGGGGCGAAGCAAGGAGCGAAGCGACGCGGCGCAGACCCTAGGTGTTTGATCCCGGACTTTAATAGCGCATCATCGCAATCCGAGAACCGGTTCCTCGCATCGATGGACCCGACATTGACCGTCAAGCGTCCTGATGTAGGAGGTGACGGGCGCTTCGGGCCAGTCGCATTCATTGCCGTATGGGCGGACATATCGATCATAGGTGTTGCGGCCGGTGGACAGGACGACGGCGCGCCGGCTCTGGATCAGCTGCTGCGTCTGTTCACATGTCATGGTGCGCGCATCCGGCCGGCCGTAAGCCATGCTTGTGGCGGCGAACAGGATCGCTGCGGCTGTCGAGACGATTGGGCGAGCTGGCATGGTAGATCCTCTCAAGGGTCGTGCCCAACGCGCACCTTTGCCCGTGGTTCCGCACCTTCACCCGGGTCTCCCGCAAGAGGCTGTTGCTGCGGCGCAATAATGCATGTCGCGCAAAAGCATGCCCTCGGGCCTGAACCGAGGGTGTGCAGCGGTTTTGCGATAACGACATGCATAAAACAACAACCTAAAGCGCGTCGCATGCGGCCGGTCAAACGCGACGCGCTTTAAGACAGCCGCGATCTCACTCCTCCTTCTCGGACTTGAACCGCCTGACCACCACTTCGAAGACGATGTCCGAGATCCACATCGCCGAGACGCCGATGAGGAACGCCGCGGCCAGCGTCGTGGTGTCGTCGTTGGCTGGAATCGCCAAGCCGGTGGCGCGGAAATAATGCACCACCGGCAAGGTCAGGTAGGCCGCCGCCAGCGCGCCGCAGATCGGCGACGCCACCATCTCGCGAACCTTGTAGCGGTGGCGCGACAGGGCTCGCAAAATCCCGCCGGAAAGGCCGGCGACCACCACCGGCGCCTTGATGCCGAGCGCGTCGAGAAGTTCCTGTATCATGGCTTCCACCCGCACCATCTGGCGCCCTTGCCGTTGTAGGCATTCATCTCGTCGAGCTCGGACCGCGTCATGGCGGCGACGACGACGGCGGACGCACGACGCGGCTGGTTGTGGTCGCACCAAACCTGGCGCGCCGGCGAAACCGGCGTTGCGCACCCGGCGAGCAGCAGGCCGCCAAACAGCGGGCACTTGGGCAGCAGGCACCCGAGCAGCAGCATCAGCGCTTTGACCATCGCATCGCCTCCCGCCGTGCGGCTTCGTCCGGCAGGTCGCGCGCCAGGCGTTCGGCATCGGTCGCCTCGCGGTCCATTTCGAGGCGCTCCTCGACGGCAACGAGTTTTTCTGCCGCTCGCCTGGCCGCATCCTTGTTGGCCCGACCGCCGGCGACAAACAGGCCGATGCCGCCGGCGAGCGCGGCAAAAAACGCCAAGATCGTCGTGTTGCCGGCGAGCGCGCCCAGCATGGAAAGTACCCACATCTCAATTGCCCTCCACGGCAGGCTGGTTTCTGACGAGGCCGGCGACGCCGTCGCGCACGACATTGATCAGGATCTTGAGCAGGGCCAGCACCCCGGTGATTTTTAGCGCCAGGGCGGCGTCGATGCCGAACAGCGTCCAGTCGAAGCCGACCAGACCGGTGAGCAGCAGGATCAGCACATTGATCAGATTGTGCGCGGCGTTGGTATTGAACCAGTTCATGGCTTTGCCTTTCGAAACCAGGAGGGGGCCTTTCGAAACAGGGAGAGGATTGCGGCGACCAACGGAGCCAGCACTGCGGCCCGTAATCCGGACAACGGTCCGGAAAACGGTCCGCGCCGCACTCCGGCTTTGCCCGGCTCTGCCTTGACGGGCGTGAAACCGTTCGGTTGCGGCGACTGCGGGATCGGAACCGGCGCCGGAGGGGGCGGCGTGTCCCTGATCCCGGACCATTTGCGGAATGCCTCGGCAAGCCGGATATCGTAGGCGTTCTTCGCATAGGATGCGCCATTGTAGCCCTTGGCGAAGCCGGCCCAGTCATGCTTGCGCAATTTGCCGTCGAGCCGGTTGGCGGCGATGAAATTGACCGCCGCCGCCAGCTGCAGCGCCTCGTCCGCCATCATGGCTTCGACCATGGCCTGCACGGTGGGGAAGCCGGCCGCCCTGAAATTCTCGCCGAGCACCTGGCCGAGCCCCCATGACGCCGATCTGAGCGCCGCCGTCTCGTCGATGGCGCAGGCGGCTTTCAGGCGCGGATAGCTGTCGCGGGGATAAGGCTTTTCGCCCCATTTGGCATAGGCAAGGCCGGCCGCTACCGCCCTTGCCCGAGCCGCGCCCGCCAGATTGCGGTAAAACACATGCGGCTCGAACAGGATGACCGGCCGGCCCTGGGCGTCGAAGCCATGCCCGCTGGTTTCGACATCGAGAAAGGCGTGGATCTCGTCTTCGCCGACGCCGATGCTGGCGCCAAGTCTTGGCAGATCGAGATCGTCGAGGCGCCTGGCGGCGCCCTTGAACGTCATATCCATGGTCTTGGTCCTTTCCCAGGTTGATGTTTGCAGGCGCCAGCTTGATGTTTGCAGGCGCCAGCTTGATGTTTGCAGGCGCCCGGTTGATGTTTGCAGGCGCCCGGTTGATCTTTGCAGGCGATTGTGTGAAATGGCCC
Source organism: Mesorhizobium sp. WSM4850 (assembly GCF_055811735.1). Classification (NCBI taxonomy): domain Bacteria; kingdom Pseudomonadati; phylum Pseudomonadota; class Alphaproteobacteria; order Hyphomicrobiales; family Phyllobacteriaceae; genus Mesorhizobium; species Mesorhizobium sp. WSM4850. Next base: position 27,388 of record NZ_JBVVPV010000009.1, on the reverse strand, counting down.
CAAACTGTGGGGATTTGCCGATGTCGCAAGACGAAGGAACGGCGCGCTGGACGGTGAAGGCCGAGCTCTGCGCGGTCGGCCGCGACAAGCCGCTGCTTGTCGCGCTGGCGGTGATCCTGTGCCTCTATTGCGGGCTGATTGCCGGGCCGATCGTCTATGCGTTCCTGGCCTTCCAGGGCATGGCGAATTTCTTCAACTGACGGCGTTGACCAGTTGAGAACAGCTCGTTCCGTCTTGCCATCGGGATAGGAAACCGCTTAGCCGGAATAAACTGCTCCCATGAACCGTTCATACCCCATGGGAACAGGTGCGGGAGGGCGCGTGACAATCAGGATCAGGCTTCCGGGCGGGACACTGAAGATCAAGAAAAAGGACGAGCTGCGCCGCCGCGAGCAGAAGCGCCAAGTCCCGGTCTGGCGGCTTGGAGACTATTTCATCGTCTGGTGGCCGAGCAGCATTTCGGATCGTCCGTCCGGACGCCCGCCAAAGGGAGTGGGTGAATAGTGAATAGTGAAGAAGGTGCTCTCACTCTACTCACCACTCACCACTCACCACTCACCGCTCACCGCTCACTACTCACTACTACCATTCACCATTCACCATTCACCCGCCCGGACCGTTCTGGAACCGGTCCCGGAAAACAGCCGCAGAAAGAATCAACGATCAGCCCTTGACTCTTCCGCCACGGAAGCTCTCTAGGTCGCTGCATTGCACAACGGGGGTTGGGAGCAATGGCAGTGCGTATCAGATTGCCGGCGGCACCTTGAAGATGAAGGTGTATCGGGAGTTGCGCGAGCGTGAGCGCGCCCGCCGCATCCCGATTCTGAAGCTGGGCTCGCTGTATTTCAGCTGGTGGTCGAACCGGCCGCGTCCGTTGAACGACCAGCCCGACGACGATCCAAACCGATCTCAGGCAGCGCCTTGACGGCCCGAAAAAAGCCGTCCTCGGGCGGCTGCGCTTGAACCCTTCCGGTCAAGCCAGCAAACGCGCGCATCGGCGGTTGACTCTTCGGCTGGGGAAGTTCTCTAATTGCTGCATCGCACATCATCATTGAATTGCACAGCGGAGTTGAACCGATGGCCGTGCGCATCAAACTGCCGGGCGGCACCTTGAAGGTAAAAGTCTATCGCGAATTGCGGGGGCGCGAACGCGAGCGTCGTGTGCCGGTCATGAAGGTGGGTTCGCTGTATTTTGTCTGGTGGTCGAACAGCCAGCCGCACAACAAGCCGCAAGACAGCCGTCATTAGCCCGTTGCCATTCGCCCGCGCCTTGGCGCAAGCGAATGGTTGGCGCTCTATGATGGGACGACGCTCATTGATGAGCGAAGGCATCATTTCATTTCACCAGGTCGCGGTCCGGCCGCACCAAAGCGTCGGCCGGAACATCCGACCGTACGATTGAGCCGGCTGAAATTATCGCCCGGTCGCCGATGGTGACACCCTTCATTATCATGGCACTGTTGCCGATCCAGACATCATCTCCGATTGTGATCGGTGCTGAGCGGATGCCTGGGTCGACGCGCGGATGGCCTTCGCGAAAGATGGCCTGCATCTGCGCAAAACGCTTCTGCGGGTCCATGGGATGCGAGTTGGTATCGTGGATCGCCACCCCCCACGAGACGTGGACATGTTTGCCGATCTTGATCCCCACCGGATTCGATGACCAAATCGTCGAGCCTGGACCAAGGTAGAACCAGTCATCGATATTGATCCGACCCTCATGGGCAAAGACCTGCAGATGTCCGTCCAGATGGCAGTCCGCGCCGATTGAGACCCGGGACCTGTCGCCATGAATATTGAAGATCTCCGCCCCGGCACCGAACTTCGTGCGCGGCCCGATGACGGCATTCTCCCTTGCGGCGCCTGTGGCGATCCATGACAGAAACCGGCGGCGAACAGCGAGAATAGTGGAGAAGATACGCATTTGCGAACATCTGCCACACGCCACCATTTCAGTCTAGGCATCGAAGAGACCCCGACGCACCATTTGACGCAGGCATTCGGCGTCATAGGTGGCATGGCGCAGGCTGCCGGCTGCATTCGGATGCAGCTCGTCCGACATGTGTAGTGTCGACGTGAGGTAGCCCATGCCGCTCTGGGAAATGTCGATGAACGGGATTCCGAGCGCATGTGCCACATAGCGCTCCGCCTCGAAGAACTGATCGATCGTGTTGCCCTGACCGTTGACACGTCCGATTCGGTGGGTCGCGTGGCTGGGACCGCCGCTGTACGTTCCGATCATGACGATTTTAGCGCTCGGTGCCTGCAAGCGGATAGCGACGCCGGCCGCCCACAGCGACCCATAGTGAGTGGCATAGGTCGTGTCGCCGAAGGCACCCAGAGGCGTCTCTTGCGCGCCGAAGGCGTTCGGGCCGGGCTCCAGAGTGACGATCTCCGTATCGGCCGGAATTTCGACGATTCTGTTGGACATTCCGTAGCTCGGGTAACCAGTCGTGCTCAGCCCCAGCGCAGAGCCGCTGACGCCAAGATTGGTAAGTATCATCCCCGTCTGTCCGGCGAGTAAAGGCGCATAGTAGGCGCCGATCGTGATGCTTGAGCCAAGCGCTGCCCATTTTTTGTCGACAAGAGCAGCCGAGCCGTCATCATACGGGGCCCCGCCGAGGCTGGTCGGGTCGGACAGGACACCCAAGTATAGGCCGTCACTACGGATAGCAGTTGCGCCTGCGCTGTGCGCCCACGGCAAAACCGAAAGATCTTCCGAAAATAAATTGAGGTTCGGGCCGTCGTTGATCCTTATAGTCGAGGACTGCACGTGCAGGCCGGACACCCCGTCACCAACGTAGGGGTGGGCCCCTGTGGGAGAGAATATCCGGTGCTGCGGGTTCATCCGCCCGCAACATCTGCCTCTTGATTTATCTTGATCTTGTACCAGCCGCCACCTAGCGGAGCGATCGAGGCCGTAGCCGGAAACGGAAACGTCGAGTTGATTGCGACGGACCCCACTTCGATATTGGCCGTAACGTCGTAGCGAGCGCCTGAGTTGGAGAACAGGTTGAGCCGGAGGCGTTCATCACGCTTCGCGATAACCTCGATCTCGACGTCATCGCCGATAACAAGTCCGGTACGGGGTTGCCAGAAGGCCGGGCTTCCCGAACCCACTGGTTCCACTAGCTTGGTGGCCGTAAGCCTGCCGTTGATTAGTACGTCCAGCCGGTTCACGGCATCTTCAAGTGCCGGGACAACAAGCGCCTCCGGCGTGGCCGTATTGATCACGTCAGCAAGGTTCTGCCGAGTGAACGTCAGGCTCGTCGGGTCGCTGCTCGGGAACAGGTTGACGGTCGTTCCCTGCTTCTGCATGACATGCTTCCGGACGTATATCCCGAACACGCAATCGCCTGTATAGGCGGTGGGAGATATGCGGCACTGTGCATTGCCCGGCCCAGTTGCGGTTATCTGGGCAGTCACCTTGAACTTATACCACCCGACGCCCAAGGCCGTCGCGACGGCGCTGATTAGATTAGCCCCACCAGAAGCAATGATGGTCCCTTCCAATAGATTGAGCGTAGCATTGTACGCCGCCCCCACTGAGGTGCTGATAAGCTGGACAGTCCCGCGTTCATCCGCCTCAGCTTCAACAATGTGCTCAAGAGTATCGCCTCTGACATATGGGACGGCGGCTCTGTAGAGGGACGGGTTGATGCCCGCCCCGGCTGCCTCAATGAGCTTTGCAGTTGGGACACTGGCACCCTCGATCATGAGGATACGGTCCACGTCAGACAACAGCGAGGAAGTTGCCGCCCGAACGCCGTGTCGGTCGCCGCCGGCCCCAACGTCACATTGTAGAGGCCCAGAACGCCGGCTGAAACCTCGGTCCAAAAATACTCACCAACCTCGACATTCCGGCCCAAAACCGCCGCCGCACTTGCGCCAGCAAGCCCAGCAGAGGCCGCGAAGCGGAAAGCTGGCGCCGCCGTGTAGGAACCGGGTGCCGTGATCAGGATCATCGTCACAGCACCGCCAGCGACCACGAAGCGGCCTGCTGCGCCAGAACCGGCGCCGCCGGCAAACGCCAGATCGAAAGTGCCGTCCATGCCGCCGGCGCCGCCGACCAGGGTACTAAAGCCAGCCACGCCAAAGCCGACTGCGGCGGCCGTCGTCGGGAAGATGCCCTTGCCATACAGCGACGCGTGCGTGCCGCCTGGGCGCCGTCCAGGTTGGCCGCCGTGGAGCGACATCGGCGGCGGTCTGTCCGGTATTGGCAGCGGACGTGGACGCGCTGGCGGCGGCTTGGCCGGCGCTGGCCTCGGTGGCATGCTTCAGCGCCTGCGTTCCATCGCGCAGCGTCACCACCGCACCGACCACCTCCGCAATGTCGGGCGGCACGAACGGCGCAATGGCGATGGCATCGCTGCCCACCACAGGCTCGTCAGCGCTGAATTCAAACACCCAGCCGGCATTGATTGTCCCAACCTGGGTGTGGACCGTCGTTCCCTTCTGCAGGGTGCGGGCGGTGCGGGCGTCGGCGGCGCGGAACCATTCGCCTTCGCTCACCGTGTAGATGCCGTTCTGCGTCGGGTCGGCCTGGTCCTTGACCAGCACGCGGTCGCCGACCTCGGCCGGCACGCCGTCGATGGTCTGCAGGCGATGCAGCAGGATGCTGGCCGTGGTCGCCAGGCGCACGGGTTCGCGTTCGCCGGTCGGAAGTCGAACGGCGGCAGTTGCGGGTCGGGCCATCAGGCTTAGCTCCATGAAAAAGCCCCGCGAAGCGAGGCTTGAAAGTGATTTCAGCGGGCGCGGGACGCGCGGTCCATGGCACCTCGGCGATGGCCGAACCCCCGCGCCTTCGTCATCCCAGTGCGGAGCAAGGAGCGAAGCGACGCAGCGCAGACCCTGGGATCCGTTCCGTTACCTTGAAGCGTTGCTGCGGTGCAGTACCTTTGATCGCCGAGGGACAGCGCCCGGACAGCGCCCCCTCTGTCCTGCCGGACATCTCCCCCACACAGGGGGAGATTGGCAGCTTCGCCGACACCTCACCCCTTACCCCTACCTCCCCTCCAGCCGCGCCGCCTTCTCCAGCGCCGCCAGTTGCGCTTCGTCCAGTGTCAAAAACCCCACGATGTGCTGCACCACTTCGGCGCGCGCGTTGCTCAGCGCGCTGTGCAGCTCGAAGCCGTTCGGCGTCCTGGTCTTGGCCAGCCACTCGCCGTAGGACGGGCGGCGGTAATAGCCGGTCGCCGCCGTCAGGTCGGCCAGCACCATCTCGCCGTCCTGGCCCGAGAACACCCTGAGATAGGCCCTGGTCAGCGCATCCTGCGCCCTGGCCGGGCCGCCGGCCTGGCGCGAATGGGCGAAGCGCTTGCCGCTCATGCGCCGCTCTCGCCGCCCTGCGGCATCAGCCCGCTGAGACTGTCGAGCAGGCCGCTGTCGCGCGCCTGGACCGCCGCCGGCACGGCATCCCTGGCAAACTTGCCGGCGGCGGAGATCGCCGCCATGCCGGCCTGCGCTTGTTGCGCCCTGGCTCGGGCATCGCGAATATCAGCCACCTCGTCCTGGCGGCGAAAGATGCGCTGCGGGCTGCGGCCGGCGCTCTGCACGATCTTCAGCGCCTCGTCGCCGTCGATATTGTCCATGACGCCGGGGTCGAACTGCGCCATCTGCATGGCCGTGGTCACCACCTGGATGGTGTCGCGCGCCTCGGCCGAGCGGCGCAGCACGTCGAGCGGACCGGTGAAGGTCGGCCGCACCGCCTTGCCGGCGAGCCTCGCCGGCGGCAGGAACCGGCTGTCTTCCTCATACAATCCCTTGTCGTCGAGGATACCGAGCTCGCGGTCGAGATTCGAGGCAAAGCCGGCCTGGATGATCGAGCCGGAGGGCCGGAGCAGCGCGCCCTTCTCCTCCTGCCGGATCAAGGCTTCGGTGGCCGTCATCTGCGGGTTCTGCACAAGCGTCTGGAACAGGTTGACGAACATCATGTCGCGGATCTCCTCGGCCCGGCTTTCCGCGTAGTCGAATGCATGGGTCGGGTTCTGGCCCACAGCGATCGGCGCAATCAGCGGCCGGCCATTGTCGTCGATGAGGCCGGGATAATTCTCGCCGGGATTGAGCACCGGCACATAGTCGAGCCGCGCCTTCGACGCGGTCGCCGGATCGGTGATCTGCTGCAGCGCCCTGAGGCCCGAGCGGCGCACGGCATTTTCCTCGCGCACCGTGGTCAGCGCCTCGATGGTCGGCGAGATGCCATAGGGGTCGCCCTCATGGCGGCGCCAGTTGAAGCAGGAGACCGGGAAAGAGCGGAAACCGCTCTCCCTGACGATGACCTCCTCGTCCTCGACGACGTGATAGGAGGCGAAGGCCGTGTCGAGATACTGGTGGGTGCCGGAGAGCTGGTACATCTTGCGCTCGTCGCGCGGCTGGATGCACTGGATCAGCGAGATCCTGGTCTCGCATTTGGCCGGGTCGTCGACCAGCATCTTGATCCGCGCCGGCAGCTTGTCATAACCGAGCAGCTGCGCCGCCTGCCGTGCCGTGCGCTCATAGCGGCGGTGGAAAATGTCGACCTGGCCCCAGCGGTTGCGGCAGAGATAGCCCTCGACCACCGGGATCGAGGCATAGCGGATCAGCGTGCCGCCAAAGCCCTCCTCGGCGTAGAGATAGGCCGGGCCATAGCGCACGACGTTGCGCAGGCAGGCCTGCGTCGCCGGCACGAAATTCGAATTGGCGGAATAGCGCAGCGCAAACAGGAAATCGCGAAGCGCCTCCGCCCATTCCTTCTCCTCCTCGCTCTCCTCGTCATTCACGGCGGCGGTCGACAGCCCGTGCCATTTCTCCGACTGCGGAATCACCAGGCTTTCCAGCCCCGCAGCCAGCCGGTTGGCGGCCGAGTTGATGGTGTTGGCGTAGACTCGGGCGCCGCGCCGCTGCTGCCGCTCGGCCTGCGGTTCCGCGCCCCGGCGCCCACTCCAGACATCGGGCGCGTCGGGGTCGCAGAATTCCGACACCGCCTCCCAGACAGCCTCATACGGGCTGCGCTCGCTCTCCAGTTCCGCCTGGCGCGACAGGATATCGTGGGCACGGGAAGCGCTCGCCATGGCATTTCCTTGTTCTGATGTATCAGCTTGTTCGAAGCCCAGATATTGCCAAGGCCAGGTCGAATTTTGTTCGCTTTTGCGATGTTCAAGGGGCGCGGGGCGGCGACTCAAGGAGATCGATTTGACAATGACGGAAAGCCTACCCGGCGCCCTGAAGCGGCGAAGCAAGCAGGTTGCAAAGCGGCTGATCGGCTACGATTCCCGCAACTGGCTGCGCATCAGGCAGATCGAGGCGTTCACCGCGTTTCTTGAGGCCGACGGCCGCAAATCCTCAGACGTGATCGAGATCTCGCCCGGCTGGAACCGCCACTGGAAGACGATTTGCTCCAACTATACATCGGTCGATTTCCCTGATTTCGACATCTGCAAGGACCGCACCGACCGGCAATATTCCGTCGTCATCGCCGACCAGGTGCTGGAGCATGTGCAGCGCCCGTTTGCCGCGGCACAGAATATCCACGCCATGACCCGGCCGGGCGGCTGGGCGATGGTGGCGACGCCGTTCCTGTTCAGGGTGCATGCCAGGCCGCACGACTACAACCGCTGGACCGCCGCCGGCCTCAAGCAGATCCTGGTCGAGGGCGGCTTCCCCCAGGCAAACATTGAAGTGTTCAGCTGGGGCAACAAAGCCTGCGCAAAAGCCCATATCGGCGGGCCGGTGCGCGCCTACGGCCTATGGCGCGACCTCAGCAACGACGAGGAATATCCGCTGATGGTCTGGGCCTTCGCGCGCAAGCCAGGGTGAGAGCGCGCAGAGTTCGACGTCGGTGCTTGAACACCCCCCTCTGGCCTGCCGGCCATCTCCCCCTCATGGGGGGAGATTGGCAGCTTCGGCGTTTCGCCAGCCTTCCAGCGTTGGTGGTTGGCGAAAGCTGAGGTGACATCCAATCTCCTCCCTTGAGGGGGAGATGTCCGGCAGGACAGAGGGGGGTGCTGCTAGACGCTACCCTCCTCCCCACATCAAATCCCCAGCAGCACGCGGCGCTGGCCGCTGAGTTCGCTCGGCGACAAATCGGTCTTGACCGTGCCGGCGGTTCCCTCGCGCTGCTCGAGCTCAGCCCGGAGCGCTGCTTCGCGCGCCTGCACGTCCTTGTCGGCAATGGTCGGTGCCGGTGGCAACGGCTTCAGCGCCGGCGGCTTTTGAAAAAGGCACATGGTTCCAGCTTTCTCCAAAGTCAGACGACCCAAAGTCAGACGACCTTGTCCAGTCGTAGAGCAAAAAATCTTCGCCGTTCTTGCCATAGCCCGGCAGGCGGCAGCGTTGCGTGGCGCCCAGCCGGGCCAGCCAGCGCAGCGCCAGTTCATTGGTGGCCAGCGCCCGGGCCTCGACCCGCCAGGCGCCGTGCGCGGCAACCTGCGGACCCACCACCGCGTGAAAGAACGTCGTGATCCCAGGCACGCAGCGCCTCATGCGGCGCGTGCCCCAGCTCCAGGCGATCCATAGGCCGCCGCGCTGCTCGGCGGCGCCAAAGCCGGCCTCCGGATTGCCGTTCAGCTCGGCGACATAGCCAAACCCTGCAGCGCCGTCAGCGCCAGCAGCGCCGGCGACCATTCGTCGAACTGGCAGTCGATCTCCGTCCGGTCCTCGGGCCGCAGGTTGGCGGCGATGTAGGAGAGGTCGCGCAGCGTAGCGCTGACAATGCGACGGTCATCGGCGGGGTCCCCTCACCGGAACGCCCCCAGCGGATCGCTCTGCCCTGGCTTTCGCCGTGCCGTCTTGAACTCCGCCGCGTCGACCACCGCTTCCCTCAGCATCATCACACCATAGCGTGTCGCCGCCATCAGGTCGTCGCGCAGCTTCACCACCTGGCCGTCTTTGCGATGGTAGAGCCGAAGCTCCTCGAACCAGGGCAGAAGCGTCGAGAACACCTTGAAGCGGCCGCTCTGCATGCGGTCGAGCATCTCGATCAGCCCGGCCTCGACCGACACCGAACCGTCGGCGAACTGCGCATGGCTGGAAAGCATGTTCAGACCATGCGCGCCATATTGCCGGGCAAGTGCCACGCCCGCACCTTCCAGCGTCTCGCGGCGGCCGTCGCGCGGCCACGCCCAGGGCAGCCATTCGCCCCACGGTTGCAGGGTCAGCGCCTGCATGGCCGGCGTTTGCTGCGAGGCGCGGCAGGCTTTTGCGACATAGACGACGTCGGCCTCCGTGTCCCAGGCGAGATCGACAGCAGCGGAAGGGTGATCCCAGCCGAAATCCAGCGCCCCGAGCCGCGGCCAGTAGCGCGGCAGCCGGAACGGCTCGCAGGCAATCAGTTCCTCCGCCACCGGAAAGATGCGGCCGGAGCCCAGCACCGGAATGCCCCTCGCCCGCGCCTCGCGCTCATGCGCCGGATAGGCCGATACGATCGCGGCGCGCTGCTGCGGCGTGTAATGCTCGGCATCATCGATGGTCATGAAGGTGACGTGGCGGGTCATTTCTTCGCCCTCGCACTTGAATCATGTTGGCAGGCGCCGGCCGTATGGTGTTGTTTGGCCAAGATTTTTCTGGCCAAGGCGGCCGCTCTCCCTTCTCCCCTTGTTGTGGGAGAAGGTGGCCTCGCCCACGGGTCTTGCCTCCGGCAAGCCCGAGGACAGGCTCCGCGAGGTCGGATGAGGGGTGTTAAAGCTTGGCAAAAACCGCACTCCGTCCAGCACCCCTCTTCCGTCTCGGCGCTGCGCGCCGATCCACCTTCGCCCACAAGGGGAGAAGGCAAGGCCGCCGCCCCCTCACCCCATCCCCTCCACCTCTTCCGCCGACAGAAACAACAGCACCACTTCCGACATGCCGAGCAACGGCGTGAAGGTGACTATGGTGATGCCGCCTGTGGCGTTGGTGCGGGTCAGGCCTTCGGAATAGATGTCGAGCGGTGGTTCCTCGTCGAACCAGACGCCGTGCAGCGTTTCGCCCTGCCACTTCTCGCGGCCCTTCTCAAAACTCTTGAACGACAGCACCGATTCATCGGCCTGCACATCACCGCCGCCGCCATGGCGCACGACGACGCTGTCCAGCCCATGCGGCGCGCCGCGCCCCATGATGGTGCTGACAATGGCGTCGGCCGGGATCATGCCGGTGCCCCACGCCGCCGGCTGCTGCGGCGGGCCGATCAAAATGCGCTGCGGGTTGTCGCGCGTGCCCTCGGCGGTGACGCCCGCCGCCCACAGCCGCACGGCCGTGTCAAAAACCTTGCCTTGCCACCACTCGGGATAGCGGCCGGTGAGATGCATCGCCCATTCGGCGCCGCCGGCCCTTGTCTTGCCGAGCTGGTTGCCGGCCATGAACAGGCGTTCTCGGTTGGCAGCACCGGCCGCATGGAACTCGGCCTGTCGCGGATAAGGCCGGTAGGCGGCAAGCTGGTTAGTGCGCCGCCTCCGGTCCAATTCCCTGAGCAGGCTCAGATACTCGGTCTTCGCCGTCGCAGCCCGGCTTTGCGAGGCACGGTCCTGCGACGCCGGACTTTTCGAGAAACGGCCGCAGGACGGCTTCGAGGCCGCGGATGCGCTGCCTGATTTCGTCATCGCTCAGTGCTTCCAGACTGTTGATGTTGAGATGCAGATCCTTGGGCAGCACCGACAGCACGATCTTCAGATACTGATCGGGCTTTTCGGTACGAACCTCGGCGATGACACCGGCGCCATGCGCCCGGAAATCGGCGCGGATGGTTTCCAGAAAACCATCGGCCAGCGTTTTTTTCGCTCGCTTCAGCCGGCCGGAAGGCTTGGGTTCGGCCACATCAGCCGGTTCGTCGTCGAAAGGATTCTCGGCCATGGCCTACCGCGATGCTGGTGATTGGCGAAAGCCGAGGTGACATCCGATCGCCCCCAAGTGGGGGAGATGTCCGGCAGGACAGAGGGGGGCGCTGTCCCGCCGACATTTGATATCGGCAACACAGGCACGAACTTGTGAGAAGGCTTGAATTAAAAAAACCCGCCTCGGTGGGCGGGTCGTTGGCGCAAATCAGCACCATGACTATATTCCTAGCATAGCTGCCGTCACAAAGCAAGCGAAATCTCGCGGGCCGGCCTAAAATTCGGCTGCGCGCCGCGCTATGCTGCAGCTGTCCGGATCGGAACCGGCGCTCGCGCGTTTGCAATTTGCCAATGGGAGCAAAGCCATGAATGTCGCCAATCTGCAACTCGAGGGCCTGCTGATGGCCGTCGCATCGATCAATCAGGTCCTTGTCCGCAAGGGCGTGCTGACGGTCGAAGAGATAGACATCGCCTTGCGCAAGGCCGAAGCCAGCGAGACCAGCGAGGAGCGCTCAGAAGGCATGTCGGCCTCGAGCCGCGATGCCGTCAACTTCCCGATCCGGCTGCTGGAACTGGCGAACCAGTGTCAGCCGGAGGCGGACATGCCGTCCTTCTCCAAACTGGCGCGCATGGTCGGCCAGATGAAGGAACCCTACAACGACCAGATGTGACGTCGCGATCGCCCCCGTCCGGTCGGACCGCCGCTTGCCAGCCGAGCTACGATCAGCTGGCCGATGCAGGCTTCCAGGTCAGCACACGGCCCGGCCCATGCACGGCGGCAAACAGCAGCCCGGCCAGGAAAGTAAAATGATCGACGAAAAAGCCGAACTCGGCCTGGTTTCCGGCCCAGTGCGACGGCCCGTGGAAGGCAAAGGCGAGGAACAGCACATAGGCTCCGGCGACAAGAGCGGCCTGCGAGAACAAGGCGCCGGTCAGGAAGCACAGCACGAGGACGACTTCGAGCACGGCCGCGCACCAGGCCAGAAACAGCGGGAACGGAAATCCGGCGGCGGCGATGTAGCCCGCGGTGGCGCCCATGTCGATGAATTTGAAGGTCACCGCCATGAGGAAGACGGCTGCGAAGATCAAGCGGCCAGTCAGGATTGCCGCGGTCTGCCACGGTGGTTGAGCCGGTGATTGGGTGGTTTCCGATGACATGCCGTCCTCCAGGGTTGCGACCGATTTCGCCCCAAGGACGTTGCACCAGCCGCAAACCCGACATCATCCCCCGAGAATACTGGCTGAGACAGCGCAAGCAGCCAGGCCGCTGCAGGACTGGGTTCCTCTCCCCCACCGAAGTGGGGGAGAGGTGGCGCGGCGAAGCCGCGACGGAGAGGGGGACAGCGCCTGCAAAGAAAAGGCCCCTCTCCGGCCGCTTCGCGGCCACCTCTCCCCCCGCTTCGCGCGGGGCGAGGAACCCAAGCCTGGATCTACTCGGCCGCGTGGTGGCTGATCGGTGCCCGCACAGTCCCATACTGGCCGCTCCAGCGGTCGGTCATGTCGCAGCGTATGTCCCACAGCTCCGGGAAGAAGCGATGCAGGGCGCCGGCCTGCAGCAGTTCGACCGGCCGGCCCTTGAGCGATTTCGAGCCGAGCCCGATCGAGCGGTGGATGAGATAAAGATGATTGGCGCGGAATTTCTGGAACAGCTCGTCGAATTCGATCAGCGCCTCGGCGACGACATAGCTGTCGCCGTGATCATAGCTGACATCGTAGACATCCTCGACCGAGAGCCCGCGACCATCGAGATAGGACGCCTTGAACGCCCGCCACAGGTCCGGCGGCATGCGCAGCAAGAGCCTGAAGCCCGGCGATTCCTGGCCGCTGCCGTTGCCGAGCTGCAGCCGAATCTCCTGGTATTCCTTGGGCGACATGGTTTCGAGCAGGTCGAGCTGCGCCGTCATCAGGCGCATCAGCCGATGCACCCGCCCCATCAGCGTGACGATGCGATGGGTGTTCTGCTGCTCGAGGAAGTCGACGACATCGACCAGCGTGTAGGCGATGAGCTTCATCCACAGCTCCTCGACCTGGTGGACGATCTGGAACTGCAGCTCGTCGGCATTGACCATCTCGGCCAGCGGCTTCTGGCAGGCGAGTAGCTTGTCGCAGCTGAGGTAGACCCCATAGTCGCGCATCTCGGGCGCTTCGATACGGGCGTAATAATCCGGCTTGTGCATGGCAGCTGCTCCTTTGCCCGGCCCATAGGGCTCCCTGTTCGGTCCGAGCCCGCAGTTTAGTCGCTTTTCACTTGAACATTGTTCCTTTGTGTTATCCAAATGCCAGAAAATGGAGGACGAATGTTCGTGCATCGCGAAGGTTTGGAGAACGTGTGATGCTGGATGCGGTCGACCGGAAGATCGTCGCGGCGCTGGAACGCGATGCGCGCACCTCCTTCGCAGTGCTCGCCGACGAGGTCGGCTTAAGCAAGACGCCGTGCTGGAAGCGGGTCAAGGCGCTGGAGGACGCCGGCATCATCCGCGGCTACTCGACGCGGGTCGACCCGGCCAAGCTCGGCTTCGGCATCGAAGCTTTCATCCAGGTGTCGATCGATTTCGAACTCTCCGAAGCCTTCGAGGCCGCCGTCCAGGCGCATCCGCTGATCCGGCGCTGCCACGCCACGACAGGCGAGGCCGACTATCTCCTGCAGATCGTGGCCGTCGACATGATGGCGCTGGACAGGATGCTGCGCGTCGAGCTCAGCCGCCTGCCGGGCGTGCGCCGCACGATCACCTCGATGGCGATGCGCGAGATCAAGGATGACATTTCTTTCGCCAATGCCGTGGGGCATGCCCAGCAGAATCGATAGCATAGCGGGCCGGCAACGGTCTTGCCCCGGTCTGGTCGCGTCGCACCGCTATTTTTCGCTTACCTTAGGGGTTTGGGCGCGGTATCCGCGACTTAAGGCGTGTAGCCCAGCGCTGCCAGGGCCGACAGCCCTGCAGCCAGGCCAATTGCGATAACAATGCCGAAATGCCGTTCCAGGAATTTGCGCCCCTGCCAGTCGTATCGCATATCTGAAAACTCCGCCGCGTAATCTGGGGCAGCGTGTTCAGGCGTCAAGGCCGGGTCCTTGACAGGCGGTAGACAGGCAGTTGCCATTGTTCATATCGTGGTTCATATCGGAACGTGGAACGACGGCCGAGCATTCCTGCGCTAAAGCTGAGCTTCGATGGCAGCCTTGTCTATGACAGACCATACTTCTACAATCTTTTTGTCCCCAAATTCATAGATAACATTCTCGGCAAAGGAAACTCTCCTCCCATTTACAGGGAGGCCGAGGAAGCTTTCTTTCGGCGCGCAGTCGAACCCGAGCCGGCTCGCTATGTAGGGCGGATCGGAAATCAGCATCTGGACGTTGAAATAAAGGTCCGGAATTTCAGCAAAGTCTCTCTCCAGCATTTTGCGATAATCTGATAGACCGAGCCGCCGACCGTTGTGGACCACTTCATCATCAACGAACTGCCCCAGCTTCGGCCAGTCCTGCTTGTTCAGGCAGGCAATGTAGTCTCGGTAGATGTCGGAGAGGTCGGTTCTAGTCACGGCGATTGCTCCCGTCCCTGCAAGGCCCCGCCGAAAGGGCGTGTCTCATGCTCGAGCCGATGATGACATGAAGCAGCTTCATGCGCGGATGAGAAAGTGCTAGATAGCGTCACTTCCTCTATTCCCGCTTCGTCTAATGGTAGGACAGCGCCCTTTGAAGGCGTGAATCGTGGTTCGAGCCCATGAGCGGGAACCAGCATCGCCCCGCCGGGCAACCGGTCAGACCGGCGTGCCTCCCCTTTCCAAACTGGCATGGATGGTCGGGCCGACCAAGGAACCCTATAACCACCAGATATGATGGAGGACGACATGGCCGACGACAAATCCAGGAGCAAGCAGGACCGCAAACCGGCCGCCGGCGAGAAGCCTTACGACGTAGCGGCGTTTGCGAAAAAATATGGTATACCGCCGAGCGAGGCCGCGACCATCATCAAGCGGTACGGGCCTTCGAGAAAGAAGCTCGACGCGCATATGGCGAGCCGCAACGCCTGACCCGCATCGGCGGCGGCCTGCAGGATAGGTGTTGCGATTATATTAGCCTGAGCGCATATTTTGTCAGCCGGTGAACCAACCAAGCCGGTCAGGCTCGGCGCCAGCCCCTCCCTCGATCCCCTCGACGCCGAGCCGCTGGGGGATCGGCGGCCCTGGAGGCGAACCATGCCCATGTATCTCTCACGATTCAGCTATACGCCCGAGACCTGGGCGCGCCTGATCGAAAACCCCGAGGATAGACGCGAGGCAGCCCGCACCTACATCGAATCGGTAGGCGGAAAGCTGCACGGGTTCTGGTACGGCTTCGGAGAGCACGATGGCTGGAACCTGTGGGAAGCGCCCGACAACGTTTCGATGGCATCGGTCATGCTTGCCATTGGTGCGGGAGGAGCGCTCAGTTCGTACGAGACCACCGTTCTCCTGAGCGTCGAAGAGACGATGCAAGCGCTTGGCAAGGCGAAGTCGGTCCGCTATCGCCCGCCGGGAAAGTCCTGACCAGTCGCGCATCACGGCGCCGGACCGGTTTCGCGGACTTTTCGCCCGGTTAGCCCGGAGAGATCCGGGCTAGGCTCGCCGTCCGGCTGGTGCCGGCGCGCTCGCCCGTGTCTTGCTCGCCCGTGCCACGCTCGCTTGTGTCGCGCTCGCCCGGGCCGCGCACGCCCGCGCCACGATCGCCTGCAGCGGTTCCGGCCGGTGCAGCAGAAATCCCTGGCCGAAGGCAATGCCCATATCCGCGAGGATGTCGAGCGCATCCTGCGCTTCGATCTTCTCCGCCACCACGGAGCAGCCGAGGCTCCTGGCGATGCCGGATATCGCCGAGACGATCTCGCGGTCGAAGCGGCTATCGGCAATATGCTCGATGAACGAGCCGTCGATCTTGATCGTGTCGACGGGAAAGCGCCGGAGATATTCGAACGAGCTCATGCCCGCCCCGAAATCGTCGAGGCTGACGCGGCAGCGCCGCTCGCGCGCCTTGCCGACGAACTGCTCGGCAGCTGCGAAATTGGTGACCGCGGCGGTTTCGGTGATCTCGAAGCCGATGCCGGAATGCGGCGCCCCGGTCTCGGCGATGATGGCGTCGACGAAATCCCAAAGCTGCGGGTCGCTGAGCGTCTGCGCCGACAGGTTGAAGCCGAGCGTGAGCGCCCCTGACTTCAGCGCCGGACCATGAAGCGACAGCGCCGTCCTGATGATCCAGCGGTCGAGCCGCGAGGCGACGCCGAACCGCTCCGCCGCCGGGATGAACTCGCCCGGCGGGATCAGCCGCCCGTTGCGGCCGGCGAGCCGCGCCAGGACCTCGACATGGCGGCTTTCTTGCCAGGGTTTTCCGAGCTGGTGGATTTCCTGGCCGAACAGTTTCAGCCTTCCGTCCGCCATGGCGTCGACGGTGTCGGCCGCCAGCCGCGCCGCATTGAGCCCGCTGGAACCGGACGTCGTCTCGGGCGAGAACACCGCGAAGCGATTGCGCCCGGCAGCCTTGGCCGCATAGCAGGCGTCGTCGGCGCAGGCGAGCGCGTCGGCCACTGCGGTATTCGCATCGGCGACAAAGGCGATGCCGATGCTGGCCGCGAGCTTGCGCGACGTCGCCGTCAAGCCGAGATCGGCATCGCGAACCGCCGCGAGAACGGCGCCGGCGAGACGCTCGGCTTGCGCTGCGTCGCAATCAGGCACCAGCAGCGCGAACTCGTCGCCGCCGAGGCGCGCGGCGTGCACCGACGGCGGCAGACAGCCCAGAATGCGCTCGGCGACGCTCTTCAGGGCAAGGTCGCCGGCGGCGTGGCCGGCGAAGTCGTTCAGTGCCTTGAAGTAGTCGAGATCCACGTAGAACACCGCGAGCCGGCGCGCCGTTGCGATGTGCTTGGCCAGCAGCCGGTCGAAAGCGGCGCGGTTCAAAAGGCCGGTCAGCGCGTCATGGCGGGCCGCATGGGCAAGTTCCTGCTCGCGTTGCTTCGCCTCGGTGATGTCGCGCACCGTGCCCAGGATCTGGCCCGACGACTGGGCGTCGGCGAACCGTATCAGCGATTCGAGATGTCGGATTTCGCCGTCCCGCTTGATGATGCGGTATTGCACGGCGACGACCTTTTGCGTTTGCAGCGGCGCCAAATGGGCCCGCTCGGCGTCGGCCCGGTCGTCCGGATGCAGATAGCTGTGCCAGAGGTCTTGCGACACTTCGTCGGTGTCGGCGACAAGCCCGTAGATGTCCCGCGTCCGCTTGTCCCAGTAGCTTTTGCGTGTGGCGAGATCGTGGTGCCAGATGCCGGTGCCGCTGGCCGCCAATGCCAGGCGAAAGCGGACGTTGACCTGTTCAAGCTCTGCTTCCGCCTGCTTCTGCTTGGTGATGTCGGTCTGGACGCCCATCAGTCTGACCGGCCGGCCTTCGGCGTCGCGTTCGACCACTCCGCCGCGATCGAGAACCCATACCCAGTGACCGGATTTGTGCTTCAGCCTGAGCTCGGTCTCGATCGAATCGGTCAGGCCGGCAATGTGGCGTTCGCCGCTGGCCAACGCCCGCTCGCGATCGTCGGGATGCGTCAGCTGCAGCCAGAGATCGCTTGTCTCGGCAAGCTCACCCTCGCCATAGCCGAGCATCTGCAACCACATCGCCGAGTAGAAACAGTCGCCGCTCCTGAGATCCCAATCCCAGACGCCAAGATGCGCGCGTTCGAGCGCCAGCTCCCAGAACTCTCCGTCGCGATTTTTCTTTTCGGCCATGCTCTGGACTTCGCCTGCCTCGTCGCCGCTATTATGAGGCAAAAGCAAAGAAGAATCCGTTACTGCGCAGCGGCTGGGGTGGACGGCCAATTTCTCTCACCCTGACACCCACGAGGCGGGAACTTTGCCGCAATGGCAGCCACAGCCGCGACGGCGCCAGCCTCACTTCTTCCCTTGCGGGTAGATCGCCTCACCGCGCTTCAGCATCTCGACGAAGGCGGCGATCTTCTTCTCGCGGCCAGCCTCGGTCTTCATGTTGTGGATGCGGAAGGCGAGCGCGAAGCGGTTCTGCGCGCTGAGCCTTGCCAGCATCGCCTTTGCCTCGGGCTCGGCGTCTATTGCGGCCCGCAGATCCGCGGGGATTTTCATGTCCTTGCCGCTTGCATAGGCGCGCGCCCAGCGCCCGTCGGCCTTCGCCGCCTCGACCTGTTTGAGCCCATGCTCGGTCATCCGGCCCGCCTCGATCAGCCGGGCGACGTTGTCGACGTTGATCTGGCTCCAGATGCTCTTCCTGCCGCGCGGTGTGTAGCGCTGCAAATAGCTCTTGTCGTCGAGCCCCTTGCGCACGGCATCGATCCAGCCCCAGCACAGCACGACGTCGATGGCCTCCTTGGGCGTGATCGAAGGCAGTCCCGAACCGACCTTGTGGATCTTGATCCAGATTTCTGTCTCGGTGTCGTGATGCTTGCCGAGCCAGGTGTAGAAGCTCTCGGCATCGCTGAATTCGCGGACCTTGGCGGGGTCGACCTCGACTGGCGCCATCAGCGGGTCTGCCTTTCTGTGGTCGTCATCGGTTCTCCTTTGTCGCTGCTTGGCTCCGATCGAATGGAGCAACAGTGGCCTTGTTGCAAGGCCGGCGCCCATGGCGGTCCTTCAAATCGTGATGTAATAACCTGCGGCCTTCCGGCTCGGCGCTGCGCGCCGATCCACCTTCTCCCACAAGGCCCACAAGGGGGGAAGGAAAGGAGCTTCACTGCAGCTGCGGTTTCTTGAGAAAGCTGTTGCGGTCGGCCGACTTGACGCGCAGCCAGGTTTCGCGGCCGTCGCGCACAACCCGCAACGGGATCTCCGCCCCCGCCTGGTTCTGCCACAACTTGCGGTAGAAATCGGCGAGCCCGTCGACTTCGCCGTCGCGCACATCCGAGATGATGTCGCCCTGGCGCAGGCCGGCTTCGGCGGCCGGGCTGCCTTCGGCGACGCTCATCACCACGACCTCGCCATTGCTTTCGGCGGAGAAGGCGCCGAGCCATGGGCGCGGTGGCTTGGCAACCTGGCCGCGTGTCAGCAGATCGTCGAGGATGGGCGGCAGCAGGTCGATCGGCACCACCATGTTGATATCGGCGATCTCGCCGGCGCGGCTCATCTGCAGGCGCAGCGAACCGATGCCGAGCAGCCTGCCGTCCTGCCCGATGAGGGCCGCACCTCCCCATGACGGATGAGCCGGCGCGGTGAAGATCGCCTCGTCCAGCAGATATTCCCAATAGCCGGCGAATTCCTGCTTGGTGACGATGTACGCGCTTACCGCCTGGCCGATGCCGTCGGCGAGCACCACCGGGTCGCCGGCCATCGCCCTGGCCGCGTCGCCGAAAGCCACTGCGGGCAGGGAGAGCGGGGCCAGCGCCTGCACCAGGCCGAAGCCCGTTTCCTGGTCGTAGGCGAGCGCGTGCGCGGGAATCACGCGCCCGCTGTGGTCGGTCAGCCAGACTTCTTCCGCCTCGGTGATCAGATAGCCGATGGTGAGCACCAGGCCGTTGTCGCGAATGACCACGCCGCTGCCTTCCCGGCTGGTGCCTAGCGCATTCGCGGTGAAGGCATCATCCGGGATCGAAGCCCGCACCGTCACGATGGACCGCAAAATCGTATCGATGGTCATGCTCTCAATCCTGGCCATATTCACGACGACCGTTCAGAGGGCCGGCATCTTCTATAGCTATGGCGCATGTGACGAGGCGCAAGGGCCGGATGCAATCGCGCAGGCTTGCGCTGCCGATATCGACAATAGTTCAACACAAGTTGAACTTCCGTGAGCCCGCACTACCTGTATCTATGCAAGCTGATCCTCCCCAAGACCCTCTCCGCTCACATCAAAGGCCTCCGAAATGAACCAATACACACCGCCGAAAGTATGGACCTGGAACAAGGAGAATGGCGGCGCCTTCGCCAGCATCAACCGGCCGATCGCCGGCCCGACGCATGACAAGCAGTTGCCGGTCGGCAAGCATCCGCTGCAGCTTTACTCGCAGGCGACACCAAACGGCGTGAAGGTGACGATCATGCTGGAGGAGTTGTTGGCGCGCGGCCACAAAGGCGCCGAATATGACGCCTGGCTGATCAGGATCAACGACGGCGACCAGTTCGGCAGCGGCTTCGTCGAGGTCAATCCCAACTCCAAGATCCCGGCGCTGATGGACCGCAGCGGGCCAAAGCCGATCCGCGTCTTCGAATCCGGCTCGATCCTGCTGCATCTGGCCGAGAAGTTCGGCGAGTTCCTGCCGATCGAGCAGCCGGCGCGCGCAGAAACCCTGTCGTGGCTGTTTTGGCAAATGGGCTCGGCGCCCTATCTCGGCGGCGGCTTCGGCCATTTCTACGCCTATGCACCGGAAAAGTTCGAATATGCCATCGACCGCTTCGCCATGGAGGTGAAGCGCCAGATGGACGTGCTCGACCGGCGGCTGGCTGAAAGCGAATATCTCGGCGGCGACGCCTACACGATTGCCGACATCGCCGTGTGGCCCTGGTATGGCGGGCTGGCCAAGGGCCGCATGTACAACGACGCCGGCGCGTTCCTGTCGGTGCAGGAATACAAGCACGTGCAGCGCTGGGCCGACGCGATCGACGCGCGGCCGGCGGTGCAGCGCGGCCGCATGGTCAACCGCGCCTTCGGCGAGCCGGCGATGCAACTGCACGAGCGCCACGACGCCAGCGACTTCGACACCAGGACGCAGGACAAGCTGGCGGCGGAATGATCGGAGCGACGGAGCTGGAGCGGATGACGCGCTGCGCAGTATCGGGCATATGCACCCGGAGATATATACTGGTTGACTAAAGTAACGGAACGTCCAAGGCACATTCCCAGAACCGAACATGTCCGCTTTCAAGCGGTTTAGACCATACTGTCTATCTGATGAACATCATGGTCTAGGCATGTTTATATTTGTGGTGGCCGACCTGAATCTCGAAACCGCATGCAGTCTCGACGGTCCAGTACTCGCGGGTCGCGGTCACTGTGTGTCTTTCGTTCGGCCCTATAGATCAGCCGGACGACGGACAAAAAATATCCAAGCTGCAGAACGATCAAGGTGAGGACCGTCCAGCCGAGCGCCTTCCAGATTGAACCCGTTGCCAAAAAAGTCGAGAGCGCCACGACGAATGCCGCGGCGGTCATCCCCACCAGGAACTGTGGAAAATTCATCGCTCTTCAAGACCGCCCCGGAGCTTCTAACAGCCGCGACGACCACCCTTGCCCATTTACCCCGGACCAAGGTTTTCACCCTTTTGTTGGTTGCGCAAGTGGCAAATGGATGGGAAGTATTTAATGCAACCTATGGTTGATATAAATAAGAAGATGTCGGCGGGACAGTACCCCCCCTCTGTCCTGCCGGGCATTGGGGTGATGGCCGGTAGGCCAGAGGGGGGGCGCTGTCCCGCCGGCGTCAAAAACTACTACAGGCGCAACGCTCAGGCCGACATGGCCAGCGGCCTAGCGCTCTTGTTGGGGATCTGGATGTCGATCTCCAGCGTCGACATCGTCTCGCCGCGATCCATCGAGACCTGCAGATAATCCTGGTCGATCTGCACATGCCTGGCGATGACGGCCATGATCTCCTCGCGCAACACCGAGACGAGATCGGGCTGGCTGCGGTTGCGGCGCTCATAGGCGAGCAGCACCTGCAGCCGCTCGCGCGCCACCGGCGCGCTGCCGCGCCGCTTGAAGAGGTCTAACAGGCTCATGCTGCCCTCCTTCCAAAAAGCCGATCGAGAAAGCCCTTGCGCTCGAACGGCACGACGACCGGCAGGTCCTCGCCCTCGAGCCGTTTGGCCGCCTCGATATAGGCGCGGGCGGCGGAGTTGGTCGGATCGCTGAGTGTCACCGGCGACCCGAGGTTGGAGGCCTTGAGCACGTCCTGGCTCTCGGGAATGATGCCCAGCAGCGGCGTCGACAGTATCTCGAGCACATCGTCGATCGAGAGCATTTCGCCGCGCGCCGCGCGCGCCGCATCGTACCGCGTCACCAGCACATGCTTGGCGATCTGCTCGCCCCGCTCGGCCTTGACGGTCCTGGCGTCGAGCAGGCCGATGATGCGATCGGAATCGCGCACCGAGCTGACTTCCGGGTTGGTGACGATGACCGCCTCGTCGGCAAAGCGCATGGCAAGCTGCGCGCCGCGCTCGATGCCGGCCGGGCTGTCGCAGAAGACGTAGTCGAACACCGAGCTCAGCTTTTCGATCACCTCGCCGACGCCCTCCTCGGTCAGCGCATCCTTGTCGCGCGTCTGCGAGGCCGGCAGCAGGAACAGTGTCTCGACCCGCTTGTCGCGGATCAGCGCCTGCGACAGCTTGGCCGTTCCCTGGATGACGTTGACCAGGTCGAACACCACCCGCCGCTCGGCGCCCATGATCAGGTCGAGATTCCTCAAACCCACGTCGAAGTCGACCAGCGCCACCCTCTTGCCGGTTCTCGCGACGGCGGCGCCAAGGGCGGCCGTCGAGGTCGTCTTGCCGACGCCCCCCTTGCCCGAGGTGACCACCACAACTTTGCCCATCTATGCCTCCTTATTGTTGTTTGTATTGTTAAGCGTTTGATTCATGCGATGCGCTTAAGTCTTTGTTTTAATTCTAAAACTGCTGCATACTTTCGGGCGACTGCATTAGCTGAACGGCGCGATGCGCAGCGTGTCTTTTTCCAGAAACGCCTGCACCGCTTTTCCACGCAAGGCCGGCTCCATCTCCTCGGCGGTGCAATACCAGCCGTCGACCGACAGCAGTTCGGCCTCGTTTTTGCGGCAGAAGATGCGCGCCGCCGAATGGCCGAGCACACCGGCCGACGCCCGCCCGCGCAACGTGCCGTAGACGTGGATCGAGCCGGCAGCGACGATCTCGGAACCGGAGGCGACCGAGCCCAGCACGATGACATCGCCATGCGCGTGGAAGATCGACTGGCCCGAGCGAATCGGCGTCTTGACCATCAGCGTGGCCGGCGCGTCCGGCAGCCTGTCTTCTGGTTGCCTGTCTTCTGACTGCTTGCCCGGTTCCGCCCTGCCTTCTTCCGCCCTGCCCGCCTCTTCCGGCCCGCCGGCAGCCTTTTGGTCGGCCTGCATGAGCAGCCCGGCTGTGGCCTCTTTGGCGCCGATCAGCAAAGGCGGCAGACTGGGCTCAAGCACCGTGTTGCCTTCGAGCTCGATGGCATAGATGCGGATGCCGCGCAGGCCAAGCTCGGCAACCAGCGCTTCGATCTGGCTGACCGCGGGCTTCAACGTGTTGAGGTTGAGCACCACCGGGCGGCCGGCAAAATAGCCGGGAGAATTGCCGATCCAGCGGTCGAGGCTTTCCAGCCACTCCGAAAGCGGCGTCTCCGGGGTGAGCGTGAAGGCGACGAAGGAGCGGGCGCGAAAGCGAATGGATTTGGTCTCGACGGGGGCGGCGAAGGTCACGGACAGCGATTCCTTACTGATAGGTAAACGCTAGCCAGCCATGGTTAACGAAAGGTTAACGGAGGGCTGTTTGCGGCGTCCGGAAAGCTGTTACTGACAGGCTCGGCGTGTCAGCAGCCGCAGACAACGCTGGAAATCGCCGGCCCCTCCTCGACACCTTGCTGGCTAAGTGCCCTTCGCTGCGTCCTCGATCAGTTCCGCCAGCAAGCTAGAGAACCGCTCGTCAGCCCTATCCCCGATGTTTCCCACTTCTCTTGCCACAATCCCCGGCGAAGAGACCGACACTTGTCCACTCAGCTGAACGTTGACCGTGAACGTTCTTCCGACCACCTCCTTTTCCGTTCCCCGCTTCCTGTAGATTCTGAACCGAATAGATGGTGTTGATGCTTTGGCTTGGCGGCGTGGCGCGGTGTCCATCTCGACGGCCACCTCGCCTGCTACGTCAGCCCTGGCCGTTTCCAGCGACGCAACCACGACGTCGTTTAGCCAGGCCCTTGCTTGCGCGCCGAAGTCCACCCCCTCGGCCTTCTCATTGCCGACCTTCTCCTCTTGCTCACGGCGAGCTTCCTTGCCGCGGTCAAGGGCATCTTTGAACTTAGACATGGTGGTTAGCCTCCAATTGTGAGCGCATGAGACCAGCTGTCACATCGCCATGCTCCTCCTAATGGGTAGAACGCGCGCGAGCGGTGTGCGTTGCGTAGGCGGAGCCCGCGGTTCGCCGTGCTGCGCGCGGCGGTATCCTTCTGCCGCGGTCGATCGCCGGGATGGCGGCGGTGATCGTGGCGCTGTGGGCTGGGGTAGCGTGTCAGCAGCCGGCCGGAGAGCGCTGGAAATTACCTGCCCTTTCCCGCAAGATGCCTGAACATCCCTGGGCTCGACATGTGCAACCTCTACAACATCACCACCAGCCAGGAGGCGATCCGCCAGTGGACCCGCGCCTTGCGCGACAGTCTCGGCAATCTCGAGCCCTCCATCGACATCTACCCCAACCAGCCCGGCCCGGTAGTGCGCAACGCGCCGGACGGTGAGCGGGAACTGGCCAACCTGCTGTGGGGCATGCCGACGCCGGTCGAGCGCGTGAAGGGCAAGGCCGACTACGGCACCACCAACATCCGCAACCCGCAATACGGCCACTGGCAGCAATATCTCGGCGTCGAGAACCGCTGCGTGGTGCCGCTGACCAGTTTTGCCGAACCGAGCCCAACGCCGGGCGACAAGGACCCGGATACCGGTATCCAGAAAAACTACTGGTTCGCGCTGAACGAGGCGCGGCCGCTGTTCTTCTTCGCCGGCCTGTGGACGCCCTGGCAAGGCGTGCGCAAGGTCAAGGATGGCCCCGGCGAGTTCGAGCTCTACGGTTTTCTGACCACCAGGCCCAACGCCCTGATCGCGCCGATCCACGAGAAGGCGATGCCCGTGATCCTAACCACGCAGGAGGAAACCGAGACCTGGCTGACCGCACCGTGGTCGCAGGCCAGGCACCTGCAGCGCACGGCACCCGACGACGCGCTGGTGATCGTCGACAAGCCGGCGACACAGATAAAATTTCCGCCGCAGGCCCCACAGGCGCCGGTATAGGGTTCGCTGTTCTAAAGCTTGAATTGTTGCAGCACCCAGATGTAGCCCTTCGGCGGATGGTCCTGGTCGACGAACTGGGTCTTCACCGTCGTGTCCGTTCGGTTGCACCGCTTGCATCTGAATCGGATGGTCTCCAGCGGCTTGTTCCAGCCCACCACCTTGGCCACGTCGTTGGCCCGAAAACGCCCGACATGGTAGCAGTGGCCGCACTCGACGATCAGCAGCATGTTGGCCTTCGCGGCACGTCCAACGCTGTCCATCGGCCCGGCCATGGCCTCATTTCCGAGTCAAATAGCCCTCGGGAAGCGGAAGCAGGCCAAGATCCGGCATCTGGAAATCGGGCTCCTTCTCCGCTACGCTGGCCATCACCTCATGCAATTTTTCGACAAGCCCGCAAAGCTGCCAAAACAGCTCGCCATGCGCCTTCAGATGCAGTTGCGACGAAAGCACCGTCCTGCGCAGGCTGAGAGCGTCGCTGATGATCGCCTCGGCATGCCTCGCCGACAGCCTGTCAAACCGGCTTTTTCGTCTGCCCATCGCGGCTCTCCCCACTTTGTGAGCAACCGCCCCACCACCGACAAATAGGAATGTATTCCTCGCCAAGTCAATTCACACTTAACATTTTTGTTCCCGTTTTGTTCAATTTAAACAGAAACTGTCGGAGGCATCGCCATGGACCACATCGTGACGCTGGACAGACGCCAGGAGGCCGCCCTTCAGGCGATCGCCCAAAAGTTCATCGCCCAGCACAAGGGCGACGCGGTGAAGGCACTCAAGGAGATGATCGTGCTCAATGGGCACCTGCAGGAGCGGCTTGACGCCGTGGAGGGACGGCGCCGGGCGACCCGGTAAGCGCTTAGAGATGACGGTAGCAGGACGCGTGTTCAATCGTGCCGTTCGAAGGTCGGCTTAGCGCCTATCTTGGTCATTCGAAGCAATTTCGCTGTTACTCGAAAGGGGACATCGGCAGCGCGAAGCTATTGGTCCTGGTTGCGCCATGTTCAGACATTCGCGGTGCTTCTCCAGAGCGGACGTTAGCTCATCGGTAGGAGTCGACCTGCGGACCATGCCTGATGGTAGATGTAGGGAACGGCGTGACCCCCATGCGATGAAGCGGCGGTAGGCCGCCGCTCCGAATTTGAGCGGCCCGTCCGGCAACGCTATAATTGACCGGCAGGGGACGTTATCGATGACGCAAATCAGAGCCATGACTGAGCAGGACGTGCCGTCGGTATCGCTGCTCATTGGAGAGTCTTGGCGCAGGACGTACTCGCCAATCATGGGTGCCGAGACCGCGGCCCTGATTTCGGATGAAGATCACACGGCAGCGGATTGCGGCGGAACTTGACAGACACCAACAAAATGTCGTTCGTGGCAGAACGGCCAGACGGCTCGATTGCCGGCTACGCGATGGCCAAGATGAATGAAGCCGGCGACGTCATGCTTGACCGGCTCCACATCGATCAAAGCGAGTACGGCACCGGGCTAGCCGCTAATATATTGCACGCTGTCTTTGCCGCCCATTCCGGCATCCTGAGCATCGCACTCGAAGTGCTCGAGGGAAACGACCGGGCAATGGCCTTTTACCGCAAACATGGTTCGAAGTGGCCGCGTTGCACGGTGCAGAAGGCCATGCATCGGTGATTATGCGCAAACTGCTATCGCGCGCCTAGTCGGAACTCGCGCATCGAACAGTACATCACGTCTTCCGTCCCCAACGGCGGCCTCCCCGTTCGCAATCCAAATAGACGTCTTTCAGCTGTTTGATTGGCATGTCAGCGTGAGCGAGCGCGAGGGACTTAACAACTGACATGATCATTTTGAGATCCTCCCCAGTTCCCGTCGGTCAACATTCAGTCCTTGGGGTCGCAGGTGTAGTGCCGTTCGAAGGTCCCGTCCGCGCGCCGCTGCTTGTCGAAGCCGCGATGTAAGGCTCGATCGCGCGCTCGTGGACCAGCCAAAGGGGATCTCGGCCGAGGCGTAGCTACTGCCGGCGGCCAACCGTTTCGGGATCGAGGCCGAAGCGATCCTGGTGCGCTCGATCGTCGTGCCGGCCGCGCCTGCCTCCGCATGACGGATGGCGCGGCTTCGCAAGGCGCAAATGATTTCGTCACGTGAGATGCCGATGTCGCCAAGAACGTCATCGGGTAAACGGCTCAACTGGTCCGTTGCCGACAAGAGAGCTTTTCCCTCGGCGCGGAGGCGTAACCACCTGCGAAATGGACCAATGGCGGCAGCATGAATTATAACCATGATCAGATCGTACCTTCATTGATCTGAATTGACCGGTACGGAACGGCGCGAACGGCACTCCGGGCGAGAGCGTCAGCCGTCCGCGAGGCAAGTTAGGCGTAGTGGTCGATGGATTGGTTTTGCCGCCGCGTGCCCATACGGCGGGCGGTGGCTGGCCCCGGGCCACGCATGTAATAAAGCTCCGGGCGGTAGCGCGGCGCGACGAATTTGCGAAACCCCGCAGCAAGTTTTGTGACGGGAGCCAAGAATTTCATGACTGTTCCCTTTCCTTTCGCCGGCTTGCGCACGAGCCGGCGGGCCTGACGTTGCAACAAGGATATGACAGTCGAACCAGGCTCGGCTGTGGGAATTCCCACACCGGGGAAAACATTGGAAAAATCC